>JBCCVP010000096.1:0-19157 GCA_039195135.1 Pseudomonadota bacterium | reverse complement strand
CTTCGCCGACCTGACGCGGGAGCTTAAATCCCGCCACGGTCTGAAAACCGTGCTGGACGTCGTGTGTAATCACGGCTCGCCGTCGTTTTCCATGCCCGAGGATCAGCCCGGCTACGGTGAGCTCTACGGTGCCGGCGGCGAACTGCTTGCTGATCATCAGAATCTTGAGCCCAAGGATCTCGATCCGGACAACCCGCTGCACCAGTGGTTTCACCGGGAGCGGGATCTGGCGGAGCTTTCCAATCTGGATGACACGAATCCGGCCGTATTGGACTACATGGTCGGGGCCTACCTGAAGTGGATTGACCAGGGGGCAGCGGCGCTGCGCATCGACACGATTCGGCACATGCCCCACGCCTATTGGAAGCAGTTTGCCGACCGCATCCGCGAGGTGGATCCCAGCGTTTTCATGTTCGGCGAGCGGTTTCAGTTTGACGCAGAAAAGCTGGCGGAACATATGAAGCTCGAGAACGGCGACATCAGCGTGCTGGATTTTCCCGGCCAGGCGGCCATGACGCAGGTTTTTCAAAATCCGGACAGCAGCTTTGCGGACCTGACCAGCTACCTCCATCTCGCCGACGGCGTCTACGACAACCCCTATAAGCTCGCCATTTTCTACGACAACCACGACATGGCGCGCATGGACGCTACGGAAACGGGCTTTATCAACGCCAATAACTGGCTGTTCACTTCCCGCGGCTTTCCGGTGGTCTACTACGGATCGGAAATGGCGTTCATGAGCGGCGCCGCGGAGCACAAAGGAAACCGTAACTACTTTGGCCCCGAACGGATCGCCGAAGCTCGTGAGGGCAGGATCTACCGTCAGCTGAAGCGGATTGCCCAGGTGCGTCGCGACAGCCCCGCGCTGCAGCGGGGGCTGCAGGTCAACCTGCAATTTGAGGGGCACCAGGCCGCTTTTCTGCGGGTGCTACAGCAAGATGGCGTGAATCAAACGGCGCTGGTGCTGCTGAACAAAGGCCCCGAAACGGAGACGTTTCAGCTTGCGGAGATGGTCGATGCCGGCAACTGGCGTAACGCCACCGGCGGCGGAACGGTGCGGGTCAACGGGGATCTGGAGATTTCGGTGCCGGCCTACGGCGCCACGGTGCTCACCAGAGATCTACCGGTGCAGGACGAAGCGTTGAAAACCGCGCTGCGGGAGGCAGCCGGCGGCATCCCGCGGATCTGACGCCGCGCGGCACGCTCAGCGCTGGTCTGCGGGTCCGCCGCAGGACTCGCGAACGATCAGCTCTGTCGGCAGCAGCATCGAGTCCACCGGCTTGCCGGCAATCAGCTGCAGCAACTTTTCCACCAGAACCTGGCCTGCCTCGACCGTGTCCTGCCGCACGGTGGTCAGGGCCGGCGTCATGTGAGCAGCCGTTGGGATATCGTCAAAGCCGATGACGGAGACGGCATCCGGCACGCGATGGCCGGCGTGGCGCAGGGCGCTGATCGCGCCGATGGCCAACAGGTCGCTGGCGCAAACCAGCGCGTCGAAGGGGCGTCCGGACTCAAGCAGCTGCAGCGCCGCCCGGTGGCCGTCCTTTTCAGACGACTCGCCGTCGATCTGCAGCGCCGCGTCGGCGTTCAGCCCGGCCGCTTCCAGCGCTTGCCGGTACCCGCGAAAGCGGTCCCGGAACTCCGGGCAGCCGTCGGATATTTCGCCGACAAACCCAATGTGGCGACGACCCGCGGCGATGAGACGCTCGGTGGCCTGGTAGCCGCCCTTACGGTTATCGCAGCCGATAAACAAACCGGGCTGGCCGGGGATCACCGGTCCCCAGGTAATGAAGTGCGCTTCCGCCTGCTCCAGCTCGCTGATCTTCTTGAGGTAGTCGTTGTAGTTGCCGTAGCCGAGCAAAATGATGCCGTCGGCCCGGTTGGCGTGTTCGTAGTCGGCCTGCCAGTCTTCGCTGAGCTGCTGAAAAGAAACGAGCAGGTCGTAGCCTCTGCGCGCCACCGCGTGGGCGACGCTGCCCAGGATGGACAGGAAAAACGGGTTGATCTGGGCCGCACCGCCGCCGGGGTCTTCGCACAGCAGCAGCGCAATTGTGTTGGTCTTCATGGAGCGCAAATTGCGCGCGTTGACGTCGACCTTGTAGTTCAGCTGGCGCGCGATGTCCTGCACCCGGCGCCGGGTATCCGGATTCACCAGCGGGCTGTTGCGCAGCGCCCGGGAGACCGTTGATTGGGAAACCCGCGCGAGATGCGCGATGTCGAGAGAAGTGGCCTTTTTCATAAGACTCCGGAGCAGACGGGCATTGGATACCCTGAGATGCGCCGAGTCAAGTACCGGTGACGTCAATAAATGTGTTTGTCTTCAATGAGTTAAATTCAAGTGGACGCCGCCAGGTGTCAATCTCTCTGGTCCGCGGCGGCTGAAAACGTTTCCAACTTCGACGCACCTGCCCTGAGGTTTCGACACAAATAGGGGGAATCTAGGCCGTGTGCACATTTTGTTAAGAAACTGTTGACGATCCAAAAGAACGATTGTAATGTCCGCCAATGAAAGCGCTTACATTTCGCTTGCAGCGCGCGTATTTAAGCTCGACCCGAGAGGCATTTGCCGAATGAAAAAGCATCGTAATCACCCACTTCCGCTCGCCACCGCTATCGCCATGGCGCTCGGCGGCACCAGCGCGACCACCGTCTTCGCGCAGGACGATGAAGACAACGACCAGCAGCCAACAAACATCATTCAGGACGATCAGCTTGAAGAAGTGGTTGTCACCGGAATTCGCGGCAGCCTGGTTTCCTCGCGAAACCTAAAGCGCGACTCGCAGGGCATCGTTGATGGCATCGTGGCGGAAGACATCGGCAAGTTCCCGGACACCAACCTCGCCGAATCCATGCAGCGGATTGCGGGCGTGTCCATCGACCGCTCAGCCATCGGTGAAGGCCAGCGTGTTACGGTTCGCGGCGTCGGTCCGGACTTTAACCTGGTGACTCTTAACGGTCGCCAGATGCCCGCTTCCCGAATTGAGGACACCGGCGCTTCCAGCTCTCGGGCCTTCGACTTTGCCAACCTCGCTTCAGAAGCCATCTCCGCGGTAGAGATCAAAAAGACTTCCCGGGCTGACCTGCCCACGGGCGGCATCGGCGCCACGGTCAACATCAAGACCACCCGGCCGCTGGACGCTCGCAGGACCATCGCCAACATCGGCCTCAAGGGCGTTTACGACGAGTCGACCAGCGACGGCGATTCGATCACGCCTGAGATCTCAGGCATCTTCAGCACGCTGAACGAAGCCGAAACTTTTGGAGTGGCCCTCACCGCGAGCTATCAGGATCGCAACCTGGGCTTCAACCAGGCAGCTGTCGCCAACGGCTGGCGGCCATTTGCCGGTGACGAAGCCAACTGGGGCACCATCCCCTTTGAAGGTACGCCGGGCTCCGAGAACATCACGAACCGGCCAGCCGCCACCGACATCTACTCGGTCCCGCAGAATCTCGTCTACAGCTTTAACGAAGTCCAGCGGGAGCGGACCAACGGTCAGCTGACTTTCCAGTTCCGGCCGATCGACGAGTTCACCGCAACCCTCGACTACACCTACGCCGAGAACCAGCTGGCCACGCAGCGCAGCGAGCTTTCCGCCTGGTTCAACTTCGGCCCGTCCGTCTCCAGCTGGACCGATGGCCCGGTGGCCTCGCCGTTGGTGTACTCCGAGACGATCAACCCGGCCACTGCGGACATCTGCTCCGGCGCAGCCGACTTTGCCACCGTGAACGAATTGGGTTCGGTCGGTCTGAACCTCGAGTGGGACGCCACGGACAACCTGGTGCTCAGCTTCGATTATCACGATTCCGACTCCGAGTCGGGCGCCGACAGCCCGCTGGGGTCCAACTCCGTGATTGGTGCCTGTGCCTTTGCAAGGGGTACCACCACCGCAGATTTCAGTGGCGACTTTCCTATTCTCAGCGTCGACCTGCCCCCGGGGCAGACCACGCTGGATGCGTCGCAGTTTCTGCAGACCGGCCGGTCTTTCCGCAACAGCTTTATGCGGTCCGAAGTAGAGCAGGCCAATCTCTCCGGAAAGTTCTACTTTGCCGACGAGTCGTCCCTCGACTTCGGCGTCCTCGCCACCGAGGTGAACAACCGCTCCGCGTTTTCCAATGTGCAGACCGACTCCTGGGGCGGCTTTGGTACGCCGGCGGACTACCCCGACGCGGTCTGGGGCCAGCTCCGTTCGGTCGCCGGCGCGTTTGACAACATGCCGGGTATTGGCGGTGCGTCCAGCATTTTTCCCAACTACTTCGATTGGGATTTCGACGCCGTTCGACAGGCCGGTATCGCGGTAGCCGGCGGCGATCCGAGCAGCTTCCTGGCGACTGACAACTTCAATACGGATCGGCGCACCAACGAAGACTCGCTGGCCGCCTTCCTGCAGTACAACACGTCGTTCCAGATCGGCGACATGCCCGCTAACCTGTCGGTCGGCGTGCGCTACGAAGAAACCGACATCGTTTCCAGCGCGCTGGTGCCCACGGCAACCGGCATTCTGTGGGTCGCACCGAACGAATTTTCGGTGCAGTTCACGGACCCGGCTTTCACCACGCTGGACGGCAGCTACGACTACGTGCTGCCGAACCTCGACTTCAACGTTTCGCCGCGGGACGACATGGTGGTTCGGGCCAGCTACTCCGAGACCATCGGCCGACCGGGCTGGGGGGATATCCAGGGTGGCCAGACCATCAGTCAGCTGATCCGGATTGACGGCGGCACGGGCAACCAGGGTGATCCCGGCCTGCTGCCGCTCGAATCGGAGAACATCGATCTTTCGTTTGAGTGGTACTACAACGAAGAGAGCTATGTTTCCGTCAGCTACTTCCGTAAAGATATCGACAACTACGTCGGTATCACTACGATCCAGGATACGCCGTTTGACCTGCCTCACCCGGGCCAGGGCGCCCGTTTCGCCGAAGCGGTGGCTGCCGTAGGAACGGATCTGCAGGACGTGCGCAACTACATCTTCGAGAACTATGGCGATACGCCGGAAGTGAACCAGACCGGTGTAGATGCCAACGGCAACGCCATCGGTACCATCGCGGGCATTCCCGGCGAGGATCCGGCCACGGTGTTTAATATCGTGGTGCCGTCCAACCAGCAGGCTGCGGAAATTGACGGCTGGGAGCTGTCGGTGCAGCACATGTTTGGCGAAACCGGCTTTGGGGCCCAGGCCAATTTCACCGTGGTGGACTCAAACATCGGCTACGACAACGCGGACCGAGGTGACCAGTTTGCGATTGAAGGACTGAGCGACTCGGCCAACCTGGTGGCATTCTACGAGACCGATAAGTGGGGCGCCCGCCTCGCCTGGAACTGGCGTGATGAGTTCCTGTCCGGGCGATTCGACCCTTCCGGCCTCCCGAATCCGGTGTATACCGATGCCTACGACCAGTTTGACCTGAACATCAACTACAACGTGAACGACAACCTGACCTTGTTCCTCGAGGGGATCAACGTGACGGATGAGATTCAGCGGCTTCGTGGCCGAGCTGATAACCAGACGTTGTTCGTCACCCAGACTGGCGCGCGGTACATGATCGGTGGGCGATATAACTTCTAATAACAGCCCCTCTTTCCGGCGCTTGCCGGCCCTTAAAAAAGCCGCTGTTTCCACAGCGGCTTTTTTTTCTCATTCAATTTTGTCGTGTCGCACATTCCCTGACTGCGGCCCGAGCTTTCCAGGCTGCGAAGGCGCTGACTTAGGTGAGATGATAGGGCGGTGGACGTAGCTGAATTTGCAGTCAATTCCAGCGCAAGGCCCAGCGTGCGACAGGTGGGCCGGGAGCGCACGCCGGTACTGGTGATCGACAGTCTCACGCAGAACTGCGACGCGTTCATCAACTACGCGTGCCATGAGGCCCGGTTCACCCTGGACGAGACCTCCGGCTACCCGGGCGTGCGGGCGCCGCTGCCGCAGGACTACGCCACGGCGGTATTGGGAGCGCTTTATCCGCTGCTTCAGCAAATCTACACTGTTCCGCCGGACCACAAAATGTGGCCGGTGAACGCGGTTTTCTCCTTGGTCTGCACCCCGGAAGCACAGCTGCGGGTGCTCCAGTCACTGCCTCATTTTGACAGTGCGCGACGGTACTATTTTGCGATGACCCACTACCTGAACCCTGGCGATTTTGGCGGTACGGCGCTCTACCGGCACCGCCCCACCGGGTTTGAAAACGTCACGCAGGATCGGCTGGACACCTACGTGCAGGCCGGCGATCAATACCTGACCGAACATGGCGATCCCAGGCCCGGATATTTCGGCGACTCGGACGGGCATTACCGGCGCATCGATCAGGTGGACTGGATGCCAAACCGGCTGGTGGCCTATCCCGGGTCGCTGCTGCATTCCGGTCTGGTGCAGCCGTCCCGGGACCTGTCCGATGATCCGCGCACCGGCCGCCTCACGGCGAATCTCTTTGTGTGCTTTCAGCCTGAGTCCGCGGAGCTGCACTGATGTCCGCGGGTGCCGTCAAACATATCGTTATCGTCGGTGGCGGCAGCGCCGGCTGGCTCACTGCGGGGGTCATTGCCGCCGAGCACCAGAGCGCAACGGAAACGGGCCTGAAGGTCACCCTCATTGAATCCCCGGATGTTCGCACCGTGGGTGTCGGCGAGGGAACCTGGCCGTCCATGCGTGAAACGCTGCATCGCATGGGGGTCTCCGAGTCGGAGTTCATCCGCGAATGCGACGCCTCATTTAAGCAGGGTTCAAAGTTCGTCAACTGGGTGACCAACCAGCCGGGCGACTACTACTACCACCCGTTCGTGCTGCCCGCCGGCTACACCGAAACCAACCTGGTGGTGCCCTGGCTGGCTCGCCACGGAAACGTGCCCTTTGCGGATCTGGTCAGTTTCCAGCCGCACCTGTGCGAACGAGGCTGCGCCCCGAAGCAGGCCTCCACGCCGGAGTTTGCAGCGGTGGCCAACTATGCCTATCACCTGGACGCGGGCAAATTTGGTGAGTTTCTGAAGCGCCACTGCGTTGAAAAACTTGGCGTACGCCACGTGCTCGACCACGTCACCGGAATCAGCAGCAAAGAAAACGGCGACATCGCGGCGCTGAACACCCAGCAAGGCGGCAATCTTGCGGCGGATCTGTTTATCGACTGCACCGGGTTTGCGGCGCTCCTGATCGGGCGCCATTTTGAGATTCCGTTTGTGGACTGTCAGCCGGTGCTATTTAACAACCGGGCGCTGGCGGTGCAGGTACCTTATCCCGAGGAGCAGGCGCCGATCGCATCCCAGACCAACGCCACGGCGCAGCGCGGCGGATGGATCTGGGACATTGGGCTGCCGACCCGGCGCGGCGTCGGACACGTCTACTCCAGCACCCATTGTTCGGATGACGAGGCCCACGCTGCGCTAAAAGCGTATTTGCAGGACACGGCGCCCGACGTCGATACCGGAGACCCGCGAAAAATCAGCTTCAGCCCTGGCTACCGGAAAACATTCTGGCATCGCAACTGCGTGGCCATCGGCATTTCCGCCGGGTTTATCGAGCCGCTGGAAGCCTCTGCCCTTGCGCTGATCGAGCTGTCCGCCGCCATGCTGCGCGACGATATGCCCGCCACGCGGGAGGTGATGGATATTGTCGCGGACCGGTTCAACCGCCGGTTTACCTACCGCTGGGAACGCATTATCGATTTTCTGAAGCTGCATTACGTGCTCAGCCGCCGGGAAGATTCCACATTCTGGACCGACCACCGGGACCCCGACACGGTGCCGGACCGGCTGCTGGAGCTGCTGCGCCTGTGGAGGCATCAGCCGCCTTCCCGTCGGGATCTGCCCGAAGCGGAGGAGGTCTTCCCCTCCGCGAGCTATCAGTACGTGCTCTACGGTATGGGCTTTCGTCCGGAGCAGCGGGATACGACACGGGCGTCGGATGACTACGCCAGCGCCAGTCGCTACTTCAGTGATGCCGCGCTCAACACCAGAAAAATGCTGGCAGCCCTGCCGTCTAACCGCGACCTGCTCAACCGGGTCCGGACGAACGGCCTGCCGCGGGTCTGAAACACAAGCGGGATAACGCCATGGCGAATCATGTGGTACTGAACAACGTCGAACACAAACACCTGCACATCGCCCCGGACCGCGCCGAGGCCTACGGCGACCGGGTGATGTGTACGCTGACGTTTCCGGATGAGTTTCGCAGCGTTCAGGCCCATTACCCCATTTTTTTTCGCAAGGCTGAAGACGGGTCCTTCCAGTCGCTTGCCATGTTTGGTTTTGAGGAAGGCGAAAATCTGTTTCTGACCGATGACGGCTGGGATGCGCACTACGTGCCGCTGACGATTGAGCGGCAGCCGTTTCTGATCGGCTTCCAGCAACGCGAAGGCGAAACGTCCGCCAGCCCGATCGTCCACATCGATATGGACAGCCCCCGGATTGTCGCATCGGACGTTGAGGGGGCGGAGCCGGTTTTTCTGGAACATGGCGGTTACACCGACTACCTCAATCGCATCAGCGAAGTGCTGGCCACCATTCACGACGGGTTCCAGCGGGGCGAAGCGTTCAACCAGGTGCTGCGGGAACACGATCTGCTGGAATCCTTCACCCTGGATGTGGAGCTGAACGACGGTTCCCAATATCGACTGGGTGGCTTTTACACCGTCAACGAGGAGAAGCTGCATGCACTTGACGGCACCGTGCTCTCGGAGCTCAGTGAGTCCGGTTACCTCGCCTGTCTGTATATGGCGATCGCGTCCCTGTCCCAGATTCGCGCGCTGATCGAGCGTCGCAACCAGCAGCTTGAAGGCTGACGGAGGCGGCGTTGCTTGCAGTTGAGGCAACAGTCGAGACCCTGCCGGCGGCGGACCTGAACCGTCTGCCCGATGACGTCATGCAGGCCGCCCGGCCGCGTGTGCTTGAGGGGTTGGCGGCAGACTGGCCGTTGGTGAAGGCCGGCGATGCTTCCCCGGAGGCGGCCCTCGACTATCTCGGCGAATTTGACCCGGGCGCAACGGTGGGTGCCTTCTTTGGCGACGCAGCGGAAGGGGGGCGGGTGTTCTACAACGCCGATATGACCGGCTTCAATTACCAGCCGGTCAAGCTTCCGCTAAAGGAGCTGCTGGCTCATCTGCGGCGCGCTCTGAACGACCCGAAGGCGCCGATGATGTACCTGGGCTCAACCACCGTCGATGCGGTGCTGCCGGGACTGCGCGCCGCCAACGACGTCGACATCCCGGATCAAAAACCGCTGGTCAGCATCTGGCTGGGCAATCGATCCCGCATCGCGGCGCATCACGATCTGCCTGACAACCTGGCGGTAAACGCCGCCGGTCGGCGGCGCTTTATTCTCTTCCCGCCGGACCAGCTGCCCAATCTCTACGTGGGGCCCATCGACTTCACCCCCGCCGGTCAGGCCATCAGCCTGGTGGATTTTCATCATCCGGATCTGGAGCGTTTCCCCCGCTTTGCCGAGGCGCTTGCCAGTGCCCAGGTCGCGGAGCTTGCGCCGGGCGACGCCATCTATATTCCGAGCATGTGGTGGCATCATGTGGAATCGCTGGACACGTTTAACGTGCTCATCAACTATTGGTGGCGCCGCTCGCCGGCTTTCATGGGCCAGCCGATGGACGTACTGCTGCACGCGCTGCTCACGCTGCGGGATCTGCCGGCGGACCAGCGACAGGCCTGGCAGCGTCAGTTTGAGCACTACGTTTTTGAATCCGAGCCGGGGCAGTTTGATCACATCCCCGAGCATCGAAAAGGCGTGTTGTCTGAGCTGGACGACACGACGGCCCGCCAGGTGCGAGCGCAGCTTTTGAATAAACTGAATCGATAGAGGTCTGGTTTGAATAAACAGATACGCAAAGTCGTAATTGCCGGCGGCGGCACCGCCGGCTGGATGGTGGCGGCGCTGCTGTCCAAAACCCTGGGCAAGGTGCTGGATATCCGCCTGATTGAATCCGAGGCGATCGGCACCGTCGGCGTTGGCGAAGCCACGATTCCAACGCTGGTGCGCTACCACCAGCTGCTGGATGTGAACGAGCAGGAATTTATGGCCGCTACCCAGGCGACCTTCAAACTCGGCATCAGCTTTGAAAACTGGCGCGACGTGGGCCAGGACTACATCCACTCCTTCGGCGATACCGGCCATGACCACTGGTCCGCCGGATTCCAGCACTTCTGGATGAAGGGCCGGGAAAAAGGTATTGCGGGTGATTTTGGCGACTACTGCCTGGAGCTCAAGGCAGCGCTGGAAAACAGGTTTGCCCACCTGCCCCGGGGCGGCATCAACTACGCGTTTCACCTGGATGCAAGCCTCTATGCCAAATTCCTCCGCGAGTTCAGCGAGCGCTTCGGCGCGCGGCGGTTTGAAGGCAAGATCACCAGCGTTAACACCAACACCGAAAACGGGTTCATCGAGTCGCTGACGCTCGACAGTGGCGAGGTCATCAAGGGGGATCTGTTTATCGACTGCACCGGTTTCCGGGGCCTGCTCATCGAGAAGACCCTGCACACCGGCTACGAGGACTGGTCCCATTGGCTGCCCTGCGACAGCGCGATTGCCATCCAGACCAAATCCACCGGTGCGCCGATTCCCTACACCCGAGCCATCGCCCGGGACGCGGGCTGGCAATGGCGCATTCCGCTGCAGCATCGCGTGGGCAACGGCATCGTTTTCTGCAGCCGCTACTACAGCGACGATGAGGCAAAACAGACGCTGCTGGACAACATCACCGGGGACACGCTGACCGAGCCCCGGGTGATCCGTTTCCGGCCCGGATCCCGGCGCAAGCACTGGGTAAAAAACTGCGTGGCCATTGGCCTTTCCAGCGGGTTCATCGAACCGCTGGAATCCACCAGCATCCATCTGATCCAGCGCGGCATCATCCGGCTGCTGCAGACGTTTCCGCTGGACGGCATCAAACAATCAGATGTGGATGAGTTTAACCAGCAGACCAAATTTGAGATTGAGCACATCCGCGACTTCATCGTGCTGCATTACAACGTGACCCAGCGGCAGGACACCCCGTTCTGGCGGTTCTGCGCAAACATGGACATTCCTGATTCGCTCCGGCACCGCATCGATCTGTTCCGAGAGACCGGGCGTGTGTTCCGCAATCCCACGGAGCTGTTTGCGGAAAACTCCTGGATACAGGTGATGCTGGGGCAGGGGATTGTGCCGGAGCAATATCACCCGGTGGTGAATGTCATGAGTGACGAAGAACTGAAGCGATTCCTGGCGGAGATCAAATCTTCGGTGGACGCCACGGTGGCCCAGCTTCCGGCCCATGAAGACTACGTCAGGCAATACTGCGCGACGACCGATAAGGTCGCGTAAGTTATTGCTTGAGAAAGGAAAAGTTCGCTTGTGTTGTCAACTGGTGCCTTGTATGATGTAAGCGCTTACATTTTTCTCTGAAACTATGTTGCGCCGAGTCCGGATCGACCGATTGCGCTGCTTTTGCGCCCCCGGGGGCAAGGGCGGCGCGTTGGCCCGGCGAAGCATGAAGGCGAGTAAACTTACGTTCCCATGAACGCCATCACCCTACCCAGCGATTCCCAGCTCTCCTCGAACGCTTTTGTCTTCGGCGTGGCCACATCGGCGTTTCAGATTGAGGGCGCGGCGGAGGAGCGGCTGCCGTCGATCTGGGACCGTTTCTGCGAGCGCCGGGGCGCGATCAAAGACGGCTCCGACGGGCGCGTCGCCTGTGACCACTACCATCGCTGGCAGGAGGATATCGATCTGCTGGCAGCGCTGGAGGTGGATGCCTACCGGCTGTCGATTGCCTGGCCGCGGGCCGTCACCGCCGACGGCCGCGCCAACCAGGCCGGGCTGGATTTCTACCGCCGCATCTTGGATCGTCTTAACGACAAAGGCATCAAAGCGTTTGTCACCCTGTACCACTGGGATCTGCCACAGTACCTGGAGGACGCGGGCGGCTGGCAGAACCGGGAAACGGCAAAGCACTTTGAGGCCTACGCGGACGTGGTGACCCGCGCGCTGGGCGACCGGGTCTACTCCTACGCCACGCTCAACGAACCGTTCTGCAGCGCGGTGCTGGGTTATCAGACCGGCGTGCACGCACCGGGCATCGCCAGCGAGCGAGCCGGCCGCTTTGCCGCCCATCACCTGCTGCTGGCCCATGGCCTGGGGATGCAGGTGCTGCGCACTAACAGCCCGCAGGCAAAAAACGGCATCGTCCTGAACTTTACGCCGGCCTATGCGGCAACAGACAGCGCTGAGGATCAGGCCGCGGCGGTACTCGCCGATGAGGCCCACAACCAGTGGTACCTCCAGCCGGTGATGGAGGGGCGCTATCCGGATCTGATCGACCGCCTGCCGGCGGATCAGGTACCGGAGATTCACGCCGAAGACCTGGCGCTGATTTCCGCGCCGCTGGACTACCTTGGCGTCAACTATTACACCCGGGGCGTCTACCGATCCGACCCGGAGCGCGGGTTTGTGGCGCTCCCGCCGCCGATTGGGTCAACCACGGAAATGGGCTGGGAGGTTTTTCCGCAAGGGCTTACCGACCTGCTCGTGGGGATTCATCAGCGCTACCATCTGCCCACCATTTACATCGCCGAGAACGGCATTGCGGTGCACGACCAGGCGGAGAACGGCCAGTTCAACGACGTGGAGCGTATCGCCTACCTCCAGACGCACCTGGAAGCGGTGCACAACGCGATGCAGGTCGGTGTCGATATCAGCGGTTACTTCTGCTGGAGCCTGATGGACAACTTTGAGTGGGCCGAAGGCTACAGCAAAAACTTCGGGCTGGTGCACGTGGACTACCGCACCCAGCAGCGCACCGTGAAAGCCAGTGGTAACGCCTTTCGGGACCTGCTGCGGCAACGCAAGCAAGTGACCCTGACCGCCTAGGTCCATAGCAGAACAGACGATGGCCACGATCTACGAAGTCTCCAAACTAGCCGGGGTTTCGCTGGCCACCGTGTCCCGGGCCATGAACGACCGCAGCCGGGTGAGTGAGAAAACGCTCGCCAAGGTGATGGCGGCGATGGAGCAGCTGAACTATCGCCCCAACTCCATTGCCCAGTCCCTGGCGGCCAACCGCTCCAACAGCGTCGGCGTGCTCGTCTCGGAGATTCACGGACCCATTTTTGGTGCGATGCTCAGCGGCATTGATGCGGAGCTGCGGGCGTCGGGCAAATTCACCCTCTTCGCCACCGGCCACAGTGACCGGGAGAAGGAGCGGGAAGGTATCCGGTTTCTTACCAGCCGCAACTGCGATGCGCTGATCCTCCACATCGAAGCCCTCACCGACGAGTACCTGTTGGAACACCGGGATGAAAGCACGCCGTTTGTGGTGATCAACCGGGAAATTGCCGGTATGGAAAACAAATGCGTCAGCCTGGACAACGAGCTGGGCGGTTATGAGGCCACCCGCTACCTGCTGCAGCTGGGGCACCGGGACATCGCGTATATTTCCGGGCCGATGAGCTGGGGTGACGCCGCGGCCCGCTGGGCCGGGCATAAGCGCGCCCTTGAGTCCTTCGGCGTCCAGTTTGACGCCGGCCTGATGGTGGAAGGGGATTACCACGAGCGCGGCGGCGCCAAGGGCACAACCAGGCTGCTGGAAAACGGCCAGCCTTTCACCGCCATCGTCTGCGCCAACGACGAGATGGCGGCCGGAGCCATGGACGCGATCCGGGCTAAAGGGCTGTCGATTCCTGATGATATTTCTGTTGTCGGCTTCGATAACGCACCGCTGAGCCGCTATCTGTATCCGAAGCTCACCACCATCGATCACCCAGCGACCAACATGGGTCGGATGGCGGCCAAGTGGGTGTTGCACAACGTCTACGGCATCGAAGCCGACATTCAGCGCATGTTTGCACCCACCCTGATTGAGCGCGCCTCAACGGCGCCCCCTTCCAAATGAAAATTACAAAACTGATTCGGCCAGCGTGCTGGCTTCCGCTGGCGCTTTGTCTTGTTACCTCAGCCGGCTCCGAATCTCACGCCAATTCGCACGACGCTGCCGTTGCTGAGTTGCTCAGCCGCATGACGCTGGCCGAAAAGATCGGCCAGATGATTCAGACCAACGCTCCCGGCGGGATCCCTGATGATCTGCGCGGCGAAATCGAGGCCGGCCGGGTTGGCTCCATGCTCAACGTGGTGGATGCGGAGCTTGCCAACCGCCTGCAGCGCCTGGCGATGGAGGAGAGCCGGCTGGGTATCCCGCTGCTGCTGGCCCGGGACGTCATTCACGGATTTGAAACGGTGCTGCCCATTCCGCTGGGGCTGGCGGCCACCTGGAATCCGGAGCTGGTGGAGCAGGGCACCCGGGTGTCAGCGCTGGAGGCGGCCCGCACGGGGATCAACTGGACCTTCGCGCCGATGATCGATATTTCCCGCGACGCCCGCTGGGGCCGGATTGCCGAGAGCTTCGGCGAGGATCCGTACCTCACCGGCCGCTTTGCCGTGGCCATGGTGCGGGGATTTCAGGGGGAGGACCTGGCGCAGCCGGGAAGTATTGCTGCGACCGCCAAACATTTTGTCGGCTACGGAGCCAGCGAGGCGGGGCGCGACTACAACACCACCAATATTCCGGAAAACGAACTGCGCAACGTCCACCTGCCGCCGTTTCACGCCACGGTTAAGGCGGGTGTGGCCACACTGATGACATCCTTCAGCGACCTTAACGGCGTTCCCGCCAGCGGCAACGAATTGATCCTCCAGCAGATCCTGCGGGACGAGTGGGGATTCCCGGGATTTGTCGTCAGCGATTGGGCGTCGGTGGCGCAGCTGGTCGATCATGGGCTCGCGGCGGACAACGCCGAAGCCGCGGTGCAGGCGGCAAACGCCGGGGTCAACATGGAGATGGTCAGCCGGGCGTATGCGGATCATCTGGCGGAAGCGGTCCGGCAGGGCGCAGTGAGCGAGGCCCGTATCGATGAACTGGTGGCACAGATTCTCAGGGTGAAGTTTCAGCTCGGTTTGTTCGACAACCCCTATACCGATCCGGCGGCCTTTCCCAAACCCGGGAATCCCGACCACCTGGCGGTAGCGCGACAGGCGGCGCTGGAAAGTCTGGTGCTGCTGCAAAACCGCGCCGCAGCGCTGCCGCTGAGCGCCGACGAAGTGAAATCGCTAGCGGTGATCGGGCCCCTGGCGGACGATCCGTACGAACAGCTCGGCACCTGGATCTTCGATGGCAAGGTTGAGCTTAGCCAGACGCCGCTGAGCGCCATTCGCAGCCTGATTGGCGAAGCGGCGGAGATCCGCTACGTCAAAGCCCTCGAGACCACCCGCACCCTTACCGACAACTTTGCCGAGGCCGTCGCTGCCGCCAGCCGGTCTGACGTCGCTGTCGTCTTTGTCGGCGAAGAATCCATTCTGTCCGGCGAGGCCCATTCCCGGGCCAACATCGATCTGCCGGGCAGTCAGGTTGAGCTGCTCAAAGCGCTGGGCGAAACCGGAAAACCGGTGGTGGCCGTCATCCTGGCCGGACGCCCGCTCACGGTGCAGAACATCCTGGACCACGTCGATGCGCTGGTTTTTGCGTGGCACCCCGGCAGCATGGGCGGACCGGCCATTGCCGACGTGTTGTTCGGCGTTGAGGCGCCGTCCGGAAAGCTGCCGGCTACCTTCCCGAAGATGGTGGGACAGCTGCCGATCTACTACGCCCAGAAAAATACGGGGAAGCCGGCCACGCCGGAAACCTATGTCCACTTCGACGATCTGCCGGTGCGCGGAGCGCAGGCGGCCTTTGGCATGACCTCCCATCATCTGGACGCTGGCTATACGCCGCTTTACCCCTTTGGCTTTGGCCTGTCTTACACGGAGTTCCGCTACGGGAATATCCGCCGCAGCGCCGAGACTTTTTCTTCGGGGGAGGTGCTGTCGCTTCAGGCTGATGTCACAAACTCAGGAACTGTCGAAGCGGTAGAGGTGGTGCAGCTTTATGTTCGCGATCTTGCGGGCAATGTGACCCGGCCAGTCCGGGAATTGAAAGGGTTTCAGCGCCTTCGGCTGAAACCGGGTGAGACGCGGACCGTCACATTTGAAATTACGCCGCAGGACCTTTCGTTCTACAACCGCCGGATGCAGCGGATTACCGAGCCGGGCGATTTTCACGCCTGGATCGGCGGCAGCTCCACGGCAAGGCTGAAGACAGAGTTTGCGTTTTCTGAGGAGATCTCGCCGTGAAGCCAGAAACGTTGTACATGATCCGGGTAGCAACAATCGCCGCCCTCGGCGGGTTCTTGATGGGCTTCGATGCCTCGGTGATCTCCGGGGTGGTTGGGTTTATCGAAACCGAATTTTCCCTGACCAAGATCCAGCTTGGCTGGTCGGTGGCCTCCCTGACGCTAACAGCGACGCTGGCCATGATGGTGGCGGGTCCCTTAAGCGATCGTATCGGGCGGCGGCCCGTCCTGTTTATTGCTGCGCTGCTGTTTGCCCTGTCTGCAGTTGCCTCGGCGGTAGCGCCAGACTTCCTCACGCTCGTCGCCGCTCGCATGCTCGGAGGGTTTGGCGTGGGGGCGGCGCTGATCATCGCGCCCATGTACATCGCCGAGATTGCGCCGGCAGAAATCCGCGGGCGGCTGGTCTCGGTGAATCAGCTCAATATTGTTATCGGGATATCGGCGGCGTTTTTCTCCAACTACCTCATCTTGAAGTTTGGCCAGTCGGATGCCGTCTGGGCCCAGTCGCTGCAGTTCGGGCCCTGGGGCTGGCGCTGGATGCTGGGCGTTGAGGCCATCCCGGCGGTCGTCTATTTCCTCGCCCTGTTTGCGGTGCCGGAAAGCCCTCGCTGGCTGGCTATGCGCAACCGGGAAGCAGAAGCGCAGAAGATCCTGGAACGCGTCACGGGTCCGCAACAGGCGGCGCGGGACCTGGCCGCGGTCAAGGCCGCTACCGTGGAGCAGGCCACCGAGCAGAAGGCACCGCTGCGGGAGCTGTTCAGCAAGCCGCTGCGGCTGGCGCTCACCATTGGTCTGTCCGTCGCGGTGCTGCAGCAGATCACCGGGATCAACTCGGTGTTCTTCTACGCCCCCATGATTTTTGAGCAGTCGGGTATCGGGACGGACGCTTCGTTCCTGCAGGCGGTGCTGGTGGGGCTGGTGAACCTGGTCTTCACGGTACTGGCTATCGCCCTCATCGATCGTCTGGGCCGCCGGCCGCTGCTCGGTTTTGGTCTTACCGGCATCGCGGTGTGCATGGCGCTGCTGGCCTATGGTTTTGGCTCTGCCACCTACAGCTTCACCGAGGCCGCGATCAGCGCTTTGCCCGCAGAGATTGACGGCAGTTTGCTCCTGCCGCTCGCCGGCCAGGTGTTTGATACCGACGTGGCCTTCCGGGAGGCCATCACCGGCGTGCTTGGCGCCGAGGCGTTTGCCACCCATCAGTCGGCGCTGGTGTCCGGCACTATCGATATGAACCCGACGCTGATTCTCGTCGGCATCCTCGGCTTTGTGGCGGCGTTTGCCATCTCCCTGGGGCCGGTGATGTGGGTGCTGTTTTCTGAGCTGTTTCCCAACCGCGTCCGGGGACTGGCGATCTCCTTCGTGGGCTTGGTGAATTCGGCCTGTAGCTTTCTGGTGCAGCTCGTTTTCCCCTGGGAGCTGGAAACGCTGGGCAACAGCGTCACCTTCGCCATCTACGGCGCGTTTGCCGTGGTGGGTCTGCTGGTGGTGATGAAACTGCTGCCGGAAACCAAGGGCAAAAGCCTGGAACAACTGGAAAAAGAACTGGTGATCGATCGTGCCTGATTTTCGATACGTGCTGTCCATGCTGCTGGCACTTCCGGCGCTGGGAGGTTGTGCTTCCGCCGTTTCGTCAACACCCGCCGTGGTCAAGGTTGTCCAGGAACAAGGCGCTTACCGCCTGCTCAAAGATGGCGAACCTTACGTGATCCGCGGCGCCGGCATCGATTCGGACAGTCTGGACACCTTCGCCGCCCAGGGTGGCAACACGCTGCGAACCTGGCGCACGGACAACGCGCAGTCGGTGCTGGACACGGCCCGGTCTTTGGGCCTGATGGTGGTGATGTGCATCGAAATCGGCCGTGAGCGTCTGGGCTTCGACTACAGCGACGAGGCGGCGGTAGCTTCGCAGCTGGCTTTTGCCCGGCAGGAGGTGGAGAAATACAAGGACCATCCGGCGCTGCTCGCTTGGATGGTAGGCAACGAGCCCAACCTCGAATTTGAGAACCCTCAGGTATTTGACGCCATCAATGAGATCTCGGAGATGATTCACGAGGTGGATCCGAACCACCCGACCACCATGGCGCTGGCTGGATTTACCGCTGAGCTGGCAGCGCTGACGGATACCCGATCCCCGGATCTGGATTTTGTCAGCATCCAGATGTACGGGGACATCGTGAACCTGCCGCGCTACATCGAAGAGATCGGGTATGAGAAACCGTTCATGGTCACCGAATGGGGCGCCATTGGCCACTGGGAGGTCGGGAAAACCGCCTGGGGCGCGCCGATTGAAAACAACAGCAGCGAAAAAGCTGACAACTATCTGAAGAGCCACCGCGTCGCTATCGCCTCCAATCCAAATCAGATCATCGGTAATTTTGTTTTCCTGTGGGGGCAGAAGCAGGAGCGCACGCCAACCTGGTATGGCATGTATCTCGCCGATGGTTCGGAAACGGAAACGGTGGACGTGATGCGTTACCTGTGGACCGGCAGCTGGCCAACCAATCGCTCACCCCGGGTCGCGGCGCTGACCCTGGATGGGCAAACGGCCCACGATAGTGTGCTGGTCGAGCCGGGGCGTCCTTATGCCGCGGCAGTCAGCGCGGCGGACCCGGAGGAACGGATGCTGAGATATCGCTGGGAAATCATGCGCGAGAGCCAGTCCACCAAAACTGGCGGCGACAAGGAGGTCGTGCCGGAGATGATCGCCAGACGCATCGACCAGGGCCAGGAGGCGCAGGTTGTGGTAAACGCGCCGACAGAGCCGGGGCCCTACCGGCTGTTCGTCTACGTCTACGACGACGACGGCAATGCCGCCCACGCCAACCTCCCTTTCCACGTAGGCCCCCACGAAGGCTGAGGACCGCCCGCCGGGTCGGACCACTTGGGGTCTGACCCTGACCTATCCCCACAAATTTGATTCATGAGGGGGCCTCCAGGGAGGCCATGTATTTTGGGACGCAGGTACTAGGGATCTTGAGTGCGCGCCGAGGGGTTGGTGTATGGCCATGAGCGATGAGCAAACGGG
>JBCCVP010000095.1:0-19255 GCA_039195135.1 Pseudomonadota bacterium | reverse complement strand
TGCGCTGTGGATGCTTCTTCGTGGTGCCGTCGAAGGCATCACCGTCGTTGCGGCCCAGGGTCTTTGCGACGGCACAGGCAACACGGCGAGCGTGGAGCCCCTTGCACGAATCGGGGACGCCCTTGACGTTCTCGCAGCGGCTGGATCGGTAGGGCTCTGGCTCAGCCAGAAGCGTTCCCGGTCGCAACTCGTGCTCCCGCTACTCCTGCTTTCCGCGTCCTCCTCGTTCGAGATTCCCGCGGCGATGTTTCCCATCCAGAACGCCGAGCCGGTCTGGGAAGAACACGACGATTTTCGTGCCTTCGTGTGGCCGAAAGGTCTGGGATCGGCGTCGAGGGCCTTCGAGCCTCCGCTCCGGCAGGCGAGCGGCGTTCTCGTTGGTGAACACCTCCACGTCTACGGCGAAGGTCGTCACACCGACCTCCATCCCTACAGCTACCGTCCGCGACCGGTCCCGGCGGTCGAAGAGCTACCGATTTTGATCGATGAGCGCTCGACCTTTCACGACCTCCGGCGTGCGGTTCGACAACTGCCGCACGGAACCCAAATCTCGATCCTCTGGAAGACAAACAACCTTGCCGAAGCGACAACCGCTCGCGACCGCTGGCGCTGGCTCTGGGCCTCACGCTGGACGATGCGCTGGCGGCGCCGCTGGCGCGCTCCGGAGGTTACAGCGACGGCCGCGATATCGGCGTGGTGTGCAACCTGCCCGGCGGCGGCCGGCTGGGCAAAGGCGCCACGCTGCTGCCGATGAGTGGCGGGGTTGGCGCCCAGTACACACCGGCCGTGGGCTGGGCCCAGGCGATTGCTTTTCGCCGCGATGAGCAAGGGAGCAGCGAATGGCGTGGCGCCATGGCCGTGGCCACCGGTGGTGATGCGTCGGCCTCTACCAACGGTTTCTGGGCCGCGCTGAATATTGCGACCACGCTCGATCTGCCCATGCTCTTTTATATGGAAGACAACGGCTACGGCATCTCGGTGCCGGCGCCGCTGCAGACCCCCGGCGGCGATCATGTGGCCAACCTGGCCTCCTGGCCCAGCCTGAAGATTGTCGACGGAGACGGAGCTGATCCCCGGGTCACCCCCGGCCTGGTTCGCGAAGCCGTCAACCACTGCCGGGAAGGTAAGGGAGCGGCGCTGCTGCGTCTGAAGGTGCCGCGCCTGTGCGGTCACACCTTTCAGGACACCCAGGCTTACAAGCCGGCTGAATTGATCGAAGCGGAAAACAAGCGGGATCCGCTGCCCCGGCTGCGGACCTATCTGCTGGAAGAAAACATCCTGACCGAGGACACCTGGGCAGAGCTGGAAGCGGAGGCGGAGCAGGCGGTGCGGGAAGCGCTCGCCGAGGCCGAAGCGCGTCCCCAGCCCAATCCGCAGCAGCTGAAGCGACACGTGTTCGCCGAAAAGCGCCTGGACGGGTCGCCGGAGCTGTCGACCATCGGCGGCCTTGCGGCGGGCGGGCATGCTTTTCCTGAGAGCAGCGATGAACCGCAGCCCAGCGGCCAGCGCATCAACATGATCACCGCCATTCGCCGCACGCTGGACGCGGAGCTCAAGTCCAATCCCAAGCTTCTGGTGTTTGGCGAAGACGTGGGGCCGAAGGGCGGCGTGCACGGCGCCACGCTTGGGCTGGCGGACGCCCACGGGGATGCCCGGGTGTTTGATACCAGCCTCTCGGAGGAGGGCATCATCGGCCGCTCGGTCGGCATGGCCGTGGCCGGCCTGATGCCGGTGCCGGAAATCCAGTTCCGCAAGTACGCAGAACCCGCGGCGGAGCAGCTGACGGACGCCGGCACCATGCGCTGGCGCACGGCGAACCGCTTTGCCTGCCCGATGGTGGTGCGGGTGCCGGGCGGTTTTGCCCGCCGCGGCGACCCCTGGCACTCCATGTGCGACGAGGTGGAATGGGCACATAAGGTGGGCTGGCAGGTGGCCATGCCCTCGCAGGCGGAGGACGCGGTGGGCCTGCTGCGCGCGGCCCTGCGCGGCGACAACCCCACTATCTTCTTTGAGCACCGGCATCTTTACGACAACGCCTGGTCCCGCCGGCCCTACCCGGGGGATGACTATCTGCTGCCCTTCGGCCGTGCCCACCAGGTGGTGGAAGGCAACCGCCTGACGATCGTGACCTGGGGCGCCATGGTGGAGCGCTGTGAGGCGGTGGCGCAGCTGCGGGCCGGCGCGGTGGAGGTGCTGGATCTGCGCACGCTCGTGCCCTGGGACCGGGAGCGGACCCTGGAGTCGGTGAAAAAAACCGGCCGCTGCCTCATCGTGCACGAAGATAACCGCACCGCCGGCTTTGGCTCGGAAGTGGCCGCGGTGCTGGCGGACGAGCTGTTCTGGGAGCTGGACGCGCCGTTGCGGCGCGTGACCATGCCGGACATTCCCAACCCGCACAACCTGGGTCTGCTGGAGACCGCGGTGCCCTCGCAGGACAAGATCGCCGCCGCCGTCACGGCCCTGCTGGCGATTTAGGCGGCGCGCCCGCGTGGACATCGTCTTTGAGGAAAACGAAGAGGGTACCGAAGCCCGAGTGGGCCGCTGGCTCGTAGCGGTCGGTGATGCGGTCGAGGCCAACCAGCCGCTGGTCGAGCTCGAGACCGACAAGGTCACGCTGGAGATCGCTGCCCCCGACGCAGGTTTTGTCGCCGAACTGCTGGCTGAGCCGGAAACGGCGGTGGCGCCCGGGCAGGTGCTGGGAAGGCTGAGCGCCGAACCGGTGGCGGCGCCGGCGGCAGCGCCCCCCGAAAGCGAAAATACGCTGGTGGAGGTCCCGTTTCCCACGGAAGACAATGAAGGCACCGAGGCGACGCTGGGGCAGTGGCTTGTGCGTCCGGGCGACCGGGTGAAAGAGGGCGACCCCATCGCCGAAGCCGAAACCGACAAGGTGGCGCTCGAGATTGTGGCGCCGGTCACCGGTCGGGTGCACAGTCTTGCGGTGCCCGCCGGGGCATCGCTGACGCCGGGACAGGTGCTGGCCAGCATTGCGCCCGGCGAAGCGGCGGCGCCGCCGCCGGCAGAAACTGACCCACGAAGCGCCGAACGCATCAGCCCGGCGGTAAAGCGGCTGATGGAGCAGTACGGCATTACCAGCCTGAGGATGATTCCCGGCACCGGTGAAGGTGGCCGCGTAACGCGCAACAACCTGCTGTCCTGGCTGGAGCAGCGAGCGCCGGCGGAGGGGGCCCCCAACAGCAACCGGGTACCCCACAGCCGTATGCGCCGGGCCATTGCCCAGAACATGCTCGACTCGCTGCGCAAGTCACCCCACGTGACCAGCCTGTTCGAGGCGGATATGAGCGCGGTGGCGGCACATCGGGAAGCGCATAAGGCGCGCTACGCAGAGCGCGGCGCCAAGCTGACCTATACCGCCTACTTTGTGGCCGCGGCGGCCGCCGCCATGGCCGAGGTGCCTCAAGTAAATGCCCGGTTCCACCAGGATCACCTGGAGATGTTTGACGACATCAATATCGGCGTGGGTACCGCGCTGGGTGATGAGGGCTTGATCGTGCCGGTCATTCAGCGGGTGCAGGACAAGGACCTGTTCACGGTAGCAGGCGAGCTGAACGACAAGACCGAGCGAGCCCGAGTGGGCAAGCTCGGTCAGGCGGATCTCGCCGGTGGCACCTTCACCATCTCCAACCACGGCGTATCCGGCAGCCTGCTGGCGTCCCCCATCATCATCAACCAGCCGCAGGTGGCCATCTTAGGCATCGGCAAGCTGGAAAAGCGGGTGAGCGTAGTGGAGGTCGACGGTGAGGATCAGATCCGCATCACGCCGAAGTGCTACGTCACGCTATCCATCGACCACCGCGCGCTGGACGCGTTTCAGACCAATGCCTGGCTCGCGGCGTTCGTCGCCAAACTGGAGAATTGGCCGGAGTAGTCCGCCGCGGTCTGATCGTCTCGGGCCCCCGTTTTTCACACTGAAAACGTCCAAAACCTGGCCCTGGTTCCTATGCTCATCTCCGCGGCGTGTAAGAAAAACCCAAGGCTTACGTCTCCTTCTCGAGCTGGATGCACGAGGAATGTGAAATGACCACCCGAACACGGAATCTGCTGGCGCGTCTTATGCCCGGTCGCGTCGATGAACAGGAACTCATCGAGGCGCTGAGTGCTCACGCCGGCCTGATCATCGGCGCAGCGGCCAGGGTTCTGGGCGACGTTGCGGAAGCCGAAGACGTCGCGCAGGACATCGCGGAAAAGCTCCTGCGGAACCGCCCCGTCAAAGTTCGAAGCTGGCCCGCGCTGCTGAAGAAGATGGCGGTGAACCGGGCGATCGATCGGCTGCGGCAGCGCCGGGATTCGTCGGAGCTTGGCGTCGACCCGATTGCCCCGGAAGCACCCGACGAAAGGCTGGTCCAGCGCCAGCGGGCCGAGGCCCTGCGTACCGCAGTAGCGCGCCTTTCGGAACGTGACGCCAAGCTGTTTTCGCTGCAGTGCTTCGCCGACCTGGATCAGGAAGAAATCGGTCGTGAGCTTGGTATGACCAGAAACGCGGTCGGCGTCGCCCTTCATCGGCTGCGCAAGCGCTTGTCCGATGAGCTGCAGCGACTCCTAAAGACTGGTTATCAAACTACCGGAGAAACGAAATGACGACTGAGATGACCAACAATCTTTTGCAAACCTGCGTCGACGCTGCGCGATCCGACACCCCGCAGGCGGCCGTTGACCAGGCGGCCCGGCGGTTTCGGGAGCGCCTGCCGTCACCCCGGCCGGCCTCCAGATTGGCAGGCAGCCTTCGCTGGGCCGGCGCCGCGCTGGCGCTCGTGGCCTGCGTGGGGCTGGTTCCGCTGCTCGTGCCGGGCAACGGCGTGGCCTTTGCCTCGGTCCAGGAGTGGTTCCGAAGTTTCGAAACCGTCCGCATGCACATGACTTTCGAGAGCGAAGGCGCCATCGTCACCGAAGTCCGCGTCATGGCCGAAGCAAGCGGCTTTGCCCGCGTTGAAACTGGCCCGGTCACGCATATCGTCGATCCGGAATCGGCAACGATGACCACGTTGCTGCCGGGTGATCAGGCCATGCGCATCGCCATCCCCGACAACACGGGCTGGGACTCGGCGGTTGATGCGGGCGCGATGGACAGCGAGGCGCTGGCCTGGTTTGCCGAACTCAGGGACTTCCAGGGCCGGGCTGAACCCCTGGATGAAACCCGAACCATCGATGGGCTGCTCTGCCGCGGCTACCGGCTGGAGCTGGACGCCACACGCGTCACGCTCTGGGCCGATGTCGACACGAATCAGCCCGTGCGGCTCGAAGCCAGCGTTGGCGATGGGATGCTGCTGGAGATCTCCTATACCTTTAACGAACCGCTGCCCGCGGAGCTGTTCGAGGTACCCGAAGGCGTCACGATCGTCGTCGAATTGGAGTAGTAGACCTATGGCGTGTCCGGCGAAAAGCTCGCCGGACACTTTTTCACTGATCAGCCTTCCTGGTGCGTCTCACCCCTAAGGCAACGCCGAACCTCAGAAACGCAACCATCAACGCCGCGCCGATGAAGATGAAGGCAAACAATGGCGATCCTATTCCCGTGCTCAGATGCGTATAGACCGCACCAACCATCAGAACCACGATCAATGTGCCACCAAAGAGTGCGGTGCGGGGCACAAGGACCAGCAGCCCGCTCAGCAATTCCAGTACGCCAATCAAGACTGCGAACTGCGGAGAGTAACCCCAATTCTCAAACCGGCGGATCATGGTTTCGCCTGGGTCAAGCTTCGGCCACCCTGCCATAATGAAACTGACCGACAGCAGCGCCGACAGGACCCAGGCAACGCCGGCTTTTAACTTCGTCAAAGTCATTGTCGCGTCACTCAAACACAATATTACGAAACGTAATTATAGATCTGCTTCCTATGAAATCAACGCTTACGCCGCTCAACTATTTGCTGCTCGCGCTGCTCGACCGTAAGCCACAGAGTGGATACGGTCTCTGCCGAATGATCGAAGCCATGCCAATTGGCGCCGTCAGTGCGAGTCCGGGTTCGATCTACCCGAGCTTGAGCAAGTTGATGGATAGCGGCCACCTGCTTGCCGAGGCCTATGGCGGTACCGTCAAACGCCGGAAGCGCTACAGTTTGAGTGCAGCAGGAAGGCGCGCGCTGAAGAAGTGGCTCCGGGCGCCGATTTCGGCTTCAACTGCGATTCGCAGCCCAGAAATTCTGTTCATCAAATTGTCGTTCGCCGACCCAGACTCAGCGTGGATGGTCACTCAAATGAAAACGCTAAGCACAGATCTGGGTCGTCGACTTGATGAACTTCAAACCTATCGTGCCGCCGGCCTGCACGATATGGCGGCGGGAGGACAGCAGGCACTCGATTTGTCTATCCAGTTGGTGCAGCTACTGCATACCTGGACCGACAGCTTCGGCGAAACGTGACTTCTGAGTTCTCGGTCCCGGAGGCGGCTGATTTCATCCGGCACCGCCTCAACCAGGCAGAAATCTGACTGTTGGTGATCGCGCTGCTCAGGTTCGGTCAACGCATGATCGGTGCGTTTTCCTCGAAGCCGTTGCTGAAGATTTCCTCGGGCAAAGGCGCCAGTTCCAAACCGATGACAATCGGATCGTGGTCTGAGGAGCGATACGCTGAGTCGGAGAAGAAGTTCGCCGGCTTCACCAATCCGCTGACCGCCTCTTCGTTATAGTCCAGCAGCCGGCTTTCGTCGGCATTGATCGACCACTCGGTCACGCCGGTCACCTGCAGGGCCAGCGTGCTCGTCGCCAAAGCGTGGTCAAGGTAGCCAGCCTGTCGGTTAAAGCGAAACGAATAGGCATTGCTGCCCAGGTCCCGAGCGATGAGGTCGATGAAACCGCCATCGCGAAGCGCCGTGAGCGGGTCTTCCATCGCGTAGGCGTTCAGGTCGCCCAGGATCAGCACATCCGGGTCTCCGCTGCCCGTTGGGTCGCTCGCCAGCCAGGTGGCCAGCGCCGCCGCCGCATCGGTTCGTGCCGCGTTGAAGCAGCCCTGCCCGTCTCCCTGTTCCAGGTTATCCCCGGTGGCATTCGAGCAGTTTTTCGATTTGAAGTGATTGACCGCTACCGTAAAAGACTCACCGTTGGCGGTGAAGGTCTGCGTCAGCGCCGGACGGTTGAGGAACGAGTCGAAAAGCGGGTCCACCGTAGAGTCCAACACGGCAAAGCTGCCGGTCGGCTTGACCGCCGCCGGCTGATAGATCAGGCCCACCTTGATGACGTCCGCCCCGATCGGGCCGGTGTCGACAAACGCGTACCGGCCAGGCTCACCTGCGGCGGTGTTGAGGGCGTCTACCAGGTCCGCCAGGGACTGGCTGGCGTTGTTCTCAAGTTCGACCAGGCCCACAAGCTGCGCGTCGAGCGCCAGCAGTGCGGCGACGATCTTGGCTTCCTGGCGCGTGAACTCGGACGTTGAGTCGGCGCCACGACAGCCCACCAGCCCCGGACCGCACACTGCGCCGCCGGTGTCGATGGTCGTAAAGTAATTGAGAACATTAAAGGCGGCCGCCTTGAGGCTGCCACCCACCTCATCCGGCTGGGCGGTCCGAGCATTGGTGCCGTCGGCCACAAAAAACTCATCGTCGACGGGACGCAGTCGAAACGCGCCGAACGCAAAGCCCATAACGCCACGAACGTCGGTGAAGGTGTCACCGGCGCGCTGCGGGTTGTCCGCCGTGAATCCGTAAGCCAGGGGTTCACTGTTGGAGCCGTCGCGACCATCATCGAGCAGCAGCTGATTGAGTTCATTGAGAGCAAGCTGATTGTTGGCGTCAACGCCCGGCGCCGCCAACTGGGTCGGCACAATCAGGCGCCCGTCAGATACCAAAAGCTCACCGAAGCGTACCGCGTTAAAAATGTCGCTAACGGTCAGCTCCTGGCTGAACTGCACCAGCATGCCTTCCACCGCCTCGTATTCGTCGGCACTTTGTCGAGGCAGCAGCACCTGCACCGGGGTGACCGAATTGCCGCTGTCGCAGATGGTGATGGTTGGCGCTGAGAGCTGGGTCTGAGCGAGATTGTCCGAAACGGTGCCGGTAATGCGGACCCGGTCTCCGGGGGAGACGTCGGTCACCGTGGGGCCGCCCTCAAAGATGAAGATGCCTTCCGACGTTGTTGCGTCGCCGTCCGCATCGCCGTCTTCTTCCTGAACATAAAAACCTTCAAGCAGGCTGGTGTCGATGGCCGCGGATCCCGTGTCGTCCTGGAAGTCGCCGACCACAATGCCTTCGATCACGACGACTTCGTTCAGGCGATTAGGTGTCGCCATGTTCCCCTGGATCGCGCTGATCAACGTGGCGCTGTCGCCGCAGATGCCCTCGGTTGTGGTGAAGCTAAAGGAAAAATTATCGCCGCCCGTGCCGTCAGCGTTACCGTCAAGCGGGTCATCACCGCCGTCGACGTCGGTGACTCCGCTGGCCAGCACGTTGACCGTGCACTGTGTCAGCGCCGGGAGGCTGCCAACGGGGGTGAGCTGGATATTCAGTACGTCGTTTGCCGGCAGGCCCGAGACACTGATGGGTGTTCCGCAGTCGAGTGTGACGGCGCTGTCGGTCAGGGAGACGCTCTCGTTGAAATTCAGCGTGATCGTGGAGTCGGTCGCCACACCGGTCGCATCAGCCAACGGATCGGTGGTGGCAACCTGAGGCGGCGGGTCTGTCAGAGTGCTGAAGCTGACTAAAACGTCGTCTGCCGGTGATCCGTCCGCGCTGCCGTTGCCGTCGCCATCGAGCGAGTCCGCCGTCCCATCCTGATCGGTAATCTCGTCGGCCAGCAACGTCACATTACAGCTGCTGCCGGCCGGTAAATCAGCATCTGGCGTTAGGACGATGGCCTCGGCAGTTGCCGGCAGCCCGGAAAAGGCCTGCGCACTGTTGTCGCACTCGAGTGTCACCGCAGCGGCGGTCGCCGAGACAATCTCATCGAACGTCAGGGTAATGCTTGAGGTCACCTGCACACCTGGCGCGAGGTCCTCAGGCACGGTTGACGTCAACTGAGGCGGGTTGTCCACCGCGGCATCGCCGTTGATGATGATGTTGTCGAACGCCACGTCTTCGTCACCGGCGTCAAGCGCCACGACGCGCAGACGGATGGACAGGTTGTCGGACGGGTCATCCGGGATAGTGCCCCCAAAGCTCTGGAATGCAGGGGAGAGCGCGCTGCCGTCGCCGGTCCCGTCGCAGTCACTGTCCAGCAACGGCTCGGTATTGATCCCGGAGGCGCTTGCGAAGCACACGAGTGGGATAAACGTCGAGCCGTCGTAGGCGTATTCCACGATAAAGGCTGAGTCGTCGTCCCAATCCTCATTGCCATCGACGGACTGATCCTCCGCAACAAGTATTTCCAGCGAGAGATTAGTCAACCCGGAGACGTCAATCGCATTAAGCGTAAGGCTTTCTTCTGAACCGCAGGGCGCTTCGCCGTTGGTGTCCTGAGCGGCCCAGTAGAAGCTGCCGTCCTGGCCCATGACCTCATAGAAAGAGCCGATATCGCTGCCGTCGGTGCGAGTAAAAAAATCGGCCAACCCATCGGTACAGACATTGCTGGCGGTGTAGCGGGTTCCTTCGCCGTCAGTTTCAAAACTCTCCTGCGAGACGACCGCCGCCTGTACGGAAACGCTGAGGAAAAGCAGAAAACAGCAAACAAACTTCGGCATCGATGAGCAATCCTTATATTGAGGCAGCTATCCTAGCGGGGACATATGTCAGTTTTTCTCGCGCCAGACCGTTGTTCCAATACACCGGACGCTCAACGCGAAATGGCGCAGTCTAGGGGTTTTGTTCTCAGACAAAAACCCTGGTATCCGGGATAGACCTCTAGCTGCAGCGCCACTCAGCACTACACCGAGCCTGACCGGGAGCAGTTGATCTTGCCCTAGCGGGGTTCAAACCCACTGGCGAAGATGTCTTCAGGAACCTGAAGGTAGAAAAAGCCGAGTTCTTCGACCACCGCCGTTATGGTGTTATTGAGCGGGTTCACCACGCTGTCCAGGGCGGTAAACGGCGCGCTGCCGTCCGCTGAGTGCACCAGCTGGAGTTGTCCTTCCGTAACTCCGGGAAGAAGCTCCTGGTCCACGTAACGAAACTGAATTTCTACGTTGGTCCAATCCAGGCGGTTGGTTGATACCTCCCAGAAAACGGACGCCGCTGTGTCGGCAAAAGAGCTCACGCTGCGGTCCAGCGTTACTCGTGCCGCGGCCGCGGGGGCCGAAAAATCGTTGCCATCGACAAAATCCAGCCAAACCCGGGAGTCCGGGTGGTTTGCGGTACTTCCGTCGCCGACGGTTCCTACGGCAACCTGGGGGGCGTCTCCGTTTCGGATCCGCGTTTCATAGGTAGCAGAAAGACTGGGGACGCTTTGGCTGAATATTGCATAGCTGGAACCGGCCTGGGTATCGACGTAATCGGCTTCAGGTGACCCGATCACCAGATCGGCCAGCCCGTCGCCGTTCACATCCCCTGCTCCCGACGCGGCGACAATAGTAAATTCATCGATCCGGGTCCCTTCCACGCGGAAACCGTTGCTGCCCAGGGCGCCGAGGTCGACGGTGGAGGCGTCGTTTTTTCCGAATACGACGTAGTTGAGGCCGGTGTTGTTTCCGATGAGCAAATCGGCGAAGCCGTCGCCGTTCACATCGCCTGCGCCGGCCACACTGCTGCCCGGACTATAGCCATTGCCCAAAATGGCAAAACCATCGCTGCGCAAAAGACGTGTATCAACGACTTCGGTGTCCGACTTGCCAAAAACCACAGCGGTTAACTCAGAGGAGTACTCTCCTACGATCACATCGGCCAACCCATCTCCGTTCACGTCTCCAGCCCCGGCGACGGTGCGCCCGAATCCTGAAGTGTCGCCGGAGCCCAGGATAGTAAAGCCAGTAGCCGGATCTCCCGCCAGCACCTGCGCGTTGCCTGGTTTCCCAAAAACAACGTAGGCGGCACCGGCATAGGAAAAGGTGTCGCGATCCGCACCCACGGCGCCGACGATGATATCTGCGAGCCCGTCGCCGTTGACGTCGCCTGCGCCAGATACGCTAATGCCGAGAGAATCATTTTCAGCCCGCCCGATAATGCGAAAACCGCCTTGTCCAAGCGCTCCCAAACTGACGGTATTGGCATCGGTCTTACCAAAGACCACATAGCTCGATCCGGCGGAGGTCTGGCTGCGCGGGTCTGCACCGTAAGCGCCGATGACCAGATCGTCTAACCCATCGCCGTTGACGTCTCCGGCACCTGAGACAGGAAGACCGGAAATGTCATACTCGTTCGCGCCATCGATTCGAAAGCCGCCATCACCCAGATTGCCCAGATTGAGAAAACCGCCCGCAGGACGACCGAAAACCACGTAGCTGGAGCCGGCATTGGTGTTATTGGCGGGGTCAGCCTGCCGCGCTCCGACAATGACATCAGCGAACCCATCGCCATTGACATCGCCGGCGCCCGACACGCTCCGCCCCGCGCGATCGTTTGCGGCTGCGCCCTGTAAACGCAGCCCCTGGGTTCCGAGATTGTCCAGGTCTACCGTCATGCTTCCGGACTTGCCGAACACGACGTAGGCCGCACCGGTGCTGGGAAGTACGTCAAAAATGGTGGCGCCCAGCCCATCGGCGGTTCTGGCTCCCACGATGAGGTCGGCAAGACCATCACCGTTCACGTCGCCCGCACCAGAAACGCTGCTTCCGGAGCGGTCTCGAGCGTCCGCACCGTCGATCCGAAAGCCGGCGGCCCCCAGGTTGCCCACATCGAGGTTCTGCCCCGACGTTCCGGTGCCCATCAGCCCCAGCATCACGGCTGCTGCCAACCGCCCTCTTGGTGCCGCAAATAGCCTGGTCTTGCTCATTTTTGCGCTCCGATTTTTCCCAGCGGAAAGGGATCTTCACCGGACGTACGCCGGCACTGTTAAAGATCGAAAGAAAAGGAAAAATCCGCCACGCGTCTGAGGGCGGACGAACCGAATCTCTGTGCCGCTGGCTGGTGTATCCGCGCTCGCACAGGGGGCCTGCGATGGAATGTCGTCTAGACTTGCGAGACAGTGGTCTTCCGGCCAGGTCTGCGAAGGCGCTCTGATCGGTGCCTCACGCAACGTATTCTCGCTCAGGGGGAGCTCAGCTTGTTTAGGACGTTTTTATTACTGCTGCTCGCGTTCGCGGGATCGATATTGATCGGAACGGCGCTCACCAGCGTCGTGTCCACCCAACTCAATCTCGCCAGCATCCAGAGCATGGGCCTTCCCGTCTCGTTCGGCGTTCGCGCGCAAACGACGTGGGCGGACCTGCTGGGTATCTTTCCAATGTTGGCGATGGTGCTGACCGTCAGCTTTCTGCTCGGCTTTGCCGTCGCCGGACTTCTGGTTCGCCTGACGTCAGCCAGCCCGTTCGTGCTTTATCCGCTGGCCGGAGCCACGTCATTTGTTGTGTTCATTTTTGTTGTCTACTGGCAATTGGGCGGGGTTCCGATTGAAACCGCCAGTCGCTGGGGTGGCCGACTGATCCTTGCGCTTTGCTCGGCCGTCGCGGGCTGGTTTTTTGCGTACGCGACGACACGCTGGATTCAATCTCCTGGAGAGCCGGCATGAGGCGTGTTCTAACACTGGTGCTGCTGCTTTCTTGCGGCCCCGCATTGGGCCAGGGGGCGCAGCACGAGCAGGTGGCCACCGGCCTGACGTTTCCCTGGGCTATCGCGTTTTTGCCGACCGGCGACTTTCTCATCACCGAAAGACCCGGGACGCTCAAGCGGGTCTCCCCCCAGGGCGACCTGGTGCCGATCAGCGGCGTGCCGGCGGTGATGGCGGCGGGCCAGGGCGGATTGCTGGACGTGGTGCTGGCGCCGGACTTCGCGGACTCACGCCGGTTGTTTCTCAGCTACTCGGCGGGCGAGGCGCGCAGCAACCGGCTGCAGGTCGCCAGCGCCCGGCTGGACGGTGAGCAGCTTTCAGAGCTGACCGTGGTGTTCGCCAACGACGTCGACAAAAACACGCCGCATCACTTTGCCGGGCGGATGGCGTTTCTGCCTGACGGGACGCTACTGGTTACCGTTGGAGACGGGTTCAATGGCCGGGCGCGCGCCCAGTCGACCGGCAATGTTTTTGGCACAACCGTTCGGATCAATCCCGATGGTTCGGTACCCCGCGACAATCCCTTTGTGGGTGAGGCTGATGCAAAACCTGAGATCTGGACCTATGGCCATCGCAATCACCAGGCCATTTTGGTGACTCCGGACGGCACGGTTTTTTCCCACGAGCATGGGCCGAAAGGTGGCGACGAGCTGAACGTCATCGAGCCCGGCAAAAACTACGGCTGGCCCGCCATCAGCTATGGCGCCGACTACAACGGCGCCGGCATCACGCCGTTTACCGAGGCAGCCGGCATGGAACAGCCCGTTGTGGTGTGGACGCCCTCCATCGCGCCCGCGGGCATGGCGCATTATTCCGCCACCCGGTTTCCCCAGTGGTCCGGCGACCTGTTTGTTGCGTCGTTGGCGGAGAGAAGCCTGCGGCGCATCGATCTGGACGGCAGGACGGTCGAGGGGCAGGAAGTGCTGTTCACCGAGCTGGGTCTGCGGTTGCGCGATGTGCGCATGGGGCCTGATGGCTATTTATACGTGCTGACCGATGGCGCCGCCGGGGAGCTGCTCCGAGTGAGCCCCGCCAACTGAGCGCTTCCGCCAGCGGGGAGCGGCGGAGGCAATGGCAGGCTACTCGAAGCTGTCCGCGAACAGCGGCGGTTCGTTGAACTTCAGGGTCAATTTGTGGATTCCCTGCGCGGAGGCGGCGTGTATCACCGCCGATTGACCGCGATTGTCTAGCAGCAGGCTTCCAAAGTCTGAAGATAAACCGGGCAGATCGATCAGCGTTTTGTCCTGGTTCAGGTCCTTCACCAGGAAGTGCCCGTCGCTGACCGCCAACAGGTAACGGTTGTCGAGAAATTCCCAGTGGAGCAGCTCGGATACGGGCGCCAAAAACCGAATCGTCTTGATGGTGGAGAGATCGCTGGTTCGCAAAATATCAACTCGACCGTCGTTACGACTCACCCAGATTTCGTTATGGGCCGGAACGTTCAACACGCGGATCGTCTCCGGGAGCCCAATAACCGTGTTGGTCACGTCGCCGCTTGCAAGGTCCACGAACCAGAGTCGGGCGTCCTCCGTGTCTTCGTCTTCCACCAGACTCAGGTCGGTCGCAAACCCATCAGCGCCAAAACCAAACGCCGCCGGCACAGGGCCAAAGGGATTCCACGGCACGTCGTAGTTCGAAACCTGTTTGTTGGTGCGGTTGATGAGCAGCAGCTCATATCCATTGTAAAAGCCTAGCGCCGCAATCCGATCATCATCAAAGGGAGCTGCCAGAACCGTGTCGCCCGACAGAGGCTGTGACCAGGACACCTCGCGGGTTTTTACATCCAGGGTTCGGATCTCCCCTGCGTAGTCCATCAGCAGCTCTGATGACGGGGCGCCAGGGCGTTCGAGCGTCCCAACGATGTCGCCGTCAAGACGCCTCCCGGTATCGGGCAGAGATTCCAGCGTTGCGGCGCTAAGCTCCAACCCGCCGCTGCCGTAAGGACCGACCAGCACCCGTGTGCCGCCGACGGTGACACCAACGATGGACTCGGGCAACGCAAAAGGCGTTGGGTTCATCCTCGCTTCCCGCCAGATTAGCTGGCCCGTTTGTGCACTCGCGACAATTGGCGAGCTGCTCCACGTGACCAGTGAGATTCCCGGATTGCTGAGTTGTCCGCCTACGATTCGACCTCGGCCAGAGAAAGCCTGGTCCACGTTGGTCACCAGCGTGGGGACGGGGTCGCCGTACACAATCACCGGGCCACGGTCCGGGCCGGCGACCAGCTCCAGGCGACCATCCCCCTCCACGTCCACCAGCCCAAACTGAGGTGGTCCGTCGGAGGCGATCGTCTCTCCTCGTTCCCAGTAGGCCGGCACACTGTCATAGACGCGAAGCACCCGGAGCTCCGGGTCGTAGCCGACAAACTCCCCAAAAGGGGCCCGCCCGATATTCCCGGCCAGCACCGGATTGCTCAGCTCCCACGGCGAGATCCATTCGATGTCCTGGGTCAGGCCATCGCGGACGATGGCGTTGGTGAGCTTCGGCGTAATCAGTTCAAGCTGCGGGTCCGCGTCAAGCTGCGCCAGCGTCGTGCTCTGGGGGTCAACCGTCAGAATCCGGTTTTTCAGGCCGCCGGTGCCGTAGCTCAAAGCCCACAGCTGATTTTCGAACAAGCGCGGGATGTCGTCATAAACCAGAACAATCTCGAGCTCGCCATCCGCGTCGATATCGCCGATGTCCATATCGATGGCGGGCCAGTCCAGCCCGATAATCCGTATAAGGCGAAGTGGATGGGTGGCATAAATGCGAATCACGTTGTCCGCAGCCAGGGTGGCGATCCGTTTCTCGTTCCCCTCCTCAAAGGCCACCAGTGAGATTAGGGGCCCATCCAGGCTGGATCGGCTCGATCCCACGCTGGCGCTGGTCCAGATCGGATTGAGGCTGCCGTCTAGCTGGGCCTGCGCCACGAACCAGTAGGCCCTGTTGCCGAAATTGGCGCCCACCAGAATTTCCTTGGCGCTATCACCCACCACGTCCTCAGCCTCAAGTAAGTTTTCACCGAGCGGTCCGATCAGCGAAGTGCGGAGCTCGGGAGGGATAAGCGTTAAAGCCGTGTCCACAGGTTCCTGCGTGTACTGAATGTTGTCGATCCAAACCACGTAGTTTGTTTGAGGGTCCGGCCGCTCCACTCGGAATCGAATGACTTGGATGCCGGCCCGGATGGCAAACTCGTGGCGATCGTTGAGGTTGGCTTCGGTGACCGTCAGCACCTGCTGCCCGTTCACATCGACGTGCAGTTCGGCGTTGGCAAGCCGTAAGGTATCGAAGCGGACCGTCGCGCGCGTTCCGTTCAGAGCCATGATCAGCCGACAGCGCTCGTCGACGGACGAGCCTCGGGCCTCCAGAAAAAAGGGCGGGTTGGTGCGATCCGCCGACTCGGTCCACCAGAAACAGTCATTGGCAAACGGTCGGCGGAGCTGAGGTGGAAAGGTACCGTCGGCAAAGTCCAGCAGAAAATTTTCGGCCAGGGCGACCCCGGAGACCAGGACGCCAACTATGGCCCACCGCAAGGCGCGGGCGCTAAGACCAGGTACCACCGAGGATTCCCTTCCTGAGCTGTGGGTGTGGGCCACGATATTACCATCCATGCGGAATTTAGTCCTATCCGGACGGTCATCACAAAAACAACAAGACTTAAGTGCCAGATCGAATTGACCCTGGCATTTGGTCCGGTCTCCGAGATCCTGCAGCGGTCAACCTACGGTTCTGACGAATTGGCAGAGACCCCGGATTCGTAGACAAAAGCGTCCCACGCCGATTGGTTTGGCTCCGGAAAGCTCCCGTCAGAACGCAGTTCCGGCTGGCGGATAAAGGCCCAGGCGGCGCGGCCCTCGCCCAGTTCCACCATGGCGTCGAGGCCGCCCCAGCCAACGCCCGGGACCGCGGTCGGTTGGGTCAGCGCGTTACCGTCGGCATCGATCTCCATCAGGAAATACTGACTCGGGATCAGCGTGCTCACGCTGCGCGTCCTGTTGGCGCCCGTTGCAAATCGGCGCAGGTGAAAACCATCGCTGATGCACTGAAACCTGCCATAGCCCAGCAGCAGACGGCCGTTTTTCAGATCCACCAGCTGCGGGGCGCCAAACATGCAGTCGTTGTCTTGCGCCAGCCACTTCACCATGGAGCCGTCGGCCTGGGGGATATTTCTCGCAACGCGGCTTGCGCTGGACGTGTGGAAGATGCCTACGCGTGAGAGATCCCTGGAGTTAAATGCCCCCTGATCCTTCCACCAGAATCCCCACTGAAACAAGGGATAGGCGCCGTCGTGAACGTAGTTGGTGTAGTTGAACAGGCAGTTGTCGTCGTCGTACCAGTTGCAGGCAGCCAGTCCGGTCAGGCCTCTGGCGGAGGCCTCTTCGGCGCCGTAAAAGCGCACCGCGGCCGCCTCGGCTTCCTCAATGTGGGCCACATAGTTGGGATCGGACATCGGCTCCATCTCCGCGCCAACCATCAAACCGATTGAACGGTCCGCGTCGAGCGGGATCAGCGTATGGCCGCCGCCGTTGGATACGCCGCTGCTGTTGGAGGCGAACAGGTACTGGGTGGCCCCTTCGAACAGGTTGGACGATTCGTATTTCACCGCAATAGAGCCGGCCTGCTGCGCCTCGTGATTGTTGCCGTCCGTGGAGCAAAGCATGCCGAACTCGCCCCCTCGCTCGGTCGTCACGTAGGGGTTCCAGAAGGCACGCAAATTAAAAACATGCCCGTAGCCGCAGGCCCAGGACCAGCCACGATCGTCGTCGTTCAGCTTCCACCCGTCGCGCTCGATGATCATCAGCGCGGCGCTATGGTGGCGTCCGCCGTAGTTGCGGTCAAAGACGTTGGTGGCGAAAGCCGCCGCGTAGGCGTTGTCCGAGTCGCTGTATACCAACGACGGCGCACCAAACGGCGAGCCGCCGCCGTAGCCTTTGTGAATCACAAACCTCTGCGGTTCCGCGGAGAAGTTGCCGTTGGCATACTCAAGCAGCCACATTTCGCCGTTGTACTGGTAGCGGTCGGCGCGCTCCTGAGGCGTCAGGCCGGGGATGGCGTCAATGATGGCCTCGTTACTGACCTGCACCACTTCCCGTCCGATGCTGCCCGCCTCGTCGACCAGGTCGCGAAAGGTGCCGTTGTAGGTCTCTGAGATCGGCTCGGCGATGGCGGTTGAACAAAGCACGGCCACCCTCGAACAGTCTGCGCTTGCCGCTATGCCGTGGGTTTCATTACAAAATCCCACGACCGCCTGATTGCCAGTGGGCTCGAGCTGCCGATTGGCCGGGTTGTACCTGAGCTCAAGCAGCGATCCCACGCGCGGATGCTCGGGATCGGCCTGCGGTCCCACATCCTCCTGGGTGATGGAAACAAACATTCGTGGCCGCGCGCTGGCAAGGTCGCAGGAGGCGAAATAGCTTCGAAAGGGAACCTGACGCCGGGCGGCCCCATCGATGCTCTTGCCGGTTCCCAGATAGTGAACAACCAGCGGAAGTTCGGCGGCATTGGCGCCGTTGCCGGGTAAGCTGATGGTCTTGCTGGTCAGTGAGCCGGCAACATCGATGCGCGGCGGGCCGGGGTCTTCGAAGCTGTCGCTGTACAGCAGATCTGAGACGGAACCTGCTGTGGCGCTGGTAAACACGAAAATGCCGACCGATGCGGCCGCGGTGATTAAGCGCTTGGTCATGCGGGTATAGGACATCGAGGCGGGCCGCTCCTTGGCCGGGAATCGATTTGAGTCAGGAATCTACGATGTTTTGCCCCACAAGTCCGTGCGCGTGTCACAAAAGGGCGGTCGCCGCTCAACCATCGATAGACAGGTGGAAGCGTTTGGGAAAACGGTGGCGCGTCGGCTGAGGGTGCGGTTCCCCGGGATCCAGTGAGCATCAAACAAGGTGCGCGGGCGGTATGCTGATAGCCCTACCGGAGAACAGCATGCGGCGGATTGTGATAGACCGGCCGGGCGGCTTCGATGCGCTGCGGCTGATTGAGGAAGCCAACCCGACGCCGGACGAGGGCGAGGTGGTCATTGCGGTCGAAGCCTGCGGGGTGAACTACGCCGACGGAATCATCCGTATGGGCCTATATGAGTCGGCTAAGCGACTGCACGGCTATCCGATTACTCCGGGCTTCGAGGTTGCTGGCCGTATCGACGCGGTGGGGCCAGGCGTGAGCAGCTGGGCCGTTGGCGATGAGGTGATCGGGCTCACGCTGTTCAAGGGCTATGCCAGCCATCTTCGACTCGGGGCCGACGGAGTGTTTGCCAAGCCCGGCGATCTGAGCATGGCAGAGGCGGCAGCGATTCCCACCGTATTCCTGACGGCGTGGTGGATGATCCATCGCCAGCTCCATCCTCGCCCCGGCGAGACCTGGCTGGTCCATTCGGCTGCGGGGGGCGTTGGTTCAGCCCTGCTCCAGCTCGCCCGGCTGGCAGGTGTGCAGGTCATCGGCGTGGTCGGCGGACCGCACAAGGTTGAGTACGCCCGCGCGATGGGCGCCGCGCAGGTGATCGACAAGAGCCAGGAGCCGCTTTGGCCACAAGCCGAGAAGGTGGCGCCGAGCGGCTTTGATGCGATCTTCGACCCCAACGGCGTCACGACGCTAAGGCAGAGCTATACCCACCTTGCGCCGACCGGACGTCTGGTCATCTACGGATTCCACGGGATGCTGCCACGCGACGGTCGCCGGAACTGGCT
>JBCCVP010000094.1:0-19294 GCA_039195135.1 Pseudomonadota bacterium | reverse complement strand
CCCGGCGGACGTCATTTACCCGTTTGTCAAAATCCCTGGCACTCAGATCGCGAAATCGCACCAGAATATTGGACGCGCCTTCCCGCGAAGTGCTGGTGACCCAGCGGATGTTCTGCACCGTGCCGATCGCGTCCTCCAGCGGCTGGGTCACCAGCGACTCCACGTCGCTCGCGGATGCGCCGGGGTAGGAGGTATTGATGTTGATCCAGTTGAAGTTGACGTCGGGGTCCTGCTCCCGGGGCATTTGGACGTAGGAGAGCAGGCCCATCACGACGACGACCACGAAGAGAATGTTGACCAGCGGGTGGTTGGTCAGCAGCCGGGTAAACAGCGTCATGGCAGGACCTGAACCGTATCTCCGCTGTTGAGCCGCTGCTGACCACTCACCACCACCTGGTCCTCAGGTGCAAGATCGTGGGGTGCGGGACGGCCTTCCTGGGCGTCCGGCAGAGCGACAAACCGGACCGTCGATCCCTCCAGCACAAAGACGCCGAGCTGTTGGTTCCGGCGCACCACCAGGTCCGCCGGCAGGCGCTGGGTTGGCACCTCCCAGATCAGCGTGCCGGTCGCGCCGGGCCATTCCGCCGCAGCAACAAATGCCAACCGCGCCGGGCTGGTGCGGCTGCCCGGCATGATCACGGGCGCCTGGCTGAGCAGGCGCAGAGGGAATCGGCCGCTGTCGGTGCGCAGCTCCAGCCGCGATGCGGCCCGGATACTGTTGCGGTCGGTGCCCGGAATCTGCGCCAGAATCTCCGCCTGGGTCAGCTGCACGAGGGACAGTACCGGCGAACCCGGCGCAAGCAGCTGGCCCACCTGAACATCGCGGCGCGTGATGGCGGCGGCAAACGGCGCCCGGATCGTGGCGTCATCAAGACGCCGCTGGGCCAGCGATCGGGCTACCGTCAGGCGGCGCACGTCCGCAGCCTGGATCGACACTTCAGTTTGCCGTTCCAGGAGGTCATCGTCGGAAATGTACTGGCTGTCGCTTAGCTGCTGCGCCCGCTCAAGGCGTGCCTGGGCCTGGGTGCGGCGGGCTTCTGCGGCGGCCAGTAAGGCTGTCGCCTGCGCGAGTTCCAGCTCCAGGTCGGCTGGATCCAGCCGCACGAGCACCTGCCCCGCTTCGACGGTATCGGCGACGTCCGCAAGCACCTCCAGCACGACGCCGGTGACCTCCGCGGAGATCTGGCTCTGGTTGGGGCTGACCACCTCGGCCTGCGCCTCATAGCGGGCAGCAACGGCAACGTCAGCGACGGGGCTTACGCCCACCAGGGGCTGGGCGTAGGAAAGCGCCGGCCACAGTAGTAGGGCCAGCAGGGGAAATCGCACGGTATGGACTCCGATGCCAGGGACGACTCGACGTCAGCTATTTTATCTGATCAAATGGGTCTTGGAGGCAGTTTGTGGTGATCATTTTGATCATCCATCAGCGCGTTAAAGAATGACAGGCGCTGAAAGTGTAATGGTACCCGTCATATAAACCCTATCGGTGTCTCTGGTTTGTGCCTGGACACACGCCCTGGCCGCGTTTTGCGTTTTACGTTCGCTTAACGGCGTCTGGGATAGGGTGCCAACAGGTTGTTGAGGCTCGCGACCCTCCCCCCTGCTTCCCCCTTTCTTCCGCGAGCCTCTTCCGGCCCGCCGCTTCGGCGGCGGGCCTTCTACTTCTCCAAAAAACCCATAAAATCAGCCTTTTACAGGCATGTCTTAAGGCTGCCTGGGCTATGGCGCCGACCTTTATGCGGGATGGATAATACGTCGCTGAGGCGCACCGGGGCACCGTTTCTCACCGAATCGACGGGGACGACGAAAGTGTGCCGTAACTCAGCGTTTACCTGGGTACTCCTAACAAATCGCCGCATTTTGACGCGCAATGGGCGCAGGATGGGCTCAAGATGGACTCAAGATGGACTCAAGATGGACTCAAGGCCCCGACTTAGTCTGCGGCGGAGTCCAGGCGCATTGACAGGTCGATGGCGCGGATGTGTTTAGTGAGGGCGCCGACGGACACGTAGTCGACGCCGGTGGCGGCGATGTCGGCAAGCCGATCCATTTCGATGCCGCCGGAGGCTTCCAGCTCCACTCGGCCCTCGTTCAGCGCGACGGCCCGGTGCGTATCTTCCAGGGTGAAATCGTCCAGCATGACGCGCTGTGCTCCGGCTTCGATGGCCTCGGCGAGCTCGTCGAGGTTTTCCACCTCCACCTCGATCAGCTGTCCACTGGCGAGCGCCTGGGCCCGGGTGACGGCACCGCTGATCGATCCGGCGGCGGCAATGTGGTTTTCTTTGATCAAAAACGCGTCGAATAGGCCGATGCGATGATTGACTCCGCCGCCGCAGCGCACCGCGTATTTTTGCGCCCGCCGCAGGCCCGGCAGTGTTTTCCGGGTGTCCAGCACCCGCGTTTTTCCGTCTTTGAGCCCTTCGACATAGCGGCCGGTCACGGTAGCCACGGCCGACAGCAGCTGCAGGAAATTCAGCGCGGTACGCTCGCCGGTGAGGATGCCGCGGGCCGGGCCGAAAACCTCAAACAGAACCTGGTTGGGTGCCAGCCGATCGCCGTCCTCGGCGGCCCAGGTCAGTTCGATCCGTTTGTCGACGGCCGCAAAACTGCGCTCGGCCCAGGGACGGCCGGCGAGGATGCAGGATTCCCGGGTAATCACCCGGCCGCTGACGCGCGTAGCCGGGTCGATCAGCGCCGCGGTGAGATCGCCGGCCTCGTCCAGATCCTCTGCCAGGGCCTCGGCCACGTCCTGTTCGACGTGTTTTGAATCAGGCGGCTCAATCCGGCTCATCAGCAGTATCCGTTTCACTTTGCAGTCGATCGGCGATGGCGGTCAGGGCCCGATCAAACAGGGGTACGGTCTCCAGCGCCACCGCGTTGCCGGCGGCCAGGTCGTTGGCAAGCTCCGCCACCGGTTTGTCTGCCACCTTGATGCCCTTGTTGTCGACAAACAGGTAGTTGCCGGTAATGGGGCTTTTCCAGGACAGCTTTGCCCGCAGGTGCGGACCCTCTTCGGCGGCAAACTGAAACCAGGTGCCTACCTCCAGCGATTCCACCTGTTCCCGCAAGGCTTCCTCCAGCGCCTCCAGCGGCACCGGCTCCGGCGTCTGACTGGCCTCGTCGAGGATTTCTTCCTCCACGTCGGCGGCGCCGGAGATGGGCAGCTGCACGGGCGCCACTGCCGCCGGCAGCGACATAGTGGGTGGCGGCGCGGCTTCGCTGAGCTCCAGCTGTTCCCGGTACTGAGCATCCACCATGGAGTGGTACAACGTCTTCAGGCTCTTAAAAACCCGCCGAATATCGTCTTCGTGGTACGCCACCATTTCCAGACCACTGCGCAGCTGCCGGGAGAGGTCCGGCAGGTCTTTCTGCAGTCGCTTAACGTCGGCCGCCCGGGTCTTGGGCTGCGCGGTCCAGATCAGATCATCAATAAACTTGAGCGCGTCCGCGTATTCGGCCGACTCGTCTCCGTGGCGCAGCTGCGTCAGCACCAGCACGTTGGCCCAGGGTTTAGCGAGGATCTCTTTGAGAATACTCGGGAGCTCAAGTTCCTCGGTGCGTTCCCGCACCGCCCGGGCTGCGCCGCGCCTCGCCGCGGCGAGGCGCTGCTGCCCCAGGGTGGCTTCGGTGGTGCGTTTCTCCGCCACCTCGGCCCGACGCGCCTGGCGGGAGGCAAACTGGCCCAGCTCGTCGCGCAGGTCATCAAACATGCCCAGATCGTCGTCAAAATCTTCCGAAATGCGGTCGACGATCCTGGTGATCTGATCGCGCAGCCGGTTGCCCCGGTCGCTGTCAGCGCTGAAGCCCATCGCAACCTCCGCCAGCTCATCAAGGAGACGGCGCGCCGGGTGTTCCCTGCTGGCAAACAGCTGCCGGTCGAGCAGCGCGGCTTTGATATAGGGAATCTGCAGCCGGGAAAGCAGCGCCTGCATTGCGTCCGGCAGATTGCGATCCTCAAGAATGAACTGAAACAGCATGCCCACGAGGTCTATGGTGTTCTGGTCCGTTTCGCTGGCCTGGGTCGGGCCATCCAGCTGCTGCAGCTGAGCGCTGAGCAGCGTGGAGATATCGAGGTCCTCGGTTGCTGCGCTCGCCGGAGCGGGAGCGGCCTGCAGCAGACTCAGGGCATTGAGCAGCTGGCCGGTCTGGGCCACCGGCGCGGCGGTGGCGGGGCGGGGCTGGCCCGCGCGCCGGGCGGTCAGCAAACTCAGAATAGCCTGAATCGCCTCCGATTCATCTGCCGGCGCACCGGCCAGCGGCGCCGCTGTCATGTCCGGCGCACCCTCGGCTATTTCCCCGGGATCGCTGGGCGGTGCAGCGGCGGCGACCGGAGCGTTGCCGCCGCCGGCGCCCGACGATCGGCCGGCCTGGCGCGGTGTCAGCTGCGGCAGAACCCCCGAGGTCGCGAGCGCATCGTTGATCTCCTGGTACAACGGTTCCAGGGGTTCCAGCACGTGTTTGTCGAACAGTTTGTAGATCACGAGCAGCACCGGCAATTCGACCTCAAAGGCCGGCGCTGCTTCCCGCAGGCTGCGACAGATGGCTGCCGGACCCAAGGGATTGAGTTCGTCATCCGGAGGGGTGATGCGCAGTGCGGCGCCGAGGCGCTGGTTTAGGGCATAGAGCGGCCGGGACAGCCGATTTTCACCCTTTGCCACCATCTCCGACAGCGCCAGATTCTGCTCCAGCTCCGCATCGTCCACGAGCGAAAGCTGATCGGCGCTCGGTTCGCTCGCAGCCTTGTTTTCCTTCCGCGGCGACTGTCCTTTCTGAAACCCGATCAGGCCCTGGCGAAGGTGCCGCTGAAACGACTGCTCCACCGCGGTGCGGGTTTTTCGTACCTGACGCATGCCGTCGAAATAGTGGGTCTGCAGCGCGTTGCTTTCCGCCTTCTCCGCCATGTCGAACAGGGCGTTATCCACCGATTCAAAAAACGACTGCGTTCGGCTGCTGATGCCACGCAGAAACAGCTGGGCGGTTTGCTGATAAGGATGGGGCCGAGGAGCATTCACCGGATAGGAGGACGGCGGGGCGCGTTTTTACAGGTCAAATTGGGTGAGGCCAATGCCCCGGTCCGGCAGCAGAACCGGAATGCCGTCGGAAACCGGGTACAGCACCTTGCCTTCTTCGCAGACCAGGGCGCTGTCCAGGGCCTCGCTGACGGTGGATCCGTCTACGTACAGCGCCGCGCCCCGGGCCACCGCCTCATTCACCGTCGCCAGCAGTTTTGCGCCGGCCGGGAGCAGGGCGTTCTTACTCACCGGGCAGGCGAGAATTTCGAGCAGTTTGTTTTCAAGCGCCATAGCCCGCGTATCTTAGCAGCCTGTCCCCAAATCGTCGGCAAAAAACCGCCTTTGGAGGGGCGACAATGGCTACAATGGGGTGATGACTGTGAAGATTGGCGTCATCATGGGGTCTCAGTCGGATTGGGACACCCTGTCCCACTGCGCCGAGACGCTCCGGGAACTGCGAGTACCCTTCGAAACCCGGGTGGTTTCCGCCCACCGGACCCCCGACCTGCTGTTCGAATACGCGGCGACCGCCGCCGAACGGGGCCTTGAGGTGATTGTGGCCGGTGCCGGTGGGGCGGCCCACCTGCCGGGCATGGTCTCGGCCAAAACCACGCTGCCGGTGCTGGGCGTGCCGGTGCGCTCCCAGGCTCTGGGCGGGGTGGATTCGCTGCTTTCGATTGTGCAGATGCCCGCCGGCGTTCCGGTGGGAACGCTGGCCATTGGTCGCGCCGGCGCGATCAACGCGGCGCTGCTTGGCGCCGCGATCCTGGCAACCCATGACGAGGAGCTTGCCGCACGTCTCTCGGCGTACCGGGAGGCTCAGACCCAACGCGTGCTGGCACGCCCGGACCCGGCGGAAGATTGATGAAAATCGGAATACTCGGAGGCGGGCAGCTGGCCCGCATGATGGCACTGGAAGGGGTAAAGCTGGGGCAGGAATTTGTTTTCCTCGACCCCGCCGAAGACGCCTGCGCGCGGGCCCTCGGCGAGCATATCTGCGCCCCTTTTGACGACGAGGAGGCGCTCACCAGGCTGGCCGATCAGTGCGACGTGGTGACGCTGGACTTTGAGAACGTTCCGGTGACGGCAACCGACTTTCTCGCCGAGCGGGTACCGATGCGGCCGGGCAGCGCGGCGCTGCGGGTTGCGCAGGACCGCATGGCGGAAAAGACCTTCTTCTCGGACCGCGGCATCGACTGCCCGCTGTTTGCACCGGCGGATACGGAGGAAGAGCTGCGAGCAGCCTGCGAAGAGATCGGACTGCCCTGCGTGATCAAGACCCGCCGCATGGGTTACGACGGGAAAGGGCAGGCGGTGCTGGAAGACCTGTCGCAGGCGAGTGAGATCTTTCAGGTCTTAGGTGGCGGTGACCTGATCGTCGAAGCCAAGGTGCCCTTCAAGCGGGAGCTGTCGATCATCGCCTGTCGCTCCGCCAGCGGTGCCACCGTGTTTTATCCGCTGGCGGAAAACCGCCACAAGAACGGCATTCTGGTCACCACCTTCGCGCCAGCCGTTGCCGACCACCTGCTGGACCAGGCAAAACGCTACGCCACTCGGATTCTGGACGCGCTGGATTATTGCGGGGTGCTGGCGGTGGAACTGTTTGATCTGGATGGACGGCTGCTGGTGAACGAAATCGCTCCGCGGGTGCACAACTCCGGCCATTGGACGCTGGACGGGGCGGTGACCTCCCAGTTTGAAAACCATCTGCGGGCGATCATGGACTGGCCGCTGGGGTCGACCAACGCGATCGGCGCCACGGCGATGATGAACTGGATCGGTGCGATGCCGGACCCGTCCAACGCGCTCAGCTATCCCAACGCCCACTGGCACGACTACGGCAAAAAGCCTCGGCCGGGGCGCAAGGTTGGGCACGTCAACATCTGCGCGCCCGACATCGTTGCGCTGCAGGCAGAACTCGGGCGCTTTGCGATGGCTCTGGGGGAGCAGCTCAAGTCGTCCGGGGCGGACGCCTTTATTCGAAGCTAGCGCGCCGCGAGGCGGCCGACGGATGCCGGAGCGGAACGCGCTGCCGCTTCAGGCGGCCCGGTCGCCGTGCCAGAGCTCGATTGATTCGCACAGCACATCGGTAAGCATCTCAAGCTCCTCCCGGGTGCTGATGAGCGGCGGCAGCAAGCGGATCACCCGGCCTCGGGTGACGTTGGTGACCACCCCTCGCTGCAGGGCGTGGGCCTTGATCTCCGGGCAATCCGCCGCAAGCTCGATGCCAACCATCAGCCCCCGGCCGCGCACCTCGACCACCGCCGGGTGGTTGCCCAGCCGCGAGCGCAGGTGCTCCCGGAACCACTCGCCCAGCTCGGTGGCGCGTTCCGGGATCCGGTCCCGCTCCATCACCTCCAGCACCGCCAGGGCGGCGCGGCAGGCCAGCGGATTGCCGCCGAAGGTGGAGCCGTGGTTGCCCGGCTGAAAAGCCGCGGCCACCTGTTCCCGGGCCAGGCACGCACCGATGGGAATCCCGTTGCCCAGGGCTTTGGCGCAGGCCACGATGTCCGGCAGGACGTCGTCGTGCTGGTAGGCAAACCAGTGGCCGGTTTTGCCGATGCCCGACTGCACTTCGTCCGCGATCAGCAGCAGGCCCTGCTCGGTGCAGAACTCGCGCAGCTCGCGCAGGAAACCCGGCGGCGGCACGTGAATGCCACCCTCACCCTGAACGGTTTCCAGCAGCACCGCGCCGATCTGCGGATGGTCTGCCACGGCTTGGCGGATCGCGGCGATATCGCCGAAAGGCACGGGGCGGAATCCCTTGAGGATCGGCGCAAACCCCTCCTGCGCTTTGGTGTTGTCCGTGGCGCTGATGGTCGCCATGGTGCGGCCGTGGAAACTGCCTTCGGCGACGATGATTTCCATCGCCTCCTGACCTTTCCGGTAACCGTTCAGACGGGCCAGCTTCAGGGCACACTCCACTGCCTCTGCGCCGGAGTTGCAGAAAAAAGCGCGATCCATGCCGCTGAGCTGACACAGGCGTTCTGCCAGCTTCTCCTGCAGGGGAATGCGCGGGACGTTCGAGGTGTGCACCAGGGTTGCCACCTGGTCCGCCACCGCTGCCGCAACATCCGGATGGGCGTGGCCAAGGCTGCATACACCAATGCCGGTAATGGCGTCGAAATAGCGCCGTCCCTCCTCGTCGATCAGCCAGGCGCCGCTGCCGCGGACAAATCCCACAGGCATGCGGCCGTAAACGGGCATGAGGTAAGCGTCGGACATGGTCGTATGAAATTCCGTCGGGCCAGTCAATTGCTCAATTTCTCGCGGGTGCCGGCGGATTGCAACAGTTTTTTACGGGTCGTTAACCTGGCTTGTGGTAACGTCTATGCCGCTTCCCGAGAGTTCATGAAAGCGCCCCATCGTTTGCGATGTCCCGGCGCTGGTAGCTGTTGGTGTGGCAATCGATCCAATGGAGGGGATAGATGGACGTACAATCGTCAATTGATGCGCGGCTGGCTGCGCTGCTGCGCGATCACCCGGTGTGTGTTTTTCTGCGGGGAAACTCGCAAAAACCCGCCTGCGCTGCGTCGGCGCGGGTGGCAGAGATTCTGGATGCGTGCGACTGCCCGTATCTTGCGGTGGACGTGCAGCAGGATCCGGAGATCAGATCTTACCTGCACAAATCACCCGATTTTTCTGAATTTCCTCAAGTTTTTCTTAACAGCGAGCTGCTGGGCGGGGAAGCGATCCTGTCCGAACTGCACAGCCAGGGCGAACTTGCCCCCATGCTTCGTCAGCTCACCGAGAGCTATCGCCTCGCGGTCTAAAGGCTGTCCCCCTCACTGCCGGACAATGCTAAGGCCTGACGGCTACTCAGGTACCGCGTTAGTTTCGCTGGACCAGGGGATACCCACCCGGCCGTGCCACGTGTTGACGATCTTGCAGAACAGCGCAGCGGTTTTCTCCACGTCGTAAAGCGCAGAGTGGGCTTCCCGCGTGTCCCAGTCCAGCCCCGCCGCGAGGCAGGCCCGGGCCAGCACCGTCTGGCCGTAAGCCAGGCCCGCCAGCGTGGCCGTGTCAAAACTTGAAAACGGGTGAAACGGCGAACGCTTATAGCCGGTGCGCGTTAGGGCAGCGCTGAGAAACGCCATGTCGAAGGATGGGTTGTGGCCCACGAGAATAGCCCGCTGGCAGCCGTGGGTTTTCACCGCCTGACGGATCGGACGGCTCAGCTCGCGCAGGGCCGTAATCTCGTCCACCGCCTGGCGCAGCGGATGGTCCGGAATGATGCCGGTGATTTCCATCGACTTTGGGTCAAGCACGGATCCAGGGAAAGGCTCCACGTGAATGCAGAGGATATCGCCGGGTACGGCCTCGCCGGCCTCGTTCATGGTGATCGCGCAGGCGGCAATCTCCAGCAGCGCATGGCTGGCTGGATCAAATCCGCCGGTTTCAAGGTCCACCACCACCGGCAGGAAGCCGCGGAACCGTCGGGCGATCGGTGTTTTAGACGCCGTGGTCAAAAAAGTTGATCCGTTGGGGGTTTGGTTTTTGGCCGGGTAAGGCCAGGACGGGGGAGAATAGCATGCTTAAGGGCTACAATGACGGCATGGAAACTCTGCGCGAATTCTGGACGTTTCTGCGGGCGAGGAAGAAGTTCTGGTTGCTGCCGATCGTGCTGCTGCTGTTTCTGCTCGGCGGCCTGCTGATGCTCCAGGGCACCGCCATCGCGCCGCTGATTTACACGATCTTTTAGGTCGCCGCGGCCGCCCGGGTGCCGAGCACGATGTCCCGGCGGGCCAGGTCCTCAAAGATCTGACGGCCCGGCGCTTCCAGCGTTGCCGGGTCCACGGACATTTCCTGCGCCATTTGCTCAAGATAGCTGCGACCTGTCTGATCCGGCGTCTTCCGCAGCAGGGTGATCAGGCGGGCCGTCACCGCGTTCACTTTGAGAAATTTCACCCGGTCGTTGCGCCGGCGATAGACCACCAGGTGGGTGGGTTCCGGCGGTGCTTCGGCAGGCTGAAAATCCGCCCGAATCTGATGCACCGGAAAGCGATAGCTGATGAGCCAGGCCAGCGGCGACAGCACCGGCGCGTCGATCAGCGGATCGCCTTCGCGATCGGCTTCGATCTCCGCAAGCTCCGTTTCGTCCAGGGACAGCGCCAGTTCGGTCCACTCGTAGTGCACGAGTTCGAGAATAAACGGCGGGTCGCCCATTTCCGGCCCGCGGTGCGCCTCCACAAATTTGAGAAATTCCCGGGGCAGTTCCGGAAACAGCGGTGAGTGGGCCCGGTGGCGAACAAAGAAATCCCGCATTATGGCGCGCCAGGAGGCGCGGTCGTACAGTTTGCGAAGGACCGGGAAGCTGTTCCCGATAAAGTTCTGGATGTTGTTGAAAAACAGCCGCCGGTACACCTGCATGCGCCGATCTTCAACGTCTGCCGGGGCCGCAACCTCTTCGGGATTTCGAATATGACCAGCAAACTGCATCTGCAGGTCGCGCAGGTTGCCCATCGACTCAGGCCTGGGCTTGCGCGGAACCCGGGACGCTTGTGTCGCGGGCTAGGGATTGCTGGATGCTGCGGATCTGATCAACCTCCGCAAAAAGCTCTTCCAGCGCCGGGAAATTGAAGTCGCGCTCGACGAGGGCCGGCAGTGGGCCCCAGATCTCACACGCCTCGCGGTAGAGGTCAAACACCGGATCAATGATGGCCGCGCCGTGCGTATCGATGATCAGATCTTCTGCCTCGTTGTAGTGACCTGCCAGATGACAGTAGGTCACCCGTTCGCCGGGCAGGGAGGCCAGGAATTCGGACGCGTCGTAGCGATGATTGACGCTGTTGACGTAGATGTTGTTCAGATCGAGCAGCAGCAGACAGTCGGCGCGGCGAATCACCTCGGTAATGAAGGTGATTTCATCCATCTCTTTGCCGGGAGCGGCGTAGTAGGACACGTTTTCGATCGCCATCTGGCGGCCGAGAATGTCCTGCGTGCGCTGGATCCGCGCAACCACATGATCGATGGCCTCCTCGGTGAAGGGGATGGGCATCAGGTCATAAAGATGAGCGTTGTCGGTGCAGTAGCTCAGGTGATCGCTGTAGCTACGGATGTTGTGGGTATCGAGAAACCGGCGCAGTTTGCGCAGAAAGGTCTCATCGAGAGGTGAGGGGCCGCCGATCGACAGGGACAGCCCGTGGCAGACGAAGGGCGTCTTTTCCGTGTAGCTGCGTAAGGTCCGACCGAGGCGGCCCCCAACGTTGATCCAGTTTTCCGGTGCAACTTCCCAGAAGTCTACCGGCGGATCGCCGTCGAAGGATCGCAGCGGGCCCAGAAGGGCCCGCCGCAGCCCAAGTCCGCCTCCATTTACCGGATGGTCAGGCATGGAGTTGGCTGGGTGTTACCGGGTTCAGGCAGCGCCGCCGCACTTGCCTTCACCACACTTGCCTTCTTCGCCTTTGTCGCCGCCGCAGGAGCCTTCCTCGCCGTCGCCGCCGCAGGAGCCTTCCTCGCCGTCGCCGCCGCAGGAGCCTTCTTCGCCGTCACCGCCGCAGGAGCCTTCCTCGCCGTCGCCGCCGCAGGAGCCTTCCTCGCCGTCGCCGCCGCAGGAGCCTTCCTCGCCGTCACCGCCGCAGGAGCCTTCTTCGCCGCCGTCGCCGCCGCACTTACCTTCGCCGCAGGCGCCTTCGCCTTTGTCTTTCTCGCCTGCCAGCTCAAAGCCGGCGTTCAGATCGGTCAGTTCAAACGGGTTGTCGGCCGCGTTAACCGCGGAGATAGCAAACGTTGAAACAAAAGCTGCACCAACGGCAGCGGTCAGGGGTTTGATGGTTACTTGCTTGGACATGCTGTGTAATCCTCCAGTGTGGATCCTGCGGCCATTTCGGCCGACCTTGGTGGGCGGTCGCGGCCTACGCCGCTGGGTCCACCCGTTGCTAACAATTACCGTTGTGCCCCTGGCTTTGCAAGTGTGGCAGGCGGGCACATCTCCCGGTCACGGCAGAAGAGACCCCGGTGGATGGGATTCGCTTTCAACAATTGGTCGCACAGATGTTTCGTCTGGTCCCGGCGTCGCCAAAAAGTGCTTATTTCGTAATGGTTTAGTCAACCCTGACGTTCAGGTGAGATTTTATCCCGCCCCGTCTAGGTTTTTTTGGGCCCGCAGCGGCCAGATCCAAAGAAATCTCAGCGCTGGCGATGGCTTAGCGCGCGGTGGGCAGCAATCAGCAGGCCCAGGGTGATAAAGGCTCCGGGGGCGAGCAGGCCGATCAAAACGCCGTCGTAGATCGGAATTTCCAAGCGCAGGGCGGCAGACCAGGCCCCCAGCACCAGATCCAGCCGGTCAAACAGCGTGCCCTGTCCCACCAGCTCCCGAACGCCGCCCAGCACCACCAGTACGAGGGTAAAGCCAATCCCGGTGGCCAGGGCATCAGTGACGGCCGCCGCCGGGGGCTGCCGGGCGGCAAAGATCTCGGCGCGGGCCAAAATGGCGCAGTTGGTCACGATAAGCGGCAGAAAAATGCCCAGCGCCTGGTACAGCGGCAGCGCCCACGCCTGTAGCAGGCGTTCGATGACCGTGACGGTGCCGGCGATGATCAGCACGTATACCGCCAGTCGGATTTCGCTGGCGATGAAGCCGCGCAGCAGCGATACGGTGAGGCTGGTTACCAGCATCACGGCGGTGGTGGCGAGACCCAGGCCGAGTCCGTAGGCCAGGTGGGTGGTGACGGCCAGGAGCGGGCACAGACCCAGCAGCTGGACCAGGCCGGCATTGCGCTGCCACAGACCGTCGGCCCAGATCTGCCGGGTACTGCTGCTTGGCGTGCTAAAGCCCTGGTCGTTCAATGGTTTGAGCTCTTTTCGGTTGCAGCCGGCGCGGGAGCCGACCGCCTGGAACGGTATCCGCCCCCGTTTGTCGGCCCATGCTTGAGGCCGGGTTGACCCTACCTTTTAATGCGGGTCATGAACAGATCAAACGGTTTTACGCTGGTAGAGCTGATGGTAGCGCTGACGGTGCTGGCCATTCTAATCGCCGTGGGGATTCCCGGCTTTAATCAGTTTGTGCAGGGACAGCGCACCGCTACGCAGGTGAATGATTTCATCGCCGCGGTCAATCTGGCCCGCAGCGAGGCGCTGAGCCGGGGCCGGCCCGCCGGCCTCAGATCCATGGACGGTGACTTCAACACCGGCTTTCAGCTTTGGCTGGACGGCAACAGCGACGGTGACTACGTGGACCCGGAAGATGAACTGCTGCGCGACTACGAACCCGTGCTGCTGGCCACCCTGACGGTTTCCGCGGATCCGCTCAATTTTCTCGCTTCCGGCTGGCTCGGCGGCGCTTACCAGGTAACGGTGCTGGCTAACAACTGTAAGCAGCAGAACAACCGAACGATCAACATCACCCGCACCGGCGGTGTCGAAGTCATAAGGAACAACTGTCCGTGAAGACGATGAATACTCGGAGACGGTCTCTGCGGGGCCAGCGCGGCACCACGCTGATCGAGGTGCTCGTTGCGGTGCTGGTCTTATCGTTTGGGCTGCTGGGGCTGGCCGGGCTGCAGGGAATCTCGCTGCGATCAAGCGGCAATGCCTTCATGCGCACCCAGGCCACCAACCTGGCTTACGAGATTCTGGACCAGGTGCGGGCCAACCGGCGCCAGATCACGCTGAGCGGCGGTCCGACCAACCAGCAGATCACCGACTGGGAAAACGTGGTGGCGGCCACGCTGCCAGCGGGGCTGCTGCAGGTGACCGGTCCCGGCGGCGCCGCGCTGACCTGCAATCCCACCGACTGCCGTATTGCGGTGCGCCTGAGCTGGGCCGACACGGTGCAGCAGGGCACCGATGCCGCCCAGTCCACCGCGACGGGTTATGACACGACTGACGCTGCGCTGCAGTGGTTCGAAATGGATACCCGCATATGAGCATTCGCAGCCCAAAAAAATACGCAGGATTTGGCCTGATTGAACTCATGGTGGCGCTGCTGCTGGGAATTATTGTGCTCGGCGGTGTTGGACAGGTCTTTTTTTCCACCTCCCAGGCGTATCGGTCGCAGCAGGCGCTGGCTCGGGTGCAGGAGTCGGGTCGCTTCGCCATCGAAATTCTCAAGCCGCGGCTGCGGCCTGCGGGGCGCGTGAACTTTTGCGTCGCGCGACTCGCGGTGACTGAGGTGCTGGACAACGGCGCGGCCGGCTACGAGGGCGCCATTCATCGCCCGGATCTGCCGGTGGTTGGGTTTGAATTTACCGGCACCGATCAGGACGACACCTACCTGCTGCCGTCCAACTTTGCCGCCGGCTCGGTGGCCGTCGGCGATTACGCTACGGGATTTGGAGCCCTGGCCGTGCCGCAGGACGTGGTGGACAACGCCGTGCCGGGCAGTGACGTGCTGATCGTCAAATACGCCGACGCGGTGGATCAGCTTACCGCCTGCGGCTACGACCAGGCGTCGCAGAATCTGTCACTCAACTTTCCGGTGGACTGCGGCACGACCCTGGCGGCACCGATGACGCAGGCGCAGCTTGATGACCTGTTCCCCCGCGGCGGGCTGGTGCTGGTGACGGACTGCAATACCGGCGGCGAGCTGTTTCAGCGCACTAACGACGGCTCCGGCATTTTCTCGCTGAACGACGGCGGGACCACCCCGGGCAATCTGGCGGGAGGCCTGACGCGGAGCTACAACGACGAGTCTCAGGTGCTGCCGTTTCACTCGGTGATGTTTTTCATCGGGGTCAACGCAGCCGGGCGACCGGCGCTGTTCCAGATTGACTACGGCACCGATGCGCTGCCGGAGGAAATCATCGAGGGCGTGGAGAGCATGCAGGTGCTGTTCGGACAGATCGACATCGCCGGCACCGTGACTTACCTCGAACCGCACCTGGTGACCGATCCGCCTAATATCGTGTCCATGCGCGTGTCGCTGCTGCTGCGCAGCACCGACAACGCGGACCTGGAGATCGACGATCAGGTTTACGGCGTCAACAACACAACCGTGGATCCGGTTGATGATTCCCGGCTGCGTCAGGTGTTCACCACCACCGTGGCGGTGCGCAACCGGGTCAACGTGATTTGATCATGAGAAGGGAAGCTATGAAGTTGCAGAATTTTCAGTCGCCAGCCCGGCAGCGCGGCGTTGCGCTGCTCATGGGGCTGATGATGCTCCTCGTGCTCACCCTCATTTCCGTAACGGCGATGCAGGGCAGCACCATGCAGGAGCGCATGGCGGGCAACGTCCGCGAGTCCAACCTGGCGTTCCAGACGGCGGAAGACGTCGTGCGGCAGGTGGAAGATCAGGTGCGTGTCTCGGCCGAAACCGGAACCTTTGCCGGCATTTTGCCGCTGGGCTGGGTGGACACCGGCATGGGCGTTTACGACTGCGCCGGAGCACGATTCATCGCTGCGCCCAACCAGGCGACCTGGCCCCAGCCGGCCGACACCTACACCGACCGTGGCGACATGCGGTATCAGGTGGTGGAGATGAGCGGCGTCGGTGGTCGGTCAGTGGCCTGCAAGCCGCTGGAGGAAGAGCCGGTCAGCGGCGCGGGCAACCGGTCCTCCTACTACCTGATTTTTGGCTACTCGGAAGGTCCCGCGTCGCGGGCGAGCGACCTGGTCGTAACCACCTACTACTACGAAGACTGAAACGGATTTCGTCCGCCGGCCTTAGCCGGCGATGAGGGAGCGAACAATGATGAAACAGACCAACAAACTCGGCCTGGCGCTGGGTCTTGCCTTCAGCTGCTTTGTCAGCGGCAATGCCTGGGCCCAGCTGGACATCGCATCGCAGCCGCTGGTGGTGTTCCAGAACGTCAAAAGCAACGTGATTGTGGTGCTCGACGACTCCGGGTCCATGTCCTTTGAGACAATCACGCCGACCAATGACGGATCGCTGTACTGGCAGGGCGGCGCCACCGACTCGTTTGTCGATACCGACGGTACGCTGTTTTTCGGAACCGGCGGCTCAAAGAATTCCTACGTCTTTCCGTATACGGAAGGTCCGGGCGGCGGGCACTACGTTATTCCCCCGTTTGTGCAGTTCGCCTTCATGCGGTCCTCAGCCTATAACACAGGCTATTACGATCCGACCGCTACGTACGAGCCGTGGCCGGACTTCGGCGCGTTTGTGTTTGACGACATCGACCCCACCAACGCCGTGTCGGATGCTTCCGGCTCTACCGGCAACTCAGGTCGCCAGCACAACCTGACCGCCAACCTGGCTTTCACCAACGAAGGCTTTCACTTCAACAACGGCATGGTCATTCCTGCGGGGACGCGGTACCGAAACGGCGGCAACAACGGCTGGCTGACGGCCGCCAACGATTTTGCATGGACCGGCGGTGATCTGAGCGAGCGGGGTGTCGATTTCTTTCCCGCGTTCTTTTACACGCCGAGCGACACCGGGACCTATACCATCAACGTGCCGCAGCCCAACCCCGCGCCGGACGTCATCATCAACGGTGACTGCGCCACGCCGCTGCCTGCCAACTACAAGGCGTTCGAGCGCGTTCCGAGTAACCTGACCGCCACCTCGGGCGCCGTCGACTCGCTGGGGCCCGACGGGCGCTGCCTGGTGCGTACGGACCTCGCGGCCGGCACGCCGGAAATGCAGAACTTTGCAAACTGGTTCACCTACTACCGCAAGCGGCACCTGTCGGTGCGCAACGGTCTGGTCGGCGCATTTCGCGATCTCCCGCTGGGCATGAACGTGGGCTACTTCACGATCAACAACCGCAACACGGTCACCATGCGGGAGTTTGACAACAATCCCGCGGCGGACGAGCGCAATTTGCTGCTGGCCGACATTGTTCAGGAAAACTTCGGTGGCGGTACGCCCAATCGGCAGGCCCTTGAGCACGCCGGTCAGCAGTTTCAGCGCACGAACAACCCGGTGGTCGAGTTCGAATGCCAGCGGAACTTTGCGGTGCTGTTTACCGACGGCTTCACGAATCTCGGTGGCCCCTCGCCGGGCAACCTCGACAGCGCGGAGGGTCCGCCCTACGCCGATACGTTTGGCGATACCCTGTCGGACATCGCCATGCAGTACTACCGGGACTTTGATGCGTCCGGCCTGACCTTCCCACCGGAAAACCAGGGCGAGGTCACCATCCCCCGCGATTGCGCGACGGCCACGCTACCCACGCCGCTGGACTGCAGTTCGGAACTCCACGTGAACACCTATACGGTGGCGCTGAACGGTCTGGGCTCGATTTTTGGGGTCACCCATTTTGAGATCGAGGACGCCTTCGACAATCCGCCGGTATGGCCCGACGTAAACAACAACCGGGACCCAACCCAGATTGATGACCTTTACCACGCGGCGATCAACGGCCGGGGTCTGATGCTGAACGCTAACTCGCCAACGGAGATAGCCGAGCAGTTTCAAACCGCCCTGGCGGACATCGTGGCCCGGTCCCGGCCGACCACGGCGCTCACCGCAACCTCAACCCGTCTCACTACGGAGAGTGCGCTTTACCAGGCCGCGTTTGACACGTTTGACTGGTCCGGCGATCTCGTTTCGGTGGACCTGGATGGCAACCAGCTCTGGTCCGCCGACGACGTGCTCGAGAACCGAACCACGGAACGGGTGGTGTTCACCACCAACGACTCCGGCGGCGTCGCCTTCGATCAGTTTTCGGACCTGTCGACGTCGGTACAGACGGACCTGACCGCCAGCATCAACACTGTGCTGGGCGTTGACATCGCGGGGGTCACGCCGGCTTTCACCGGAGATCAGTTCATCGACTACATCAAGGGTGACGATACCCTGGAGGGCAACCCTCTGCGGGATAGGGAAAACCTGATCGGCGACATCGTGAACTCAGAGCCGACCGTGGCCGGCCCCGGCAACGAAGGCTGGGCGCGGCTGCCGGCAGGAGACGGTGGCGGCAATTCCTATGTGAACTATGTGGACGGCCCCAAGCAGACCCGTCCCCTGACGGTCTACGTGGGCGCCAACGACGGCATGATGCACGCGTTTGACGCGGATGATGGAGAAGAGTTTTTTGCCTTTGTTCCCCGCGCGATCACGCCCAAACTACCGGCGCTTGGAGATCCGGGATATCTCCACGAGTTTTACGTTGACGCAACCGCTACCGTGGCGGACGCGTACAACGGCAGCTGGCGCACCGTGCTGGTGGCGGGCCTGGGTGCCGGCGGTCGCGGCGTTTACGCGCTGGACGTAACCAGCCCGAACTCCTTCAACGCCGCCAACGTGCTGTGGGAGATCACCAGCGACGACGATCCGGACATCGGTTTCACCATCGGTCGCCCAATCATTTCCCGCGCCCCTGACGGTACCTGGGTGGCGATCTTCGGCAATGGATACAACAGCCAGAACAACGATGGTTTTCTGTTTGTTGTTGACCTGTTTGCCGGCACCATCCTCGCCAAGATCGGCACGGGTGTGGGCACCGCCGCGGATCCCGGCGGCCTTGCTTCACCGCGGCTGGAGCTGAACGGCGTGGACGGTCTGTCCACAGCTGCCGCCTACGTTGGCGACCTGCAGGGCAACCTGTTCAAGTTTGATCTTTCCGACAACAGTCCGGCAAACTGGGCTTCCGCCTTCACCTCCGGCGGCAACCCGCTGCCGCTGTTTGTAGCCGAAGATCGCAACGGCAACCGCCAGCCCATCACGTCAGCCCCCACGCTGGCCCGGACGCCGCAGGGAGATCTCGCGGTGTTCTTCGGCTCCGGCAAGTTTTTTGAAACCAGCGACGCCACGGTCAGCAACAATCCGCAGCTGCAAACGTTTTACACCGTGGTAGAGGATCGGCCGGATAATGACCCGCTGGCGGCGTTCAATATTGCGCAGTCCGGGACCCGCGGAGACCTCGTAGACATCCGGCTGCTGGCGGAGCTGAACGACAACGGCTTTACGGTGCGGCGTATCGATGAACAGACGGTGCCGGGAGAGCTTGGCCAGGGCTGGTTTATCGACCTTGCGCTGGACGTAGGCGACCCCACGGGGGAGCGCGTGGTCGCCACACCGAGAGTGAGCTTCGGAACGCTGATCTTCACGACGTTCGAGCCCACCAATACGCCCTGTGAGCCTGGCGGTATCCCGCGCCTGTACGTACTCGACGCCGTCACCGGCGGACCGCGGCTGGCAAGTAACGCGCTGGACTGCACCGACTGTGTGGGTCTTGAGCTGACCACCGGCGCGCCGCTGGTACCTCCGGTGGTGATCGACACCACGGGCGAGCAGCGGCTGCAGGGCTGCTACGACGATCCGAGCGGCCCGGGCTGCTTCTGTCTGCTCAATCCCGGCGATGCCAGCTGTACTGATGCTGACGCCGATCCCACGCTGGCAGCCTGTGAGATTGGGTCAAGGCCGGTGGTGG
>JBCCVP010000093.1:0-19330 GCA_039195135.1 Pseudomonadota bacterium | reverse complement strand
CGCTGCTTCCAACCCTTCGCGCAACAGAATTTCCTGACTGGACAAACGGAATTTCCGGGGAGTGTTGCTGCAGCGCAAAACACCAGGCCATCTTTCGACGCTGCCTGGTACAGAACCGCGGCGTGGCGCGGCCCACTAGCTCCCTTCTTCGGCGGGCGTCGTCACCTGATGGGCAACGCCAACGGTATCTTCCACCGCCAGCTGGATGGCGATTCCTGCGCCGGACCGACGGTCAAAATCGCCTTCCTCGGCGATGGTCGCCATCACCTGGCTGGCACGACTGGCCTCCACCACCAGCAGCAGCAGGTCTCGCGGTTCATCCATGGACAGGCCAAAAAACGTCTTCCTGGGGTTTAGCCCTTCGCCCCGGGCATTGGGCACCACGGTGACTCCGGTGGCGCCGGCGCGCCGGGCCGCCTCAATCACCTCATCGGTTTTTGCGTCGTCTACGAGGGTAATGATCGTCTTAAATTCCATAAGGGCTACCTCGACTTGAGCGTCGGCCGGGCGGCCGGCGGCGGGTAGGCGCTGCGGCGTTCTGCGATCATCGCAAAGGCCAGCACCGTCATGATGGGAAACAGGCTGGCAAAGGCAATCAGTCCAAACCCGTCGAGCAGGGGGCTGCGTCCGGGCACCGATTCGGCGAGCCCAAGACCAAGTGCTGTCACCAGGGGAACGGTTACGGTTGAGGTGGTCACCCCGCCCGAATCGTACGCCAGAGCAATCATGGTTTTTGGCGCAAACGCAGTCTGCACCACCACCACCACGTATCCCGCAATGATGAACCAGTGCAGCGGCGCACCAACCACGATGCGCCAGGTGCCAAGCGCCAGGCCAAGGGCCACGCCGATGGCGACCGCAACCCGCAGGCCCCACGCGCCCACCATGCCGACGGAGACCTCATTGGCTTTCATGGCCACGGCGATCAGTGCCGGTTCCGCCACCGTGGTGGCAAACCCGATGGCGAGGGCGAAAATGTAGACCCAGTAGTACTGCTGCCAGCCTCCCAGCCCCCCCGCCGACGCCGCCACAAACTCCGGATCGGTCAGCTGGTCCGCCATCAACCGGCCCAGGGGAAACAGGGCCTTTTCCAGCCCCACAAGAAACAGGGCAAGACCCGCGAGAACAAACACAAAGCCGGTGAGCACCCGGCGGATATTGGGGATGCGGCGCCGCAGCACCAGCATCTGGAATACGAACAGAATCACCGCAATCGGCAACATGTCACGCACCGTGGCGAGCATCACCTCTGCCAGCTGACCGAGCCAGTCGGTCATACGATCAGGCCGTAGGCCATGACAAAAATCATCGGTGTCAGCGACGCAAAGGCGATCAGTCCAAAGCCATCGATCATGGGGCTCCGGCCACGAATGGAGCCGGCCAGCCCAACACCCAGCGCCGTCACCAGTGGCACGGTGATGGTGGAGGTGGTGACGCCGCCGGAGTCGTAGGCGATGCCGACGATCTCCTCCGGTGCCACCATGGTCATCAGCACCACAACAACGTAGCCGCCGATAATCAGGTACTGAATCGGCCAGCCGCGCAGGATGCGCAGAACGCCGATCAAGATGGCCGCCCCCACCGATAGCGCGACGGTCAGCCGCAGCCCAAAGGCGTAGCTGGCACGCGCCTCCTCGCTCACCCCGATAAACCCGGCCTGCGCGGCCACCTCCGCCGCCTCCGCCGCCACGGCGATGAGCGCCGGCTCGGCCACCGTAGTGCCGAAGCCCAGGGCAAAGGCAAAGGTGAGCAGCCAGCCCACACTGCCCAGGGAGGCAAAGTTCACCGCCATGGACTCACCCAGGGGGAATAGACCCTGCTCCAGGCCGCGCACAAACAGCGACAGCCCCAGCACCACAAACGCCACACCGGCGAGCATCTCCAGAAGGTTAGGAAAAGACTGGCGCAGGATGACGATCTGGAAAAACGCAATCACCAGCACAATGGGCGCGATATCGAGCAGACTCTGGCGCAGAGCTCGGAGCACTTCAGCGGGTCACTCGTTGAGTCGGCAACAGCTGATCAGTCCGGGCAAACTTCCGGTGAGGCTGCGGGGCAGACCTGAGGCGGGTGAAGGGCGTCATTCCAGCGACAGTGGCGCACGGGGACCGCGAGGGTCAATGAGTACTTCTACGGAGCCGGCCGCCCTCCGCGGGGCAGTGGCCATTACTCAGCCGGCGCGCCGGCGCAGCAGAGCCTCACCCCCGAGCCACAAAAAAGCCGTCGATCGCCAGCATGCTGGCGGACTGCGGCGGGACGTCTACGCTTTGCCCCGCCCGCAGATCGATCACCTCTGCGTCACCCGGGCTCAGCGACCACCGGTCAAAGTCGCGATCCGACAGGTTGACCAGCAGGGCGAGCGGGAAATGGGCATGGCGCAGCGTAAAAGACCTGGCGGGCGCCAGCCGGACCACCGAACCGGCAAAGTGGGAGAGCTCGATTGCCGCCGCCAGACTCAAGTCGCTGAGCAGCGCTGGATGAGATAGATAGTCGCAGACGGACCCGGTGACCTGGCCATGGCGTGCCGGATCCAGCGTCTCCACCTCCCCGCCACCGTTGCGCCGGGTGATCCACCCGGCGGGCGTGATGTGACCAAGCATCTGCCGGAGCACCTCGGGCCCGAGGAGCCCGGTAAGCCGCAGCCGACCCTCCTCGAAGCCCATCACGCGGGATCACCAAAACGGTAGCCAAAGTGGTCTATTTCCAGCCGAAAATTGTCTGCAATCAGCTGCCGCGTTTCGTCGTTGTAGTATTCCCAGTAGGGCTTATCCGGGGTTCGCTGGCCGCGCCGCAGCCGCGGCAGTGCGGTAGTGGGTATGTCGTAGTCGCCACAGAATTTCAGGTAGTCCTGCTTAAGGTTTTCACAGCGCAGGTACACCTGAGCCAGGGCCTTGCCCTGGTCATCAAACCAATACGGCCGCTCGGTGTTCGTCAGTGCCTGGTCGAAAGGCAGGTCCTGTTCCAGCCGGTGGGTTGCGTAGTCCCACCAGGACACCGCCCGGGCCCAGGGGTTACGCACAATGGTCACCTTTACATAGTGCTGCCACAGGCCCTCGCCCCAAAGGGCGTCCGTGATCATCTTGAGATCTACCGGCGCCGCGTGATTACCGCCCGTGGGCAGGTGACAGAAGGCGGTCATGTTGCGCCGCAGGCCCGTCAACGCCGGGTCGTCGCTGTCGGCCACACCGCCGACGCTGTCCTGCACCCCGCAAACCGAACCCAGCGCCACCATCACGCTGGTGGACCCCACCTTGTGCGGTTTCCAGAAAATGAACCGGTGGGTATGTGAAAGCACCATGACCTTCTGCCGATGAGATCCAAACGTAACGGCGCAACACTAGCGCGACGGTTTAGCCTGCGCCACTCGCCAATGCTGCAGATTCAAAATCATCAGACCCTTACCCCGTCGGCCTCGGAGCTGCACGCGCTGCGGGAGAGTTTTGAGCAGAATTACTTTGTGAGGCTTGCCCAGCTCCTGGAGCCCACGCTGCTGGCGGCGATTCAGGAAATGATTCACTCGGATCTCTTCGATGAACGGGTGACTCCCAAAATCGGCAGCGTGGAAAGCTGCGCCGATCCGCGCATCGACAACGGCTTTCAGGCCTTGATGAATCAGCCCGAGGTGCGCGCAACCATCAGCGCGATCATCGCGCAGCCGGTTGATCTCTGGGCGGGCGCTACGGTGCGTCGCGTCCCCGGGCGCAACCACTTCAGCAACTGGCACAACGATCTGGCGCCGCCCATCGCCAGCGAATCCGGCGAACGCTATGAGCGCGTGGCTCCGATGAGCCTGAACGTCTCCACCGGCCCCTATGAAGGTGGGAATCTTGAAATCCAGTCCGTTCCCGACCATCGGCTGCTGGCTGATGTTCCCAACCCAACCCCCGGCGACGCGATCCTGTTCGCTATCGGCGAGGGCCTGCGGCACCGCGTAGCCGACGTCACCGGCGGGCATCCGCGCATGGTGCACGTGGGCTGGTTCCACCGGCGGCTGGATTGAGTCCGGGGCCCCTGCCCGGCCGCAGGTCCGAAAAAAGCCGAAAGGGTGGTCCGGCAGGCTGAGGGGCCTTCGCCAGCAGGATGTAAACGTTCTTTAGATCTGCGCTAACTGAAAACTGTTCGGCATAAACATTTCTGCCGGCCGGCCGATAATCTCCTTTACCCCAAAACGGACGCGGGTCCTTGCAAACCGAAGTCAAAATTCGCGCCAGCACGCTGCGCGTCGGCATGTTTGTCTGCCGGCTCGATCGCCCATGGTTGGAAAGCCCGTTTCCGCTGCAGGGTTTTCACGTGCGAAACCCCGCCCAGCTTGGCGAGGTGCGCAATCTCTGCGAACACGTTTACGTCGACACCAAACACGGCGAGGCGCCGGACCCCCGCTACGTGGTGCACGAAGATGAGTGGGAATCTGATCCGAAGGCCGTCGCGGAGATCGATGAGCTGCGGGAAACCGAGTACGAAGCGGAAACCGATCTGCGCGAAGAGATGGGAGCCGCCACCGAGACCTACGACTCGCTGAACGAGCAGATCAGCGAGGTGATGACCGACCTGCGCCACGGCAAGAAGCTGGACCTGGATCGACTCGCGGAGGGTGTCAACGCGATGATCGATTCGATCCTTCGCTGCCCGGACGCATTCGCCTGCCTGACGGATCTGAAGCGTAAAGACGTTTATTCCTATCGCCATTCCCTCGGCACGTCCGTATGGGCCGCCACCTTCGGCCGCCATCTGGGCATGGACCGCATGGCGATTGAACGCCTCGCCCTGGGGGGGCTGCTGCTTGACGTTGGCAAAACGCGCATTCCCGTTGAGCTGCTGAACGATTCGGGCAATCTGTCGCCGGACGCGATCAAGATCATGCAGAGCCATGTCTTCCACAGCGTGGATATCCTGACGGAGACGGCCGCCGTGGATGACCACGTGATCGAAATGGTGCTCACGCACCACGAACGTTTCGACGGTAACGGGTACCCCCGCGGCCTGCGCGGGCGGGAAATCCCCATGTTTGGCCGTATCGCCGGCATCGTGGACACCTACGACGCGCTGACCAGCGAACGGATCTACGCCGAGTCCATGTCCCCCCACGCGGCGGTCAACCTGCTTTATGAGTGGCGCGGCGTGGACTATCAGAGTGAACTGGTGGAGCAGTTCATTCAGACCGTCGGGATTTTTCCGACCGGCACGCTGGTAGAGCTAAACACTGGCCAGGTCGGGGTGGTGATTTCCCTGAACGGGATCCGCCGCCTGCAGCCCAAGCTAATGCTGCTGCTGGACGAAGACAAGAACCCGCTGCCGGAGTTTATCGAACTGGATTTGCTTGAGCGGGCCCAGGCCGGCGATGAGTCCATCACCATCAAGCGCGGCCTGCCTCCCAGTGCCTACGGCATTGATACCGAGGACCTGTTTCTGTGAACGAAGACAAGCTCACAGGACTACAGGACCGCCACAGCTTTCTGAGCCGCCTGAAGATTCACTGTCAGCAATCGGTCACCATGGGGCACCTGATGGGCCTTATGGTGGTCGACGTCAACCGATTCCATCGGATTAACGAACAGTTTGGTTTCCAGGCTGGCGACGAGGCGCTATGCCATGTCGCCAACCTGATCAAATCGGTAGCGCGGAAGAAGGATCTGGTGGCGCGTATCGGCGGCGATCAGTTCGCCGTGATCCTGCAGGGCATCATGAATGAGGGGCACGCGGTGCTTGCCGCAGCCAAGCTCACGCGACTGCTGGAGGCCTCGATACAGCTGGACGGGCATAAGGTGGTCCTGTCGGCATCCATCGGCGTGACCCTTTCGCCGATCCATACCACCAGCTTTGACCGGATGCTGGCGCTGGCGGAACGGGCTTCGCGGCAGGCCGGCCTGCTGGAAGAGCCTTATCACATGAGCTCCGGCGAAAGCAGGCCGGAAGATGACAACGCCATCAGCATGGAGTTTGAGCTCGAGTCGGCGTTTACGTCCGGAGACCTGGGCCTCCACTACCAGCCGAAGGTGGATCTGCAGCAACGCCGGCCCATCGGCGCCGAAGCCCTGATGCGCTGGAGGAGCGGCATCCGCGGCGCCGTATCGCCGGAAAAGTTCATTGCGGCAGGGGAGCGCGCCGGCTTGATCAACGCCATGACCCAGTGGGCGCTCAATTCGGCGCTGCAGTTTGCGGGCCAGTGGCCGGATGATTTTGGACCCCAGTCGATGGCGGTCAATTTATCCGCGGCGGTGCTGGCGGACCCCAATCTGGTGGACAACATCAAAAACAGCCTCGGTATCTGGGAGGTGCCGGCCAGCGCTCTGATTCTGGAGGTCACGGAAAGCACCGCGCTGGCGGATCCGGAGGTGAGCTTCAAGCAGTTTCAGGCGATCGGAGAAATGGGCGTGCGCGTGTCCCTGGACGACTTCGGCACCGGTCACTCGTCGCTTGCCTGGTTTCGCGACGTTCCCGCCCACGAGCTTAAGCTGGACAAACTGTTTGTTGCCCGGATGGTCGAAAACGAAGCCGACCTGAAGGTTGCAGAACTGGTGATCAATCTCGCCCACTCTTTTGGGATGACCGTGGTGGCGGAAGGAATCGAAACCGTCGAGGCCTGCCGCCTGCTGACCGAGATGGGGTGTGATTACGGCCAGGGGTACTTCATTGCCCGGCCCATGTCGCAGTTTGATTTCCTGCGCTGGCTGCATAACTTCAAGCCGGAACACCTCGATCGCGAACCTAAGAGTGCGACGCAGTCGGCCGCCAACGACGAGAACATGGACGACGTGGGGCCCGGTCGCGTGGTCATTGACGACGTGGTACTCGACGACGATCTGATCGACGATGACGGTTCGTTCAGCGCCCTGGTATCCGGCGGCTAGCGGCCGAACATCCCCACTTCGGTTTCAAGGTCCACGCCGGCATAGTCGTAGCCGCGTTTGAGATCGTCCACGTGACGTTCCACCCAGCGCATCGCGCGCTCCTGATCACCGTCTTTGAGCGCCGCGTTGATCTCGCGCTGGGCTTGTTCGATACGCTTCCTGGCCCGGGGCAGATCGTTGATCACCCGCTCAAGGCTTGCTTTGGTGAGGAGGCTCAGGGAACGCACCAGCACCGCAATAATCTCATTGCCGGTGGCCGCGCCAAACTGCTGGATATAGCTGACGGCGTTGGCGACCACCTCCGCCTCATCGCGCGCTTCGGTAAGGTCCCGAGTGATTTGCGCAAGCGCCGCAAGATCGTCTTCCCCCACTTTGTCCGCGGCCAGCCGCGCCGTGGCGGTCAGGATGGTGGAAATGGCTTCCCACACGTCAATAAACCGCGCCCCAAACCGTTCCAGGCCGCGCCGCGTGTTCTCCGCGGCCTCGTCGATCCTGGGTCGGGCAACCACCAGCCGCTTGCCGTTAACCCGGCGCACCAGACCGGACTGCTCCAGCAGGCGCACCCCCTCCCGCACCGTGGACCGCTGCACGCCAAACTGGCGGCACAGCTCCATTTCGGTCGGCATCGCCGCACCGTCCTCAAGGCGGCCGGAGAGGATCTCGTTTTCGATCGATTCAAACACCTGCGCGTAGGCCGGCTTTCTTTCTACCGGAGCAAACCGATGCTGCGCCATCCGCTCTAGCCGGTCCGGTTAAACAGTTCGCGGCCGATCAACAGGCGGCGAACCTCGCTGGTGCCGCCGCCAATTTCGCACAGCTTGGCATCCCGCAGCAGGCGGCTCGGCACCGAGTCGTTCATGTAGCCGTTACCCCCCATCAGCTGCACGGCGTCCGTGGCCACCCGGGTGGCTCCTTCGCCAGCAAACAGGAAAGCCGCCGCCGCGTCATGGCGGGTCAGCTCACCGCGGTCGGCGGCGGCCGCCGCGGCGTAGACCAGGGCGCGCGCGGCGACGAGGGAGGTGTACATGTCCGCCACCTTGCCCTGCAGCAGCTGGAACTGGCCGATCGGCTGGCCGAACTGTTTGCGGTCGTGGATGTAGGGCATGACCGCGTCCAGGCTCGCCTCCATGATGCCGAGGGCCCCGGCGCCCAAGATGACCCGCTCATAGTCGAGGCCGCTCATCAGCACGGCTACGCCCCCGTTCACCTTCCCCAGCACGTTTTCCTGCGGCACAAAACACCCGTTGAACACCAGCTCGCTGGTGTCGGAACCGCGCATGCCCAGCTTGTCCAGCTTGGGGGACGCGCTAAACCCTTCAAACGACTTCTCAACAATGAATGCGGTGATTCCGTGGGGCCCCTTATCCGGGTCGGTTTTGGCGTACACGATCAACACGTCCGCATGGGGGCCGTTGGTGATCCACATCTTGGTGCCGTTGAGCCGAAAGCCGCCCTCGACCCGCTCGGCCTTGAGCGCCATCGCCACGACGTCAGATCCGGCGCCGTGCTCCGACATAGCCAACGCGCCGACATGCTCGCCGCTGAGCAGCTTGGGCAGGTACTTTTCTTTCTGCGCTTCGGTAGCGTTGAGCTGCAGCTGATTGAGACACAGATTGGAGTGGGCGCCGTAGGAAAGGCCAATGGACGCCGAGCCCCGGGACATTTCTTCATTCACCACCACGTGGGCCAGGTAACCCAGGCCCATCCCGCCGTGCTCCTCAGCGACCGTGATGCCGAACAGGCCCAGCTCGCCCAGTTCCGGCCAAAGGTGCCGGGGAAATTTGTTGCTCCGATCTACCTCGGCGGCAAGCGGCGCCACCTTGTCTTCCACCACCCGCCGCACCGCGTCTCGCAGTTCATCGATTTCCGGCGGTAGCCCGAAGCGCATCAGCGCACCTGAATTAAGCAACATGGTGTTGACCCGGATTGACTTATGTCAGATTGTCAGACATTCTTTTTTGGGTCAAGGTCAGGCGTTCCCGCCTGCAGGACAGCTGAGGGCACGGCTTGGGCAACACACAGGGCGCCATTCGCATCGGCGGCGGTAGCGGATTCTGGGGAGACTCGGGCCTGGCCCTGCCGCAGTTTCTCAAGTGCGGCGACGTGGACTACGTGGCGTTCGACTATCTGGCGGAAATCACCATGTCCATTCTGGCTCGGGCCCGGCAGAAGTCGCTCGAGGCCGGCTACGCACTGGACTTCGTCACCCAGGTGGTCGGCCCTAACCTTCAGGCGATCGCCGCTACCGGCACCAAAATTTTGTCCAACGCCGGCGGCGTCAACCCGCAGGCCTGCGGCAAGGCAATCCGGGCACTGATCAGCGAAGCAGGCTTGAACCTCAAGGTTGCCGTAGTAACCGGCGACGATTTGACGGATCGGGCAGCGGAATTGCGCGATCGACGCGAGATGTTTACCGGCGAACCATTCCCCGACCCTGAATGTGTTGCCAGCATCAATGCGTATCTCGGGGCTTTTCCCATCGCTGAGGCTTTGCGCGGGGGCGCTGACATTGTGATCACCGGTCGCTGCGTCGACAGCGCGCTGCCGCTGGCGGCGTGTGTTCACGCCTTTGACTGGCCACCCGACGCCTGGGACCGGCTTGCCGCCGGCAGTCTGGCGGGCCACCTCATCGAGTGCGGGCCCCAGGCCTGCGGCGGCAACTTCACGGACTGGGAAGCGGTGGCCGATTCGCTGGCCGAGGTGGGTTACCCCATTGCCGAAATCAACGCCCAGGGGGACCTGGTGATCACCAAGCCACCGGAGACCGGCGGCCAGGTAACCCGGGGCACGGTGGCGGAGCAGATGCTTTATGAAATCTCAGACCCCCGCGCCTACACACTGCCGGACGTGATCTGCGACTTCAGCGAAGTGACCATCGTGGAGCAGGCTGCCAACCGGGTGGCCCTGACCGGCGCCCGGGGCCGGCCCGCCCCCGACAACTACAAGGTGAGCACCACCTTCGCAGACGGCTGGAAAATTGCCACGCTGTGGTTTTTTATCGGCAGCGACGCAGCGCAAAAGGCGTTGACGTTTGCCCGCAACGCGCTGCGGCGTACCCGGCGCCAGCTAAGCCAGCTGGAACTGCCCGACTTTACCGAAACGCTGGTTGAACCGTTTGGCAATGAGGCGCACTACGGGCGCTTCGCCACCCATACCGAAGGCCGGGAAGTGGCGATCAAAATTGCCGCCCGCCATCCGGATCCCAAGGCGCTGCAGCTGCTGCTTAAAGAGATCACCGGCCTGGCGCTGGCGGCGCCGCCAGGGCTGGCGCTGTTTTCCGGAGGACGCCCCAAACCCTCGCCGGTGGTGCGTCTTTTCTCACTGCTGCTGCCCAAAGACCGTGTAGAGATACGCCTTGACCTGGATGGCGCCGGCACCAAACACACGCCGGCAAATACACCGTTAGCAGCGGAATCGGTGCCGGAGGCCCCAGGCCCGGCGAAGGCTGCCGACCCGGAGTCTGACAACATGATCGAGGTTCCGCTGCGGGCACTGGCCTGGGCCCGGTCCGGCGACAAAGGCGACAGCGCCAACATCGGCGTCATTCCCCGGCGTCTCGAACACGCCAGCTGGATCTGGCAGGCGCTGACGGAACAAGAGCTCCGGCAGCGCTTCGACCATTTTCTAACGGGGCCGGTGGAGCGCTTTTACCTGCCGGGCACCGGCGCCATGAACATCGTGCTGCACGCCGTGCTGGGGGGCGGCGGCATCGCCAGTCTGCGCAACGACCCCCAGGGCAAAAGTTATGCCCAGCTTCTGCTGGACACCCCCGTCACCGTGCCGTCTTCGCTGCTGAGCACCCCACCATGAATGTGTTCTCATCCAACATCGATACCACGTCCGAAGATTTTGCGGCCCATCGCACGGACATGCTGACCCTGGTCGATCAGCTGCGGGAACTCGAAAGCCGGGCGGTGGCCGCTTCGAATAAACGCCGGACCACCTTTGAAAAACGCGGCCAGATTCCGCCGCACGAGCGCCTCTCGCGGCTGCTTGATCCCGGCATGCCGTTTCTGCAGCTCCACTCCCTGGCCAACTACCTGGTGGAGGATGAAGATCCGGGCACCAGTGTACCGGGCGCCAGCATCATCGCCGGCATCGGTTTTGTGAGCGGCGTGCGCTGCATGCTGTGGGTGGACGATTCCGGCATTCGCGCCGGCGCCATGACCGCCTCCTCGCTGCCGCTGGTGCTGAGCATCGAGGACATCGCTTACAAGCTCAATCTGCCGTTGATCCACCTGGTGGAAAGCGCCGGCGCCGACCTCATGAAGGTCACCGTTGAGGCCTGGGCTCAGGCGGGCGCTCAGTTCCAGAATCTGGCTCGTCTGAGCGCCAAAGGCATTCCAACGCTGTCGGTCCTGCACGGCGCCTCCACCGCTGGCGGCGCCTATATGCCAGGACTGTCGGACTACGTGATCGGGGTTAAGAAAAACGGGCTTGCCGCGCTGGCCGGCGCTGCGCTGGTGCGGGCCGCAACGGGCGAGGTGGTCGACGAGCGGGAACTGGGCGGCACGGAGATGCACGCCAGCGTCTCTGGGCTGGTGGAGTACCTGGCGGAGGACGATGCGCACGCGCTGGAGCTGGCTCGGGAGGTGGTGGGTCACCTCGACTGGAACCGCTCCGAAGCGCCGCTTCCCTCCCGCCCTTACCAGCCGCCGCTTTACGACGCGGACGAACTGGCCGGGATCGTGCCGGTGGACTACCAGGTGCCCTACGACGCGCGGGAGGTCGTAGCGCGGGTGGTGGACGGGTCCGCCTTCGACGAATTCAAACCGCGCTTCGGCCCCGGGACGCTGTGCCTGCAGGCGTCCATCATGGGCCACCGCGTCAACATCCTGGCCAACAACGGGCCCATCGATCCCGACGGCGCGGCCAAAGCCACCCACTTTCTGCAGCTGGCGGAACAGGCCGGGCATCCCGTGGTTTTTCTCCACAACACCACGGGCTACATCGTAGGCACCGAGTCGGAACAGGCGGGCATGATCAAGCACGGCGCCAAGATGATTCAGGCCGTGGCCAATATCACCGTGCCGCGGCTTGCGGTATACATCGGGGCCAGCTTCGGCGCCGGCAACTACGGCATGTGCGGCTACGGGTTCAAGCCCGACTTTCTGCTGACCTGGCCGAATGCCGCCACCAATGTGATGGGCGGCGCGTCCGCCGCCACCACCATGCGCCTCGTGGCAGAGGCCGGGGCGGCGCGCAAAGGTGTTGCCATCGATGCGGCGCAGCTCGATCAGCAGCAGGCCCGCATCGAGGCGCACTTTCTTCGCCAGGAAAACGCGTTCTACGCCTCCGGGCGGCTCCTGAGCCACGCCGCCATCGATCCCCGGGATACGCGCCGGGCCCTGGGTTTTTGTCTTGAAACCTGTCTGGAGGGCCGGACCCGAACGCCCCGCCCCAACAGCTTCGGCGTGGCCCGCATCTGATGTCCGCCATGATCAAAACACTGCTGATCGCCAATCGCGGCGAAATCGCCTGCCGGATTATGCGCAGCGCCCGGGCGCTGAACGTGGAGACGGTCGCGGTGTATTCCGCCGCGGACGCTGCTGCGCCCCATGTGCAGCTGGCCGACCGCGCGGTCAGCATCGGCCCGGCTCCCGCCAGCGAGTCGTATCTCAAGATTGAGAACATCATCGAAGCCGCGCGAGAAAGTGGCGCCGACGCGATACACCCGGGCTACGGTTTTCTCTCAGAAAACGCCGACTTTGCTCAAGCCTGTGAAGAAACCGGCCTTGTCTTTGTCGGCCCACCGGCCTCGGCCATCGCTGTGATGGGCGATAAGGCGCAGGCCAAGCGGGCCATGATTGATGCCGGCGTTCCCTGTGTGCCCGGATACCAGGGAGAGGACCAGTCGCTGGAAACCCTGCTTGCCACCGGCAACGACATCGGCTTTCCTTTGATGGTAAAAGCCGCGGCCGGCGGCGGCGGTCGGGGGCTGCGCCTGGTGAAGGACGCAGCCGATCTGGAAAACGCCATCGACCGGGCCCGGAGCGAAGCGCTCAGCGCCTTTGGCTCCGGTGAGCTTATTCTTGAAAAAGCCATCCCAAATGCCCGCCATGTCGAGATCCAGATCTTCGGCGACCAGCACGGTCACTTCGTTCACTTTGGAGAGCGGGACTGTTCTGTGCAGCGCCGACATCAAAAGGTGATCGAAGAGGCGCCCTGCCCGGTGCTGGACGAAACCCTGCGCGTAACCATGGGCGCGACCGCGGTGGCCGCGGCCCGGGCAGTCAGCTACGTGGGGGCCGGCACGGTGGAGTTTCTGCTGGCGGAAGACCGGTCCTATTACTTTCTCGAGATGAACACGCGGCTGCAGGTGGAACATCCGGTGACCGAGGAGGTCACGGGTCGGGACCTGGTGGCGCTGCAGCTGAAGGTGGCCGCCGGCCAGCCGCTGAATCTCACGCAGGAAGACATCACGCTCACCGGCCACGCCATCGAGGTGCGCCTCTGCGCCGAGGATTCGGCCAGCGGGTTTCTGCCCGACACCGGCCCGGTGCGCTTCTGGCGCCCGCCGCAGGGTGCGGGTATCCGGGTCGACGCGGGTATCGCTGAGGGGGTCGAGGTGTCGCCCTTTTACGATTCGATGATCGCCAAGGTGATCGCCCACGGTGCCGATCGTGAGGAGGCCCGCCGACGGCTGGTGGCGGCGCTGGGCGCCAGCGCCCTGTTTGGCGTGGCGACCAACCGGGATTTTCTGATCGACGCCCTCTCCCGCGACGCGTTCTGTCGCGGCGCGGCGACTACCGATTTTGTGGCGCAGGAATATGGCGAGGACGGTTATCCGGCGGCGCTGACGCCGGCGGACCAGCACAAAGGGGCGGTGCTTCACTTCGAGGTCCGCAAGGGCGCCGCCGAGGAGCAGTCGCTGGGCGTCAATCCGGAGCTGGCGCACTGGGCCAGCAGCGGCACCCCAGGCAGCGTGTTCTGCTACGCGGAGGACGACGGCGCGCCGACCCGGGTATGCCCCCAGCCGGACGGCGGTTATCGGGTGACTTCCGGCAGCACGGAAAGCGAGTTGCGTCTTATCCGTAGGGACGGCTCTGCCGCGGTATTTGAGGACCACGGGCAGCGGGAGACGGTGATTTTTGCGCCGCTGGACCACCGAACGCTGGGGGTTGCCACCGCCACGCGGCAGTTTCAGCTGACCGAGGCCGCCACCGGCAGCACCGCCGACGCCGGCGACGACGGCACCATCCGGGCGCCGATGCACGGCCTGGTGGTGGAACTGCTGGTGAAAGAAAACGAATGCGTGAAAGCCGGTGATCGCGTGCTGGTGCTGGAGGCGATGAAAATGCAGCACAGCATTGCCGCCCCGGTAGACGGCAAAGTGGTGGGTATCCGGGCAGCGGCCGGCACTCAGATCGGCGCTGGCGACACCCTGCTGCACATCGAAGCGGCCGGCGAAGCAGGCGACTGATGCAGCAGGCCAGCGACTTTCTCGAAGAATGCCAGGACCTCGAAACGCTGCTGCGATCGGTGCCGGAGGCGGACTTTGCAACGCCCACCGGATTCAAAGGCTGGACCTTCGACGACATCCTTCGGCACCTCCACGTGTGGAACTGCGCGGCGGATCTGTCGCTCACCAAACCGGAGACATTCAAAGGCTGGATCGGCCGCGCGCTCAAATCCATCACCAGCGAGGGTTTTTCGGCGTTTGAAACCAGCGAGGTGAACGGTCTCGCCGGTTCGCCGCTGCTGGATACCTGGTCGTCTTTTGCGTCGGCCATAGCCCGCCGTTTTGGTGAAGCAGACCCGGCAAAGCGCGTGGCCTGGGCGGGACCTGACATGAGCGTTCGCTCTTCGATCACGGCCCGGCAGATGGAAACCTGGGCGCACGGCCAGGCCATCTATGATGCGCTGGGTCAGACGCGCCGGAACGCGGACCGCATTAAAAACCTGGTGTTTCTCGGCCACAATACCTACCGCTTCACCTTCCAAAACCGGGGTCTTCCGCCGCCCGAGCCGCAGCCGCAGCTGGTGCTGACGGCGCCTTCCGGCGCCACCTGGGCGCTGGGGGAAGAAGCCGAAGGGGAATCCATCACCGGACCGGCCGCGGCCTTCTGCCAGGTGGCCACCCAGACCCGCAACGTGGCCGATACGCCGCTCAAGGTCACCGGCCCCAACGCCCACCGCTGGATGGAGATCGCCCAGTGTTTTGCCGGGCCGCCGGTGGACCCGCCGGCCCCCGGAACGCGAGGCATTAACAAAGAGGAGAGAGTCGGATGAAAGACGCGGCCTACTTCAACAATATCTGCGTCGGCACCCTTCCCGGGCTGCTGGGGATCACCTTCATAGAAGTCAGCTCAGGGCGGGTTTGCACAGAGATGAGCATTACCCCGTCCCACCTGGCTCCCAACGGTTTCCTGCACGCGGGCAGCGTGGTCACGCTGGCCGACACCACCTGCGGCAACGGCTGCATCGCCAACCTGCCGGAAGGTGCCCTGAGCTTTACCACCGTCGAGCTCAAGTCCAACCACCTTGGCACGGCGCGGGAAGGCATGCTCACCTGCGTCGCCACGCCGGCCCACCTGGGACGCAGCACGCACGTGTGGGACGCCAGCGTGGCGAGCCAGGCGACCGGAAAAACCATCGCGCTGTTCCGCTGCACTCAGCTCATTCTTTATCCGAAGAAGAGCTGAGCTCGCTGCGCCAGCTGCCGAGGGCCGACGCATCCCCCTCAAGCGCCGCCGAACCCCGCACGGAAAACCACACAACCAGGTTTTCCGGCCGCAGTTGAAAATCCCGCACCCCCGCGGCATCCACCTGCCCTCGCAGCTGCACCCCCCGTGCCACCGGGTGGTTCAGCGCGGCCTCAAGCTGTTCGCTGAACGTACCCCCGGCAGCGCCAACGTCGTGAACTACGCTGCTCAAAGCGGCTACGAAAAACGTGAGGGCTTCTGAGGTGAGAAGATCATCCAGCTCCCCTTCTGCCGCGCCGGGCGACCAGGCCGGCGAGGTCAGCAAAACCTCGTCATCACGCACCTCAGGCGTTGCTGTGAGATAGACGCTGCTCTCCCCGCCGATCCGCTCCTGTAGCGATTCCGCCGTCAGCGTCAGGCCAACCGCCAGCGCCTTGCCGGCCGGGTACATCCGGACCCCGTCGATGACGAAAGCTCGATTCCCCGGGGGGCTGAGCAGCACCTCGCCAAGCCGCTGTTCCGTCATCCGGCCAAGCGCCTCGTAAGGCGTGGGCAGGGGAATCAAAAGCTCAAAGCCGGGAGAGCCGACGCCCGCCGTCAGCGGGGGCAGCGGCGTGGCGGGATTTGGTTCTGGCCTCTGCCGCCAGATCACTTCAACCCGGGCGTCCAGGCCGGCAACCAGGCTCGCCCGATCGCTGCCGACCGCAATCTCCGAGGCATAAACCTTAAGCGGTTCGAGGCGGACCCAGGGGCCCCCGTCTCCAATGTTTAGCGGCACAAAAAGGCGAGACCACACGAGCGCTGCCTGGGCCCGAAGGTCAAACCCGTTTTCGATCTGCTGCCCAAGCTGTTGCTCGAGGCTCCTCAAATATTCCTGCACCGGTCCGTCAACCTGACGACGGAAGGTGATCGTCTGCCCCGCGACTGTGATCTGGGGCGGCTGATCCCAGCGATACCGGGTCGCTACGTCAGCTTCGATGCGCCAATCCGGCGTGACCGAGACCCGGATGGCCGCGGTGACCGTCAGCGCCGCCGTAGCGGTCTCCCGAATCCGCTTACCCACGTCGCCCGTCCCCCGGGCCGTCACCTGCGCATGCAGAGGAATCTCCACGAGGATCTGATCGTCCTGCCCACGAAGCTCAATCACACCGGCCCGGTCCACCCAGCCCGCCAGGTCAATGTCCGCGCAGGCTTTGGTAAACAGCAGATTGACGCAGGGGCCCGGGACCCGTTCCGCAATTGTGTGCACGCGATCCGGCAGCTCCGCGTTCAGCTGCGCGGCAAAAGGCTGCAGCGGGACGCCGACTGGCAAAGAGATCTTTGTTGCCGGCACCTCCTGCGGACCGAAATCCGCCGCAAATGCCGGCGGTTCTGTCAGATCGCAGTAGAAAAAGCACGCAGCGCCCAGCGCCGGCGGCGCCGTTAGGAAAAGCAGCAGCATTTGGGCGCAAAACAGGCGCGGCATGAGCTCTCTCCGGCAAAGGCCGCAGCGTAGAGGATTCCCGGCGGGAGCGATCAAGTTTTTCCCGTCCCGGCCGATCTTTCGTAAATCGAAATTCTAAGTGAAGCCCCAGCCGTTATGAAACACGCCAACAACCGACGTGGCGCGGCGAAAGTTGCGGTGCTGCGGACGCTAGCCCTGGCGTGGCTGTTGCTTCTGGCCTCCCCGGCAGCGGCGCTGAACCCGGATATTCTGCCTTCGCAACATTTTGTGCAGACCTGGGGTGCCAAGGAGGGACTGCCCGGCAATACCATCTGGAGCATTCACCAGACCCGTGACGGTTTCCTCTGGCTTGGCAGCAACTCGGGCCTGATCGTGTTTGACGGGGATCGCTTCGAAGTGCTCACCCGGGAAACGGTGCCCGAGCTGGTTTCCGGCGACATCCGCAAGATCGCCGAGTCGCCCCAGGGTGATATCTGGCTGGCAACCTACGGCGGCGGCGCGGTGCGCTACCGGAACGGACAGTTTTTCCGCTTCGGCACCGAGCACGGGCTGACCAGTGAGGTCGTGAACACCGTCTACGTAACCCACGGTGGCACCGTGTGGGCCGGCACCTCCCGCGGCGCCTGCCAGCTGGTCCGCGGCACCTCACGCTTTGAATGCTTCGGGAAAGACGACGGCCTGATCGGCGAACGGGTTGTCAATGTGGCCGAGGATGGCAATGGCCGCGTCTGGTTTGCCAGCCTGGACAACGGCGTATCCCTGCGGCGGGACGACGGCAGCTTTGTTCACTACGGCGTCGCGGACGGACTGGATCAGGCCAGCGTGTTCATGGTCACGCGGGACGAGGAGCTCGGCATGTTCTTCGGCACCTACGGCGGCACCTATTTTCAGGCCGACGCGCAGGGAATTGTGCCGGCCGCCGCTCTGGCGCCGCTGCAGGGCGTGGAGCCGATCATCGCCCTGCGGGATCGAGACCGGCAGCTTTGGGTCGGCAGCCCCGACGGACTGTGGCGGGCCGGACAGCAGCCCAGTCTGCTCCTGAACAACGGCGGCGCAGCTCAGGTTTTCGGACTTATCGAAGACAACAACGGGAATCTCTGGGCCGGCTCCACCGGCGGACTGCACAGCATCCGCACGCCGCTGTTTACCCACTGGGGCAAGCCGGAGGGCGCCAGCGACGCGGCCTATGTCCTTTCCGCAAACGCCGACGGCAGCGTCTTTATCGGCACCGAAAGATCCGGGTTGCTGCGACTTGATCCGGCCAGGGACAAGCCGGTGCAGGTAATCCCCGACCTTTTCACCACGGTGACCGCGCTGGCGCAGGATGCGCCGGGGCGTGTGTGGGCTGGCACCTATGGGCGAGGCCTGACCCTGATCGACAACAACGTTCCGGACAAGACATTCTCGCAGGCGGACGGGCTTGCGAGTGACCACATCACGGCCCTGCTGAAAGGGCAGCGCGGCGTGCTGTGGGTAGGCGCCATCGGGGGTTTCAGCCGGCTAATGAACGGCGCGGTGGATCGCACCATTACCCAGGAAGACGGGCTGCCCGAGAGCATGGTCCGGCATATCAGCCAGGAGGCAGACGGTGACCTCCTGCTGGCTACCGACAGTGGTCTCGCGCAGCTCAACCCAACCACCATGGAGGTGATCCAGGTCTACAACCGGGACGACGGGCTCAACAGCAATGTGGTGGCAACCACGCTGGTGGACGAGCAGGGCACCGTCTGGATCGGCATGCGCGACGGCGGCCTCGCGCGGCTGAAAGATGGTCGACTCACCCAGTTCACCGCAACCCAGGGCGTAGACATTGTCTCGGTGATGACCATCGTGCTCGACCGCCGCGATCATCTCTGGCTGGCGGGTCGCAACGGGGTTGCCCGGGTCAGCCGCCAGGACCTGAATGAGCTGGCCGCCGGGCGCCGCAGCCAGGTGCCCGTGCGCAGCTACAGCGACCGGGACGGCCTGCGCTCCATGCGCATCCCCGGCGGCTATCAATCTGCGGGGGTACTAGGCAGCGACGGTAAGGTCTGGCTCGCGACGGACCGGGGCGCCGTGGCGGTGGACCCGGCACAGGTGAAAGCGGAAACGCCGATCCCCAACATCCACATTCGGGCATTGCGCGTGGACGGTGTCCGCCAGCCGCTGGGTATCTCCAACGAAATTCCCGCGGGCAGCCGCCTGGTTGAAATCGACTACGCGGCACCGGCACTGCACGACGCGGCGCGGCTGCGCTTTTCCTACCGCCTGGGTGATGAGGCACCCTGGATGGAAGCGGGCGATCGGCGCACCGCTATCTTCACCTCGCTGCCGCCGCGTCGGCAGGAGTTTCAGGTGCGGGCTTACTTTCACGGCGAGCCTCGATCATGGTTCGACGAGCCTGCCGAAGGAGG
>JBCCVP010000092.1:0-19403 GCA_039195135.1 Pseudomonadota bacterium | reverse complement strand
GCGGACTTGGCCTGCTGGGCGATCAACCATCCCCGGGATCTGAGCTACTGGTATGGCACGTCGGTGCTGACCCGGCTGTACCTGGCCGGGCAGGCGGTCGAGACGGCGGTGCCCGGTTCTAGCTGAGCAGCTGCCCCGGCAGGGTAAAGCGGATAACGGCGCCGCCCGTGGCGGCATCGTTGTGCGCGGCGATTTCGCCGCCCCGAGCGGTGATCAGCTTGTGAATGCCCATCATCCCGTAGCCCGTGTCGATCTTCATTTCGCCTCGGGAAAACAGGGCGTCACCACTTTCCGAAAGGCCCTGGCCGTTGTCCGTGACGGTAACTTCAAAAAAGTCGTCGTCCTTCCGGCGCGCCCGAAGGCTGAGGCGCAGGCGGCGTCCTTCGTTGTGTTTGATCGCGTTGTCGATCAGGTTGCGCACCACAATCTGGGTGGCGGTGGGGTCGCCCAGGATCTTATTTCGGTCAGCCGCCAGCTCGTGCCGGCCCAGCGGATCCAGCATCACCAGCACCGCGTTGCCGAGGGTGTGTAGATCGAAGCGACCTGTGGATTCGGTGGCGCCGGTCGCCTGGGCGTGGGCCAGTACGTCGCTGATCAGAGACATGGATTGGCTGGCCACCCGTTCCAGCAGGCCGATGAGTCCCCGGGCGGTCTCGTTTTCCGCGTCCACCTCCTCCCGCAGCGCGTGGGCAATCTGGCTGATCTTGCGCATCGGGCTGCGCAGATCGTGGGCCGCAAAAGATACGAACTGCGCCAGCTCCTCGTCCAGGCTTTTGGCGTGGACCCGCAGGTCATCCATTTCCCGGCGTGCCGATACGTCCTCCGACGTGCCCACCAGATGGGTGACGCGGCCGCGGGCGTCGACGGCTGGAGCCAGAACGGTTTTAACCGACCGGGCATGGCCCCGGAGCGGCAGGGTGAGGGCGTAGGAACTGGCCTCGCCGGTGGACAGAGCGCGGCAGTGATGGCCGTAGGCGACTTCGCCAAACCTGCTGGGATACACCTCCCGGGCCGTCTTGCCGAGCACATCCTCAAGCTCAAATCCCGCAATCTCTCGGGCATGCCGATTGTAGTGCTGATATACCGGTCGCCCTCGGGCGTCCGGTGCCAGCACGAAGATGGGTGTGGCCACCAGGTCCAGTGCAGCAAAATCCGGTACGGTCGCGGTCACCGATGGCGGGATCGTGGTCTCCATCGGCAGATAGATCGGCCTGATCCTGAGGTGACTTTATCGGCGAAAAAGCCCGAAAGACCGGGTCCAGGCTAAGGCTCAAAGTCCTGCACGTGACAACCGATACACTGGCGCGGCGGCCCGCCCGGTTCACCGTGCGCGGCCAGCTTTACATGGCAGCCGCGGCAGAGGTCATGAAACTGCTCCTCAAGCATCGGCCAAAGCTCTTTGTCCGTGACGTGGCAGAGCATGCAGGGTGCATGGCCGGTATCGTCGACAAAGTTATGATGACACTCCGCACAATGCACGGTGGTGTGGTCCCGGTGGGCAAAACTCATGGGCAGAATCGGCGCCGGGCTGCCGAAGTAATGATCCTGGGCGGGCAGTTCTTCCGCGATCGGCGAGCCGCGCCACAACACCCAGGCGACCAGCGCCAGCACTACAAGGAGCCCGGCCTTCATGGTGCCGCCGGTAGTCGCAGCGTCGTAAAAACAGCGGTGGTGACCAGCGTCAGCACCACCACCAGGAAAGGCCCGGCGGCGGGCAGGTTGATCGGGCCGGTACGGTTTCGAACCCACCAGGGGCGGATCAGTGCCGCCAGCGCCACCAGGCTGATGAGCAGCAGGGCCTGCAGGCGGGTGTGGACATAAAAACCGGTGGCCACGATGTGATGCACCACCCCGGCGGCGGCGATCCAGGCGATCACCCGGTGCCAGCGAACAAACACGCCGTAGCGGCGGTGAACTTTCATCCGGGTGGGCATGACGGCGAGAAAAATGAGCGCCGTCAGGGCAATCAGCCCGCCGATGCCGGTCCACATGGACAGGGGTGCGCCCGGCTTGATCCACTCAACGGCGGCGGCGTCACCGAGCAGAAACCACAGCCCGTGAAGCACCGAAACAGTCAATACCGCGTAGCCCACAGCTTCATGGCGCCTCAGGTCCCGCCGCGGAGCGCCGGGCATGGAGAGATAAACGAGGCCGGCCAGGGCGCAGAACCCGAGTGCGTTGCCCGCATCCCAAAACCAGCCGCTGCTGAGGCCGGGGGCGCTTAAGAAGGTAATCGCGGTTATCGCCGCAAACAGCGAAACCAGCCGCACCACCAGAGCGGCCGAAGCTAGTTGTCGAGGGAGAGCGGCTTGGGCTGGCGCAGGTACCAGTCGTCACCCTGGGGTTCAAAAATATTGCAGTTGGTCATGCAGCCGGAGTACACGTGGACCGAGACCGCGATCTCGTCGTCGTCGGCGTTGCAAATGGTGTGGTACTCATGGGGCGGAATGAGGCTGCCGGCCGACCCTTCCCCGGCCTGAATGGCGCCCACCTCCAGGAATTTAAAACGGTCGCCGTCCTGCTCCGTGAGGTCGTACTGCACCACCTCCAGTTCGCCGCTCCAGACCCCCTCCACGCACCACATGCCGCAGTGGTCGTGGATCGGCGTTCCCTGACCGGGTCCCCAGGTCATGGCGATGACCGAATAGCCCAGGTCCGGGCTGCGATACAGCTCACGCCGGGCGTAGTGGCCGTCGGCGGGGTGGTAAACCTCATCAGGCAGGCGGACATCGTCGGAGCGGATCAGTTTGCACAGCGTCGCGCGAAGGCACCGGACGATGTCGTTCTGGCAGTCGTAGCGCACGGCCTGGTCGATACAGTCAACAAATTCCCGGCATCCGGGGAATTCCTGGAGGAGTGATGCAGCCATGCCCGTGCTTCCCTAAGTCAAGTTTTCCAAATAGCGGGCCACCAGCGGTGCGAAGCGCTCTGTGTCCACCAAAAACGAATCGTGCCCCTGAATCGATTCTAGCGCATGAAAAACAACCGGTGTGCCTTCCTCGGTCATGATGGTGGCAATCTGCCGCTGCTGGTAGATCGGAAACAGAATGTCCGAGTGTACTCCGATAACCAGCGCCGACTTGAAGCGCGCTCTTGACTCGGCGGTGCCAAAACAATGCTCCTTGGCGTCGAACCAGTCCATGGCCCGGGACAGATACAGGTAGCAGTTGGGATCGAAACCGTCGATGAACTTCTGCGCGTGGTACTCAAGGTAGGACTCGATGGCAAAAGACGGCCCGAAGGGATCGTCACCGCGGTCTGCCGGGTCGATCAGGTCCCGCTTGAAGCGGTCATGCCACTCCTCGGCGGAGCGGTAGGTCATCATGCCCAGCTTCCGCGCCAGCCGCATGCCGGTTTTGGGCCCCTCGCCGTCAGCGTAGCCGCCCTCCTGAAAATGCCGGTCCTCGCGGATCATCTCCCGCTGGAGGGACCGAAGCGCAATGGCAAACGGGGAAGAAGAGGCAGCGGAGGACACGTTGATCATGTGGCGCACCCGGCCAAATTGCAGCGCGTAGGCAAGGGCGGTCATGCCGCCCATGGACGGACCGACCAGCACGGCGACCTCGTCGATCTGAAGGTGTTTCACCAGCAGGTGGCCGCTGGCGGCGATGTCCTCGATGCTCAAGGCCGGAAAGGTCAGGCGATAGCGCTTTCCGGTCCCGGGATCGGTAGAGGCGGGTCCGGTGGATCCTTTGCAGCTGCCCAGGGAGTTGATGCAGACAACAAACCACCGTCGCGTATCGATGGGCTTACCCGGGCCCACCATAAACTCCCACCAGCCGGGGGAAGGGTCGGCGGGAGAGCTGCCGGCGTGGGCGCTGGGCGATAGGCCGGTAAAGATCACCACCGCGTTGTCCCGGGCGCTGTTGAGCTCGCCCCAGGTCTCGTAGGCGAGGGTGAACTCGCTCAGCGTGTCGCCCCGGCGCGTGGCGAATTCCTGCTTGTGATGGAAGTAGTGGCGGGCGTCGCCCATGGCCCAGTCCGGAGCTAAGTTAAGGCGCCGCATTGTGCGGCAAAAGGCGGCCTTCCGCTAGCGGTGAGCCAGCGGCGTAACCGATCCGGGAGCGGGCGCGTCTAAGAGATAACCGGCAGAAAACCGGTCCGGCATAGCCGAAGGGCGGTTGACAAACTACAGCTGTAGTACTACAAATGTAGTTATTGACATAAGACGGAAGCCGACGATGAGCGGACACAAACTCAGTGAACTTCAGCTGGAAGTGATGCAGGTGCTCTGGGACCTGGGTGAGGCCACCAGCGGTCAGGTCTGTGACGCCCTGGCGTCATCGCGGCAGCTGGCGCCTACCACGGTGGCAACGCTGCTCAAGCGGCTGGAGGAAAAAGGCGCAGTGACCCACCGGAAGGAAGGCCGCAGCTTTGTTTATTCGGCCCAGGTGGCAAGGAAAACGGTGCGCGCCGGTATGGTTGGTGGACTGATTCAGAAGCTGTTTCTCGGCGACCCGGCGGCGCTGGTGAACCACCTGCTGGGGGACGAGGGTGAGCTTAAGGACGGCGACCGAAAGCGTATTGTGGAACTGCTGGAGGAAGCCCGGACAAACGAAGCCGGCAACAACGAACAAGGGAAACGATCATGACCGGCCTGCTGACGTCCTGGCTCATCACCTACGCCATGCACAGCACGGTGTTGCTCGGCCTGGTGGCGCTGGTCGACGGCACGCTGCGCCGCCGGGTACCGCACCTGCAGGAGCTGGCGTGGAAAGCTGCCCTGCTGGGCGCCGTGTTCAGTTCGGCTCTGCAGGCCGGGGGCCTGGCGCCCCAGCGATTTGAGATATTTGCGCTGCCGCCAGTGATGCTGAGTGAGCAGGGCGGCAACGCGGCCGTGCCGCTGCTCGAAAACCGGGCGCCGAGGGCCGATGGTTCTGCGAGTCTGACGCCCCGGCCACAGTCCGCTGTTCTGGCGCCGGTAGCGCCGCCGGCCTTGGGGCTGGTCAAGGAAGCACCGCTGCCGTCCGTCTTGCTCGGCCTCTGGCTCCTGGGTGCGGCGGCCATGCTGGCGCGCCTCCAGGTCATCGCATTTCGCCTGCGGCTGCTGCTCAGTCGGCGCCGGCCCTATCCCTTAGCTCACGAAAGGTTTGGCGTTCCCTCCTGGGTACAGGTGTCGATCTGCGAGCACGTTTCCCAGCCCATGGCGGTGGGTCGGCGGCAGCTGGTGCTCCCGCCGCGGGTTGCGACGCTGGCGCCGGCGCAGATTCAGGCCGTGCTGGCCCATGAGCTGGCCCACCTGAAGCGCGGAGATGGCGTTTGGCGCTGGATCTGCCTGGTCACGCAGAGCGTGCTGTTTTTCCAGCCTCTTAACTACCTGGCAAGTCGGCGCATCGCGCAGGCGGCCGAGCGCGGCAGCGACGCTCTCGCGCTGGAGCAGGGTGCCAGCCGCGCCTCGCTGGTGGACGCAATCACCGGCTTCGCGCTGCCGGGCCACTCCACACCGGCACTGGCGAGCGGCATCATGAGCCGCCCCCATGAGCTGGTCGGTCGGGTTGAAGCGCTAGTGCGTCGGCGAACCCGCAAAGGACCCGGACTGAAAGTGCTGCTGGGCGTGCTCTGTGTGCTGACGGCGCTGGCCGCCGTTGGCCTCCCGGGTGTGTCAAGCGGTGCGCAAAAGACCAAGCGCGGCACGGTGGTCGACATTACGGATGAACGAGATGGGTTTACCGAGATCTCCGTTTCCCATTCCGACGACGGCATCCAGCTGCGGTTGAAAGCCAAAGGTCACTTTGAGATCAATCCGGCAGAGGACGCGCTGACTTTCCTGGACGGTCATTTCGACCTGACCCACGTTGGCGAAACCTCGCGCCGGGTACGTTTTGAGGGAGATGGCAAAAGCGTCGAAACCGAATTCTGGCTGGACGGGCGCCGCCAGCCTTACGACGCGCCGGCGCAGGCCTGGTTCGCAAGTATTCTCCCGCAGCTGCTCAGGGTTAGCGGCATCGATGCCGAAGCGCGGGCGGCCCGCCTTTACGCCCGCGGCGGTTCTGCCGCGGTGCTTGCGGAGATAAAGAAGATTCGTAGCGATCTCAGCCAGCGGCGGTACTTCGCGTCGCTGTTCAAGCAGGAAGATCTCTCGACGGCGGACCTGGTTTCCGCGCTGGATGTAGCGGGCGATACGCTCCGCGGCGATCTGGAAAAGCGCCTGGCGCTGCGAGCCACGCTGCATCGGGTCGACGATGATCCGGTAGGGGAAGCCTATATCCGGGCTGCCCAGACGCTCGGCAGCGACCTCGAGCACCGGCTGGCGCTGGAAGCGCTGCTGAAGAACCGGGACCTGCCGGCGGCCCTGGAGCGCCTCGCCCTCGACTCGGCGGACAGCATAGGCTCGGACCTTGAGCAGCGGCTGCTGCTTCAGAATCTGATTGCTCAGACCACGGCGGAAGCCAACGTGCTGACGCTCATCGACCGCGCCGGCGATTCCATCCGTTCCGATCTGGAGCTTCGTCTGCTGCTCAGCGAGGTAGCGCGGCTGCACGGCAGCGACCGGGTTAACGACGCCCTCGTGGCGGCCGCCCGGGACCACATCGGCTCGGGGCTGGAGCGGGATCTCCTGCTCCGGGAGCTGAAGGAACGATGAGCCGGGCTTGGCCCAGGGTCCTTTGATTTTCAGGAGGTGGAACACCCATCACCGGTAACTCAAGGCCGGTGGTCAGCAACCAGATCGGGGTTGACCAGCGGCTGCCAGCGCTAATCGAACGCTACCGACAGGCGGCGTTCCGTAAACCCGTGGCGCAACATACGCGGGAAGCTTTCGCGTGGCTGGCCGATCACGCTGACCTGTCCCGGCCGCTGGTGCTCGACGGCGGCTGCGGTACCGCCATGTCCACCCGGGAGCTGGCCCGGGCGCACCCAGACGAAGTGGTGCTGGGCGTGGACCAGTCGGCCCATCGGTTGGCCCGCGGCGGCTGGCAGGAACCCGGCCTGCGGGAGGGCAACCAGATTCTCCTGCGGGCGGAACTGTCGGATCTGTGGCGGCTAATGGAAGAACAAGGCGTGCGGCTGGCGCGGCACTACCTGCTTTATCCCAACCCCTGGCCCAAACCCTCCCAGCTGCAGCGCCGGTGGCATGGCCACCCGGCGTTTGCCAGCGCGCTGGCGCTGGGAGGAGAGCTCGAACTACGCACCAACTGGGCCGCCTACGCGGAGGAATTTGCGGCCGCCGTCGGCGCCTACGGCTGGCCCGAGCCCCGGGTGGAGCGGTTCGCCGGCGGGCCCCCCACGTCGAACTTTGAAAGAAAATACCTCGCCAGCAGCCACGCGCTTTACCGCGTGCGCATTGCGCTGTAACCAAACCCGCCGCCACGCGTGTGGTAGGTATCTGAGCCTTGCCGAGGGAGCTGCGTGATGCCCGCACGAAACTGGATCCTGGTTGTTCTATCCATCTTTGTCCTCGGCGCCTGCGGCATTACCGCGGGCCGCGGCGCCGGCTATGCGCGCCTCCCGGCGCCGGACGACACGCATCGGGTGATGGGTCTGAGCCTTGGGCCGCTTCCCCTGAGGCTGGCCCGGGTCATCGTGCGCGATGAAGACCCCGAAGCGGCCCGGATTCTAAAGGGTCTGCGCGGTGTCCGGGTATTTATCTACGAAACGCAGCCCGGGTTTTCGCCCGCCTCCCTCAACGAGACGGTCAGCAGCCTGCGTCAGAAAGGCTGGGATCCGGTGGTGGCGATACGGGAAGACGGCGAAGCGGTCAACGTGCTGGTCAAATTTGACCAAGCCGAGCATATCCGGGGCATGGTGGTGATGTCCGCGGATAGCGGGGAACTGGTGATGGTCAATCTGATGGGGCGGCTCGAGCCAGAGATGTTTAATGCGTACATGGGCGAGCTGGACATCACCACGCCGCAAATCGTGATCGAGGGCTAAAGTTGTTCGGATTATTTACCGATACCTCCTGCATATGGAGGCTATCTTATGACCCGGACCGAACTGCTAGTGCAACTGCGACACTTTGTTGTGTCTGAATGCAGCGCTGACCAGCTGCTGTGGTGGAGCGATGAGCTGCGCGGTCTGGCGCGCCACGCGGAAAAGCGTGCCCAGGGGCTCAACGACGAGTCGCCGCCGCCGCCGCCGGAGGTTCCGCCACCATTTCTCGGCACCGGCTGAGTCCTTCCCCCCCGGCCACCACTGCCCCAAATCCTCCCGATTTCCCTCAAGACCTGACCCGGCGACACCGCTATAATTTGTCTTTTTTGTGACGGCCCGCCGCCGCTGGCTTCGGGACGTCAGCGAGACATTTGCCCAAGGAGGCGCAATGACCACGGTTCCCGGACCGTTGTTCAGCACCCGGCAGCGCTGGTTTTTGATTACCGCAATGACTCTGCTTGTGCTTGCGGCGTTGATCGCCGGCACCGTGGCCGGCTGGCCTGCGCCCGGGCTGGTGGTGCCCGCGATTGCCACGGCGCTCCTGATTGGGCTGGTGGTGGCGCCGCTGGAAGCGCTGCTGGGACCGGTGCTCGCGGCCGCTGGGCTGGCGCTCGCGGCGAGTCTGGCCTTTTTGATTCCCCGCGCGCTGGAAGGGACCTATCTCGGCGGCGGCCCAACGCTGCTGATGGCAGGCCTTGCTTTTCAGGGGCTGGCGCTGGGCGTTGCCCAGGGAGCGGCGCTGCGGCCGCTGTGTTTTCTGCCCGGCGGGGCCGGGCAGGTGAGCCTGCCGTGGATGGTGTCCGCCGCCCTGTGTCTGGGTGCGCTGGGCCTGGCGGCGGGCATGTTCGATTTTTCGATCGCCGTCGATCTGCTGCTGGGGCTGGCCGGCGGCGTGCTGCTGGGCGTGGTGCTGCGGACGGCGGGCCTGGCCCGGGAGCCGGCGGCGGACCCGGCGCAGGTGGAGCAGGAGGTGCGGTCCGGCATTGATCGGGTCACCCGGCTGCTGGACCTGAAGCAGCTGCCCAAAGCCCAGCGCCAGATCGAGACGCTGAAAGCGCTGGCCCCTCAAGACGCGGCGGTGCGCCAGCTGCGCTATGCCGTCTGGAAATTTGAGCCCAAAACGCCCCAGTTCCACGCGGCGGCCGGCACCCTGCTCGCGCGGCCGGAGCATGACGGCGGAAGCCGCGACGAAATCACCGCGCTTTACAAAGATTACCTGGCGGTGGCGCAGGGGCAGCCGGAGCTGCCGACCGATCTGCACATCGCCCTGGGGCACCGCTTCGCCGAGTGGGACGTGACCGACCAGGCGGCCAACATCGTCAACCTCTACATCCAGCGCGAGCCGAGCCACAAAGCGCTGCCCCGTGCGATGCTGGCGCTGGCGGAGGCCTACCAGCGGGCGGAAAACCCAAGTCGTGCCAGCTATTTTGCCGATACTCTGCTGACGCTGATGCCCACCACCTCGGAAGCCCATCTCGCGCAACGACTGCTGCGCAAAGTAGAATCCGCCCGCTGACACCCGGGTAATCGGTTCTTCCCCGTTCCAGAACGAATGTCGAGTCATCATGTCCGAAACGCTGCCCAGCCATTTTATTCGCCAGATCATTGAGAAAGACCGCTCTGAAGGACGCCACGGAGGACGGGTGGCCACCCGCTTTCCGCCGGAACCTAACGGCTACCTTCATATCGGTCACGCCAAATCCATTTGCCTGAATTTTTCCCTGGCCCAGGACTACGATGGCACCTGCAACCTGCGCTATGACGACACCAATCCGGAGAAGGAGAGTGTCGAATTCGCCGAGGCGATCGCCCGGGACGTGGGATGGCTGGGCTTTGAGTGGAACGAACTTCGGCACGCTTCAGACTACTTTGAGGCGCTCTACGGCTACGCCGAGGAGCTGATCGAAAACGGCCTGGCCTACGTCGACAGCCTGCCGGCGGAAGAAATCCGCAGCTACCGGGGAACCCTGAAGGAGCCCGGCAAAGACAGCCCCTATCGCAACCGGTCTGTGGAAGAAAACCTGGATCTGTTCCGGCGCATGCGGGCCGGCGAGTTTGAGGACGGCGCTCACGTGCTGCGCGCGCGCATCGACATGGCCTCGCCCAACATCAATATGCGCGACCCGGTGCTGTACCGGATTCGCCGGGCGCACCACCAGCGCACCGGCGATGAGTGGGTCATCTATCCCATGTATGACTTTACCCACTGCATCTCCGACGCGCTGGAAAACATCACCCATTCGCTGTGCACCTTAGAATTTGAAGATCACCGGCCGCTCTACGACTGGGTGATCGAAAACACCTCGGTACCGGCCACGCCCCAGCAGATTGAGTTTTCCCGACTGGAGCTGCTCTACACCGTAACCAGCAAGCGCAAGCTTAAGGAGCTGGTGGAGGACGGACGGGTGGACGGCTGGGATGATCCGCGCATGCCCACCATTTCCGGCATGCGGCGGCGGGGCTACCCGGCTGCCGCACTGCGCGATTTCTGCTCCCGCATCGGCGTGAGCAAGGCGGAAAACAAGGTGGAAATGGGCGTGCTGGAGAACTCCGTCCGGGAGGCCCTCAACGCTACCGCGCCGCGGGCCATGGCGGTGCTGCATCCGCTGAAGGTGGTGCTGACCAACTACCCGGAGGACAAGGAAGAGTCCCTGGACTGTCCGTTCCACCCGCAGAAGCCGGAGCTTGGAAGCCGGCCGGTGCCGTTTACCCGCGAGGTTTACATCGAACGGGACGACTTTATGGAAGACCCGCCGGGCAAGTATTTTCGCCTGAAGCCCGGCGGCGCGGTGCGCCTGCGCTTTGGCTACATCATCGATTTTGAACAGGTGATCAAAGACGAGCAGGGTGAGATTGTGGAGGTGCATTGCCGGGTTGATCCGGAAACCCGCTCCGGCAGCGATACCTCCGGGCGCAAGGTGAAGGGCACGATTCACTGGGTGTCGGCGGCCCACGCGGTGGACGCCGAGGTGCGGGTTTACGACCGGCTGTTTACCCGCCGGCGCCCGGACGACGGCAAAGAGGGTAAAGACTTCAAGGAGTATCTCAATCCGGAGTCCCTGACGGTGCTGACCGGCTGCAAGCTGGAGGGATCACTTGCTGCAACGCAGGCCGGCGACCAGCTGCAGTTCGAGCGCAATGGCTACTTCGTGGCCGACGAAAAGCTCAGCCAGCCCGGGCAGCTGGTGTTTAACCGCACCGTCACCCTGCGCGATTCCTGGGCCAAGATTGAGCAGCAGCAGGCTGCCGAATCATGAGTCGGCTGGTGATCGATACCGATCCCGGGGTGGACGACGCGCTGGCCATCATGATGGCCCATGCGCACCCGGACACACAGGTTGAAGCGCTGACGATCGTGGGCGGTAACGTGGGCCTGGATTTCACCACGCGTAATGCCTGCGTGCTCAAGGACGTGCTGGAGGGCAGCTTCGACATTTATCCGGGCTGCCCGGAGCCGCTGTGCTGGTCCGGCGAAGACGCGCGGTTCGTGCACGGCGAAGACGGCTTTGGCGATGTGATCAGCGATCCGCCGCAGGCGACGCCGGCGGCAGAACACGCGGTGCCGGCGTTGATTCGCCTCGGGCGGGAAAATCCAGGCGAACTCACCCTGGTGGCCATCGGGCCGTTGACCAACGTGGCGCTGGCGCTGGCGCAGGAGCCGGAGCTGCCGGCCCTGTATCAGCGGCTGGTGGTGATGGCTGGCGCTGTGCGTGGCTGCGGCAACGTGTCTAACGTGGGCGCGGAGTTCAACATCTACACCGACCCGGAAGCGGCCCACGTGGTGTTGAGCCGCTGGCCGAAGCTCGATCTGGTGGACTGGGAAGCCACCATGGCGCATCAGTTTTCTTTCGAAGAGCTGTCCCGCTGGGTGGCAAGCGGATCGCCGCGGGCGCGGTTGTACGACGCCATCAGCGGCGCGGTGCGGCGTTTTGTCACGGAGCAGAATCCGGAACAGCCCATGATGCGCGCGGCGGACGCACTGGCCATGGCGGCGGTGGTGGCGCCGGAGGCGATTGAGGTCGCGGGCGATTACCCGGTCACCATCGGCCTGGCGCCCGGACCAACCCGGGGCATGACCGTGGTGGACTGGCAGCAGCGCCAGGGCCTGCCGGCCAACGTGCGCATTATCGAGCGGATAAACCACGCTCACTTTCTGGAACTCTGCCGGGCAGCTTTGGCCTAGTCCGTGTCAGACCCGCTTGGGGTCTGACACCCGAATGTGCCCCGATAGAGAACAAGCTCTTGAACTTAGTTTCCGACGGGTTTTGTTCGCGCTTCTTCTCGACGAACATCCGTCGGAAACGTCACGCTGACGCTCGACGCCTCTCAGTGCCACTTTCGGGTGTCAGACCCCAAGCGGGTCTGACACGATGGGCTCCGTCGGGGCTTAACGGTGGCGTCAGTCGTCGCTGGTTTTTGTGGCGGTGATGATGTGGCCGCCGGATTCGGCGTCGTGCTGCATGGTGATCAGGCCCTTTGCCGAAGCCTGTTCCAGCAGCTGGCTGAAGCTCTTGAAGCCGTGATAGGTCTCGTTAAAGCCGGGCTGCCGCCGTTTGATGGCCTGCTTCACCATCGAACCCCAGACCTTCTTATCACCGCGCTCGGCAATGAGGTCCTCCAGCGTTTCCAGCACCAGGTCAAAGGCCTCCTGCGTGCGGTCCGCTTCCGTCTGGGCTTTGCTGCGGGCTTTCTTCTTGGCCGCCTTTTTGCGCCGCGGCTTCCGCTTGTCTGCGGCCCGGATCAGGTCGTCGTAGTAGATGAATTCATCACACCCGGCAATCAGCAGGTCCGAGGTGGACTGCTTCACGCCAACGCCGATCACCAGCTTGTTGTTTTCCCGCAGCTTGCTCACCAGCGGTGAAAAATCTGAGTCTCCGCTGATCACCACAAACACGTCGACGTGGGACTTGGTGTAGCAAAGGTCCAGCGCGTCGACAACCATGCGGATGTCGGCGGAGTTTTTGCCGGATACCCGCACGTGGGGAATCTCGATCAGCTCAAAAGCCGCTTCGTGCATGGTGCCTTTGAAAGCCTTGTAGCGATCCCAGTCGCAGTAAGCTTTTTTGACGACAATGTTGCCCTTCAGCAGCAGGCGCTCCAGCACCCGCTGAATGTCAAAACGCTTGTAGTTGGCGTCCCGGACCCCGAGGGCCACGTTCTCAAAATCACAAAATACCGCCATGTTGGCGGTCTGGTTGTTGTCACTCATGTTGTTTTCTCTGGTTGTTCTCTGCCGCGCTGTCAGCCGCGGGGGCAAACAGCTGCGTGCTGTGTTCGTTTACGTATTCCAACGCCCGCCGCACCGCTTTAACCACGGCCCGGGGGGTGATGGTGGCGGCGGTGAATTGATCAAACTCGCCGCCATCGCGCCGCACCGCCCAGCTTTCGGCGGGCGGATCGGACAGTGATTTCTGGTTGAAGCCCAAAATCCAGGGGCTGATGCGGGTATCGATTCCGTCCCCCAGTCCCGGCGTCTCCTGGTGCCGGGTTACCCGTACGCCCAGCACCACCCCGTCAGCGGTCACGCTGACCAGCAGATCAATGGGGCCGGAATATCCATCGGTTGCCACCGCCTGCAGCACGAGGGCCGAGGGTTCACCGTCCAGGTAGGCCCGATAAACGGCCAGCGGCTCGGCGCTGCCCAGCCCGATCGGTGCTGAGATCTGGATGACGTCAGCCAGTGGGTCGTTATCGTACAGGTCTGGCGGCAGGATTTCGCGCATACGTTCCAGCTCCGCCGTCCGGGCGGCCTGCGCCACTGGCTCCCGGGTCAGCTCCGCCACGCCCGTCGCCAGGGCGATACACACGGCGGTGGTGGCTGCCAGAACGGCGGCGGTTTTGCCGGGCCGGCTGCTCACAGCTCCGGCGGTTCCCGGCGGGCGTGGCCGAAAGCCCGGGGAATGGTCACCCGGTCGATCAGCGGCACCGCCATATTCATGAGCAAAATGGCAAACGCAAACCCGTCCGGATAGCCGCCCCAGCGGCGAATCACCAGCGTGAGCAGACCCACGCCAATGCCGAACAGCAGCCGCCCCCGGGGCGAGGTGGCGCCGGATACGGGGTCGGTGGCGACAAAAAAAGCCCCGAGCACAAGCCCGCCGCTGAACACATGCTGCAGCGGAAAGGGATGCGTGTCCGGATCGGTGAGCCAGACCGGAAAGGTCAGCAGCACCACCGTTGCAATGACGGCCACCGGCGCATGCCAGCTCATGACGCGCTTGTAGATCAGCCACAGGCCACCTAAAGCGTAGAAATTGGCAATCCACTCCCACCCGTAGCCGCCAAAATCACCAAACAGGGAGCTCTCACGGATTTCCGAAATCATGATGTCCTGGGTGCTGCCGGTGCGGATCATGTCAAGCGGCGTGGCCTGGGTGACCGCGTCCCACGTGACCGGTGGCGGCAGCGCACCGCTGAGTATGGCCTTGAGCTGGGCGCCGAACGACAGCGACTCCGCAGCCAGCTCCGCCGGTGCCAGCCAGAGGGTGGCTTCCAGCGGGAAGGCCACCAGCACCACGGCATACCCCACCATCGCCGGATTGAAAACGTTAAAGCCGAGGCCGCCGTAGAGATGTTTGGCTACCACGATGGCAAACGCCATGCCGGTCACCGTCGCCCACCAGGGGAGCAGCGGTGGCAGACAGAGACTGAACAGCACCGCCGTGACCGGCGCCGAAAGATCACTCAGGAAAGGTTTCAGCGGCTGGCCTCTTGCTTTCAGCATCAGCGCCTCAAACCCGCTCGCGCAGGCCGTCGCCACGGCGATCTGGACCAGGATGGCCGGGCCAAAGAAAAACACGTAGGCAGCCACGCCCGGCACGAGCGCCAGCAGCACCTTGAACATCACACCCTGCACCGACACCGGGGCCGGTACGTGGGGTGCGGCGGCGGGAACCTCAAATTTCATTAGTCGTGGTGCTGCCGCTTGGTCCGGGCTGGGGCCACCGCGTCAGCGACGGCGTCACTGGGATTGCGCGTCGCGGCGTCGTCCTGCGCCGCCTGCTTCTCGTCCCGCGTCTGGTGGCGGGCCTGCGACCGGGCCGCCTCCTGGTCCCGATCGTGAATATCCCGGAGCTGGGCCTTGCCCTGACGATAGTAATCCACCAGCGGAATCTGACTGGGGCAGACGTACGCGCAGCAGCCACACTCGATGCAGTCGGCAAGATGGTGCTGCCGCACCGCCGGCCAGTTTTCGTCCTGGATATGCCAGAGCAGCTGCTGCGGCAGCAGCTGAGCCGGACAAACCCGCTGACACTCCCCGCAGCGAATGCAGGGCAGCTCCGGAGCCCGGGCCTTGGTGTCGGCCTCGGTGAGGGCCAGCACGCAGTTGGTGGCTTTGGTGGTGGGTACCGCGTCGTCCGCGACGGCCTGGCCCATCATCGGGCCGCCGACCAGGAGCCGGCTCACGGGCTGTCGATAGCCGCCGGCGCGATCGATGAGGAACGCAAACGGCGTGCCGAGCAGCGCCCGGAAGTTGCCGGGGCTGCGGATACCGCGGCCGGTTACGCTCACGACGCGACTGACCAGCGGCAGTCCTTTCGCCACAGCGTCGTAGCAGGCGGCGGCGGTAGCCACGTTCTGCATCACGATGCCAATGTCGATCGGCAATCCGCCGCTGGGAACCTCAAGGCCCGTCAGCACCTGGATTAGCTGGTTCTCGCCCCCTTCGGGGTAGATCGTGGGTACTTTGATCACGCTGATGCGGGACTCTGCGTCCAGCGCCGCCACCGCGCCGGCGAGGATCTGCAGCACCTTGCCCATCTGGTCTTCGATGGCCACCACAATCTGCTCTGCGCCGAGGATCTGGCCCAGGATCAGCGCGCCCTTGAGCAGCGGCTCGGGCTCACAGCGCATCAGCATTTCGTCGCAGCTGATGTAGGGTTCACATTCGGCGCCGTTGATGATCAGTATCCGGGCCGGCTGGGTCAGTTTGCCGCGGGTGGGAAACAGCGCACCGCCGAGGCCCACCACGCCAGCCTCGTAGATCCGCTCCCGAAGGGTTTCCGCTGCTGCCGCAGGCCAGTCCGGCATCGGCGGCAGCGGCGTCCCTTCGTGGCGGCCATCCGGCACCAGCCGCAGCGCCCGTTCGTTGGGGGCAAATTCAATGGTGCCGGAGGTTGGGGCGTGAAGATGGGCGGTCGATCCCGGCGTACTCGCGGTCAGCCGCTGGTAGCGGGCAACGCGTTGCCCTGGCGTCACGGCCAGCTCCGGGAGCGGCCCGGGCTGGCTGCCCGGCAGAACCCGCTGCCGCTGATCTAGCGGCAGGGTGAGCACCTCGGGCATACCCGCGTCCTCGATGGCGTCGCTGATCGACAGCTTTTTCCAGTGACGCAGCTTGATGCCGCCGGGAAAGTGCCACAGGCGCCGGCCCAGGGGCTGCTCGAGTCCCTTGCGGCTCACGGCGTCGCCACCGGGCAGGCGGGTAGGCACAGGGCGCAGCCGATGCAGCGGGACTTATCGATCAGCGCAAGCAGCGGGGTGGCCGGCTTCAGATCCCCCGCCAGCGGCAACGCTTCGCGGCCGAGCAGGTCCGCCAGCGCGAGGCCGATGGCTCCGGCCAGCACAGTGACGATCGTAATGCCCAGCACCACGGAAGACGCTGCCCAGGTCACAGGCGCGCGAGGCCGCGAAACCCCATAAACGCCAGCGCCATCAGGCCGGCGGTGATCAGGGCGATGCCCGGCCCCTGAAAAGCGACCGGCACAGGCCCGGCGGCGATGCGTTCCCGCAGGCCGGCAAACAGCACCAGCACCAGGCCAAACCCGGCCGCCGAGCCCAACCCGAAAGTCATTGCGTGGAGCAGGTTTTCGTGATCTCGCACGGCCAGCAGCGCAACGCCCAGCACCGCGCAGTTGGTGGTGATCAGCGGCAGATAGATGCCGAGCTGCTGATGCAGCGTCGGGGCGCTGTTACGAATGGTGATTTCGGTCAGCTGCACCGCCGCCGCAATCACCAGGATAAAGACCAGCGTGCGCAGATACTCAAGATCAAACGGCACCAGCACCAGCGAGTAAACGAGGTGGCTCAGCATGGCGGTCAGCGTGAGCACAAAGGCGATGGCCAGGGACATGCCCAGGGCACCGTCCACCTGGGTGGACGCACCGACAAACGGGCACAGGCCCAGAAACCGGGTGAGCACCACGTTGTTGACCAGCGCGGCGCCCACCAGCAGGAGAACAATTTCGGTCACTTGACCTTCATGCCGGGCGCCGCGCCGCTGTCCGGGCTGACCAGGAACAGGTTCTCGCCGCCCGGCCCAGCTGCCAGCACCATGCCTTCGGAGACGCCGAAACGCATTTTTCGGGGCTTTAGGTTGGCCACCAGAATGACCTGGCGGCCGGTCAGGCCCGACGCGTCGTAGGCAGCTTTGATACCCGCGAACACCTGCCGGGCCGGGCCGGCGTCGCCGAGATCCAGCTCCAGCCGCAGCAGTTTGTCGGCCCCTTCCACCGGCTCAGCTTTTGTCACCGTGGCGATGCGCAGGTCGACCTTGGCAAAGTCATCAATGGTGATTTCGGTACTTTGGTCTTCCGCCGCTTTGGTCGGTTCCGGAGCGCTGGCCGGCGGTGCTTCTTTCAGGCTTTCTTTGGAAGCTTCCACGATGGCTTCGATCTCCCGTTCGTCGACGCGGGTCATCAGCGGCTGAAAGGGATTGATCGCGTGGTCCAGCAGCGGCTGCGTTGCGTCGTTCCAGACCAACGGTTCGACGTTCAGAAATGCCTCGGCCCGCTCGGCGGTCGCGGGAATAATCGGCTTCAGGTACACCATGAGCACCCGGAACAGGTTGATCCCGGTGGTGCAGACGGCGTGGACCTCCGTCTCCCGCCCTTGTTCCTTGATCAGCTGCCAGGGTTTGTGCTCGTCGATATACCGGTTGGCCTCGTCCGCCAGCGCCATAATCTGGCGCACGGCTCGGTTGTAATCCCGGCCCTCAAAACAGGCGGCGATGCCGTCGGCGGCGGCGCTCAGCTTTTTGAGCGGCGTACTGTCCGGCAGCGACGCGGCCAGTCGACCTTCGAAGCGTTTGTTGATGAAGCCGGCGCAGCGGCTGGCAATGTTCACCACCTTGCCCACCAGGTCGGAATTTACCCGCGCCACGAAGTCCTCAAGGTTCAGGTCGAGATCCGCCAGGCCGGGCCCCAGCTTGGACGCGTAGTAATAGCGCAGATAGTCCGGCGCCAGGTGCTCTAGATAGGTGCGGGCCATGATGAAGGTGCCGCGGCTCTTCGACATTTTCTGGCCGTTAACGGTAAGAAACCCGTGCACAAAAACTGACGTGGGGAGGCGGTAATTCGCCGCGTCGAGCATGGTGGGCCAGAACAGCGTGTGGAAATAGACGATGTCCTTGCCGATGAAGTGATACAGCTCGGCGCGGGAGTCCGCCTGCCAGTAAGCGTCAAAGTCCAGTCCGCGCTGCTCGCACAGGTGCTGGAAACTGGCCATATAGCCCACCGGCGCGTCGACCCAGACGTAGAAGAATTTGTCGGTGGTGCCGGGAATGGTAAATCCAAAATACGGCTTGTCGCGGGAGATGTCCCAGTCAGTCAGGCCTTTTTCAAACCATTCTTCCAGCTTGTTGACGACCTCGTCCTGCAGCTGACCGCCGCGGACCCAGGACTCAAGAAAACCCTGCCGCTCGGCCAGCTTGACGAAGTAGTGGTCCGACTCTCGCAGCTCCGGTTTTTCGCCCGTCACGGCGGAGTAGGGGTCGATCAGGTCCGTGGGGTTGTAGGTGGCGCTGCAGTTTTCGCAGGCGTCGCCGTACTGGTCTTCCGTTTTACAAACCGGGCAGGTGCCTTTGATAAACCGGTCCGGCAGGAACATCCCGGCCTTGGCATCGTAGTACTGCTCGATGCGGCGCACCTCCACCAGGTTTTTCTCGTTGAGCGCCGCAAAAATGCCCTCCACCAGCACTCGATTGTTGTCCGAGTGAGTGGAGTGGTAATGGTCGTAGCTGATGCCGAAGTCGTTGAGATCCGCCTCGTGGGCCTCGGCACTTTCCGCAATCAGCTGCTCCGGCGTAATACCGCGCCGGTCCGCATTCACCATGATGGGCGTGCCGTGCGCGTCGTCGGCGCAGACAAACCAGACGCGGTGGCCGCGCATGCGCAGCGCACGCACCCAGATATCGCCCTGCACGTGTTCCACCATGTGGCCCAGGTGGATGGCGCCGTTGGCGTAGGGGAGGGCGCAGGTGACCAAAATATCGCGGGTGTCGGACATGGTTTTTTGTCTTTTCGTCAGGCGGCATTTTAACTCGTTATTCGGGTTGGTTCGGAGGTTTTTGGGGGCTGGTTTCGGGTCGTTGCTGCGGGGTCCAACCCGGGCCACGCCGGGGGGGGGGTTCAAGGAATTGCACCCATGGGGGCGCGTAAATTCCAAGAACCCCGCCCCGGCGCGGCCCCGGGGGGCCCCCCGCCGCCACGACCCGAAACGAACGCCCAAAAACCTCCGAACCTACCCAAATAACAAGTTAAAATGCCGCCTGACGAAAAGACAAAAAACCATGTCCGACACCCGCGATATTCTGG
>JBCCVP010000091.1:0-19462 GCA_039195135.1 Pseudomonadota bacterium | reverse complement strand
TGAAGCCTGAAAAATGAAAAATAAATAATTAAAAATAGATATTTTTAAATTTCACTATTATTGAAAACCGTGATGATCAGCTAAGTGACTGATTTTTAAGGATCAAAAAGTTGGCACACCTTGTGCTTTTAGCGAGCACCAGAAGGAAACGCCCCTCGGGGTTTAAGCACACGGAGAAAGAAACATGAATCTGACCACTGCAATGATGATTTCGCTGCTGTCAGGTCCTGCCGGGATCGAGACGGCCAACGTGATCGACCGCGGCGCCCAGGACCTCCTGTCCCAGCTGCGCGCCGAAGCCCGTATCGAACTGAAGCAGGAAATTCGTGAAGACGTGCACGAACAACTGCGCCAGCGTATGGAAGACGCCACCGCCGAAGCGCTGGCCGAAGCCCATCGCGATCAGCTCGTCAACGCGGCGATCAAAACTGACGCGAAAGGCCAATAAACAGCTGCCGGCCTGCGCCGGGGAAGTAGCGGAAGTTGCCAAAAGCAAAGTCCGCTCGCTCGGCGTAGCGCCGGTTCGCTGCGTTGCGCAGCCGCGCTGACACCTGCCAGCCGCCGAACGTCCGGTTGGCGCCCAGATGCAACAAGCTATGACCGCCGTAGCGGCGTAGATTGGCGGCATCGAGAAAGTAGTCGTCCTGATAGACCCATTCAGCGCTCACCCGCGCCCCGGCCCAGCGCCGCTCCAGCATGAACTGCCCGGTCAGCGCCGGCGCCGTGTCCACCTCATTACCGGAGGTGATGGTCTCGCCCCCGCCGGCGGCCCGGTCAAAGCCATAGCGATGGCGGGCCAGACTCACCGCGCTGGATACCTGCCAGCCCGCCTGCCACCGCCAGGTGGCCTCAAGCTCGATTCCGCTGTGGCGGGTCACACCGTCGCTGACGTTAAAACCGTCCGCGTCGCGCAGAATCACGTTGCGTTTGCGCATGTGATAGGCCGCCAGCGCCAGCTGCCAGCGATCCCGCTGCAGCCGATAGCCCAGATCCACAAAGTCCATTTTTTCGCTGTCGAGGTCCGCCACTGACTGCTGCCGCTGCAGACGGTAAAGCTCCGTGAGCTGCGGCGCGCGAAAGCCGCGCCCAACCCGGGCATACAGCTGGCGACCATCGTCGAAGGTGCGCTGAACGCTGAGGCGCGGCGCCAGATCCACAAAGTCGTCGCTCCGGTTCGCCGGGCGCCGATAGAGGCATCCGCCGAAACCGCAGGCCGTGCCGTCGTCCCGGGTATTGCCGACCAGCGCCAGATTGTCGTAGTCGTAACGGGTGTTTTCCGCGCGCAGGCCGGCGTTCAGCTCCCACCCGTCCCACTGCCAGACCAGCCGGGCGTATAGCGCCGCCGTCAGCGCCTGCACCTCGTAGTCGTAGTGGGTGCCCACCGGCCGGGTGGCTACCAGAAACGCTGACCCCACGGTGGGCTGGTCCTGGGTCTGGCGCAGGTAGCTGTCGGAATAGTCCAGATCCAGCCCCACATCCAACGCTGCACCGGCCACCCCGTCGCGGCGCGCCAGCGCCTGGATACCGGCGCTGACGTGGCCGTTTTCCTCCAGCGGCTTTCCGGGCAGAAAATGCTGCAGAAACTGCATGTCGGAATAGCGAGCAAAGGGCGTCAGCTGAAACTCCCAGGCGCCGCCACTGGCAAATCGCAGGCGGCTGCTCAGGCGGGCCGCAGAGGCATCCCGATAGGCCTCGGGATTGACGTTGGAGCGCCGCAGCTCGGGGTCCTGATACGCGTTTTCGCCAAAAATGAATCCCGCCGTCTCCTGGTTCAGGTTGGTGGCGCTCAGATGAGTTTCCACATCGATGCGGCCCCGGTGGCGCCAGGACGCGCTGAGCTTCTGCTGGTCAAACCCTTCAAGCTCCCGAAAGCTGCCGGCGCTGATGCCGGTGACCGCCAGCCCAAAGTCATCCCGGTCCCGGGTGTAGCCGGTGCTCAGGGACAGCCGCTCGTAGTCCTCCGGCCCGACCCACACCTCAAACTGACTGGCGTTGCGGGGCGGCGACCAGTCGAGATTAATGGCGCCGTGCAGGGCATTGGACCCGTAGAGCACCGAAGCCGGCCCCCGAATCACCTCCACCCGCGACGGCGCTTCGCTGTGCAGCTCAAACAGATTGTTGACGTTGCAGAAACCTGAGGGCCGAATCGGCACCCCGTTTTCCAGCAGCAGAAACGCACCGCAGGCCCCCGCCCCGGTGAGCACCGGAGAGCGGATCGCGGTGAGGTGCTCCTGGCCGCTGCCCCGGCTGACCCAGACGCCGGCCGCCGCGTCAAACAGCTCATTGGGATGGGTCGCGCCGGGCTCCGACGCATCGGTGTCCAGCACCGAGACGGCCTGGGGGGTGCGCAACAGCGAAGCCGGCCGCCGCTCGAGCACCGTGACCACCGGCAGGACGGATTCGTCTTCGGAAGGTTTTTTTTCCGCAGGGTCAGCGGCGCTGGCAAGCGCAACAAGCAGGGTCAGCACGGAGAAGCTCCAGGACAGGCAGGCGGTAGTTTACCGCCTCCATATCTGAAGCAAACGTGGTGATGAGGCCAGCAGAGGCCCTCGCGCGCCGGACCGCGCCCGGTTACTACGGCGTGATCCGGAGCGTGGGATCTCCCAGCAGCGCCCAGTTGATGATGACCGGACGGTAGCGGTTGAAGTTTTCACTCGCGAGGGCCGCCCGGGCGGCGTTGATGGCCTCGCCGAGGGTGACCCCGTTCTGAAGCATGTCATCAACAATGCGCTGCCCCATGACCTCGTTATCGCCAAACACGCTCAAAGTGGCCGCCCCGTGCACCGCCACCGCACCCCGGTCGCCGCCGTTCAGCAGCGCGTAGGCCAGCGTGTCGCTGGAGGGATCGACAAAGTAGGTGGTATAGCAGGTCAGCGGCATCAGCAGCGTGGGCTCGCCGGCATTGGTCAGGGTATTGGCCAGCGCCGGGGTCAGCAGCCCCTCGAAGGCCCAGAGGTCTGCGGCGCCGTGACCGGAATACACCGTGAGCGTCTGCCCGCTGTTGATGCCGTCCAGCAGCGCCTGCTGCGCTGCCGCCAGCCCGTCCAGCTCCACAAACGCCTCCTGCCGGTCCGCCCAGGGACTGCCGGCGCCGTCGACCACGCGGTCGCCGATGCGCCGGGCCTGCTCGAAAAACGGCGGGATGCCGTCGTCGTTGGCGCCGGCCGCCAGCAGCAGCTTCTGCGCTGCGGCCAGGCCGCTTGCGTCAAACGCCAGCGTCTTGTCGATCAGGGTCGTCAGCTCCGCCAGCGTCCGTACCGGCCAGCGGCCGATGGCCACGTCGGACACTTCATCGGCATTAAAGTCGGCCAGCAGCGCGTCGCTGGGGGTGTAGTTCACAAACGGGTTGGTACCGGCGTAGCGGGTTGGGATAAAGCTCACGGAGCCCGCTCCCAGGTCGTCGCGGTAGTCGTAGGAATCGGCCCCGACCAGAAGCACGTGGGCAACGGGGGCGCGACCGGTAACGTCCTCGAGGAAGGCCGTTATTGCCGCCGGCAGGGGCATGCCAGAGCCGTAGCCGGCGTAAACCGTATCGAGGTTAAACACCTGCGGCCGGAATCCCTGCGCCCGGCGCGCGGCGACATAGCGATCCAGCTCGGCGCCCAGGAAGGCCGGGTGCGTCAGCAGCACAAAATTGGTCTCCGGATCGACGTCCGGCGGTGCCGGGCTGGGGGCCGGCGCCACGTCCGGTCGGGCAAGGCCCGCCACCGAGGACACCTCGTAGAAGGCCGCCTCTGCAGGCGTCGGATCCAGCGGTTCGCCACTTTCGAAACTCGACTGAAAGAGCGTATCGCTGTCGCTGCCCACGCCGCCAAAGGCCAGGGAGAAATCGGTCCCGGTATCGGTAACCTGCCCCGTCAGCTGGACCAGCCCCCCACGCTCCGGCACCGCGTAGGCCACCAGGTCAGCGGTACTGAAGCCGGTCAGCGCAAAGGCGTTGGCATCGCCGTCAAAAGCGAGGCGATCGTCAATCGCCACGAACTGTCGAGGATAGGAAATCGCGTAGGCCTCAAGGTTGACGATATCGAAAGGAAAGCCGGTATCGCCGGGCAGTGTTGCGCTGATTACATTGTCGCCGTCGAGCAGGCTGGTGGCCGGCACGTCGGCCGTCAGCACCCACTCGGTGAGCCCGTCGGTGAAGGCATCGATGATGGGGGCACCGCCGTTCAGCGTGGCCACCAGGTGGTGGTCCGGGTCCGGGGAGGTCATGAAGTCCGTGAGCGCCACCAGATCCAGCTGCACCGTGGCGGTGCCGGCGTCGACCGCGCTCACGGGCAGCGTGAGATCGACGGAGGCCGGTCCGAAGGTGGAAATCTCCCGGTCAAACCAGGGGTCCAGCGTTGGCGTCGCCGGCTGGTAGGCGTTGTTTTCGCCGGCCCGCTCCGTGTGCCGGTAGCTCGGCGCCACCGGCCCGCGGCCGGCACCAGCCTGCACGCTCGCGGCCGTCACCAGGGCGGGATTGAGCTCGATCTGGTAGCTATTCGACGTCAGGTAGAGCGCGTCAGCGCCCGCCGGAGCGCGGCCAAAGAAATCGACAAAATCGCCGCTGCCAAAGCCCGCGGGTTCATTGCCGAGCTCGACACGACGGGCCACCGCGGCGCCGCGAAAGGTCACCGCCAGCGCAGCGGCCGAAGCGCCGGAAAGATCCACCCCGGCCGCCAGCAGGTCGTCAAAAGTGACCCGCTGGATTCCGGTTTGCGAGACGCTCACCTGCGCCCGCTGGCTGGTTCCCTTTTGCCGGACCAGCGCCGCCGTGGCTTCCATTTCGGCACGGATCTGAGCCCAGGGCACCGGGTTGGGCTTCAGCCGGGCGCCGTAGGACTGTCCCACTTCGAACGGTCCAAACACCTGCCGGGCGCCGTTGATGTCGTGGCTGATCAGGCGGATTTCCCGGCCGGTGCCGGGCAGCGTGGCTGAGTAGCTCTCCACCTCGGTAGACCACTGCTTGTTGGTCGGCACGGTGAGGTCCGTCTTGGCTTTGCGGCCCGCGTCCAGCAGCTGAAGCTCAAATCCAGCGTGCAGGGACTGGGACGCGGTTTGCCAGGACACCTTCGTGGCGCCATCGCTGATGGTGCTCTTGAGAAAGCTCAAAGTGACCGGCACCGACGACGGAGGACAGTAGAGAATATCTGACAGCAAAATGGCCCGGGAGCTGTCCCAGGTGTTGGGCCCCAGATCGTCGTAGATCATCCGGATACCAACAATCGGCTGATCGAAGTAGATGTTCACCGCCGACCGCGGGTCGTTGTTGGTGCCGTCGTCGAAGGTTTCGTGGGAGTTGACCGCGCCGCCGACAAATCCGTAGGTGGGGCCGCTGGACACCGCTTCGTAAACCGGCGCGGTGGTGCCGCCCCCCGGGAGCAGCCCGATCACCGTTGCCTGGTCCGCAAAGTCCTCCGCCTCAACGTTTGAGTCGATGTCGGCAATGGAGAACCGCACGTCCTGCAGCGTATCGCTGAAGTCGATCTGGGAAATGATCTGCTGGGGATTGGTGTCCGGGTCCGGGTCGTGGAAGTAGTTGACGAAGTTACCGCCCCCACCAATGGAGCCCGTGCCCGTGAATCCGCCGTCTTCGGCGGGGGCCCCCAAACCCAGGTCAGCGGTGTTACCGCTGTGGGAAAACGTAAACACCACATCGGGAAACGGCGCGACGTCAGCCACGTTGAAGGCCGGCGTCAGGCTGCCCCCCGGGTAGGCCTGCGTATCCCAGTCCAGCCGGTTCAGCGCGGCGCTGCACGCGATCGCCGGCGGCGCCGGCGGGGTGGCGGTCACGTCGGATACGGCGAATAAAAAGCTCGTTCCTCCCGGAGCACTCCCGGCAAACCGAAGCTCCGTCACCGGTCCCGGCACGGTCACGTTCAGGGTGCCGGCGGTGGAGCCGCCGCCGGAATTAACGCCGGTGCCGGTGCCGGTATTTCCCGTCAGGGTGAAGGTGGGGGTCCCGGAAACCGGCGCGAGGGCCACCGTACCGCTGATGTCCGCGGCGCCATTGAAGGCCGAGACGGTCACCGAGTCGCTGTTATCGATATCGTAGACCGACACCTGAAGGTTGCTCACCGCCGGGCTGAAAGTGAGCACGGTGGTGGTGGTGGAGCCGGCGGTGGAGCCGTAGATCACGCTGTTGCCCGTGCCAAAGCCACCGCTGCCGGCGTAGGTGCCGGCTTCCACGGGCCGGCCTCCGGGCTGGGCGCCGGTGTGGCTGATGTTCAGATTGGCGGTACCCACGCCGTAGTTGATGTCGTTGCCGCCGGTGGGGAACACCGCCACGTCCCAGTCGAGGCTGCTCTGGGAGTAGGCCGGCAGGGCAAACCCCGCCAGCAGCAGGAGCAGCAGCACCTTCGGGTCGTAAAAACGGCTTGTTCGCAGGCATTTCATTGTGACTGAGTTCGGATTAGTCTTGCGCTTGGAATTCATGAAAGTCGACGCCATCGACACCTTACAAATCAATTATTTACCATTATTACCGATGAAGCTACCTGACCAACTGAAAACAATCGTGCCAGTCCTTGGCGGCCTTGGCTTTGTCGGATTTGGCATTTATCTGATGATCGATCCAATTGCCGGCCTGGCCCAGTTTGGCCTTTCGGTGCCGGAGGAGTCCTCCAACCGGGTGGAGCTGCGCGCGTTTTATGGTGGTCTAGAGATCGGCATCGGTTTGATTCTGCTGAAGTTTGCGCTGAACAAAGGGCTGCGCCGGGCGGCCCTCTGGCTGCTGCTGGGCAGCTACGGAGGCCTCGGCGTGGCCCGCGCGGCGGCCATGTTGTTGGAATCTGAGCCGGCCACCAGCATGATGTGGAGCGCCCTGGCCGTTGAGCTGGGCTTTGCCGCGGCCGCTATCTGGCTGCTGGCCCTGGGAGGAGACGAAAGATGAATCGGGACATTATGAAGCCCGAAGTTGCACCGATCGGCGTCAGCAGCCAGCTGGGCGACGTGCGCTACGAGATCCGGGGCGCCCTGGCCCGGCGCGCGCAGGAGTTAGACCGGCAGGGCTACGACATCCTGCATCTGAATATTGGCAACCCCGGGCGCTTCGGCTTTCGCACGCCGGAGACGATGCGCCTGGCCATTATTGAAAACCTCGCCGGCAGCGAAGCCTACTGCCACCAGAAAGGGATTTTTCCAGCGCGCGAAGCGGTGGTGATGCAGCAGCAGAACCGCGGCGTGATGGACGTGAGCGTCGACGACGTGATGATGGGTAATGGCGTCAGCGAGCTGATCGACCTGAGCCTGCGGGCGCTGCTCAGCCCTGGCGACGAAGTGCTGGTGCCCTCCCCGGACTACCCGCTGTGGACCGCCGCGGTGGCCCTGAACGGGGGTGACGCGGTGCACTACCCCTGTCCTCGGGACGGCGGCTTTGAACCCGACCTGGAGGCCCTGGAGGCGCTGATCACGCCGCGTACCCGAGCGCTGGTGGTGATCAACCCCAATAACCCCACCGGGGCGGTTTACGGGCGGCAGACCCTGGAGGCTCTGGCGGAACTCGCGGAACGCCATCAGCTGGTGCTGATGAGTGATGAAATCTACGACCAGGTGCTGTTTGACGACGCGCCGTTTGTGCCCATGGCCACGCTGGTCAGCGACACGCTCTGCATCACTTTCTCCGGACTGTCGAAGGTATATCGCGCGTGCGGCTACCGGGTAGGCTGGAGCATCACCAGCGGCAACCGCGAGAGCGCAGGCGACTACCTCATCGCCATGGAACTGCTGGCGTCGCTGCGGCTGTGCGCCAACGTGCCCGGCCAGTGGGCAGTACAGACCGCCCTGGGCGGCTACCAGAGCGTGCGGGAGCTGGTGCGACCCGGCGGGCGTCTGTACGAATCGCGTCAGGCCTGCGTCGACGCGGTCGCCGCCAGCCGCTGGCTGCAGATGGACACGCCCCGGGGCGCCCTCTATGGATTCCCCCGGGTGGTTGGCGTGAAAGGCTTCGATGATCATCAGTTCGCGATGGAGCTGCTCGAAAAGGGCCACGTGCTGGTCGTGCCCGGCAGCAGCTTCCACTACCCGGAGCAGGATACGTTCCGCCTGACGTTTCTGCCCGACGCGAAGACCCTGGGCAGCGCCTTCGAACGCATCGACCGGCAGCTTACGCACATGGCGACCGGTCGGTGAAAAGCCGCTGGGCCGGCGGGGCCGCCGCCGGTGCCGGGTCAATCCCATGACGGCGCCACACCGATTTCTCGCCCTCGGCGATTCCTACACCGTCGGGGAGGGCCTTGAACCCGCCGCAAGCTGGCCACGGCAGCTCGCGCAAATGCTTGCGAAGCAGCACCTGCCCACAGAACTCAAGGTGCTGGCCCGAACCGGCTGGACCACCGACGAGCTTGCGCAGGCCCTGAGTGATGAGGCCCGGGAACGGCGCATCGTGCCGCCCTACGCTCTGGTCAGCCTGTCCGTCGGGGTCAACAACCAGTACCGCGGCCGGCCGGTAGCCACGTTTGCCAGCGACTTTGCGGCGCTACTGGATCGCGCCGTTGCGCTGGCCGGCAGCACCGCGGCGCGCGTGCTGGTGCTGTCGATTCCCGACTGGGGTCATTCACCGTTCGCCCTGAGCCGGGGTGCCAACCGGCGGCAGATTGCGGACCAGATCGACGCCTACAACGCCTGCAAGCGTGAGCTGACGCAAACCCGCGGCGCACAGTGGTTGGACATCACGCCATCGTCCCGGGAAATCGGCGCCGACTTTGCCCCGGACGGGCTCCACCCGGGTCCCCGGGCCTACGCCCACTGGGCCCAGGCGGCGCTGGCGCCGGCCACCCGGGCCCTCAGCGAGGAACCCCCATGCCCCCCTTTATCCTGACTGCGCTGGCCAGCGTGGCCTGGTTTGGCGCTCTGGCCTGGGCCCTCACGCGCACCGCGGCCCGCACCGACGACGAACGCTCGCCGCTCGGGTACTGGCTGGTGTGCTGCCTGCTGAGTTCTCTGGGTTATGTCGCCCTGTCCCTGAGGCTGGACGCCGCGTCGGCCACCGCCGTGTGGCTTGACGGCCTGCGCTGGGGCCTGTTCGGCGTGGCTCTCTATACGTTCATCCGCTACCGCATGGCCCGCCGGGGCGACCCATGACCGCGCCGGGGGTGGTGCTGTATCAGCCGGAGATACCTCAGAACTGCGGCAATATCATTCGCCTCACGGCCAATGCGGGGGCCCCACTGCACATCGTGGGACCCACCGGTTTTGTCTTGAATGATCGGCGGCTGAAGCGCGCCGGCCTCGACTACCACGAACTGGCCCATGTGGAGCAGCATGTGGACTGGGCGAGCTTTCTCAAAGCCCGGCCGGGCCGGCGCATCGCCTTTTCCATCCACGGCACAAAGGGCCACCACGAGCAGCGGTTCCAGCCGGCGGATCTGCTCGTATTCGGGCCCGAAACCCGCGGCCTGCCGGAAACGGTGCGCGAGGCGTGCGAGGCGTGCGTCCGCATCCCCATGGCCAGCGACAGTCGCAGCATCAACCTGTCCAACGCGGTGGCCATTGGGGTTTATGAGGCCTGGCGACAGCTCGGCTTTGCGGCGATAAAATGGTGAGCCCCGGCTCTGGTACACCGCTTCCGTGATCTCGTTCTTCATCTCCCCCGGCATGTGGGTGGTCTATCTGCTGGTGGCCTGTGGCCTGGTGGTGCACTTTCGCGGCCAGGTGCGGTTCAGCCCGCTGCGGCAGCTCACGTCCTTCACCACGTTTCTGTCGCCGGTGAACAGCCTGATGTACGCCTTTTCCGCGGTGCCCAACCGGCCCTACCTGGACCCCGAGGCGTTCCCGCAGCTTAAGGAACTGAAGGACAACTGGGAGGTATTCCGGGAGGAGGGCCTGGCGCTGCAGGAAGGCGGCGAGGTGAAAGCCTCGGCCCAGCTGGACGACGTGGGTTTCAACTCGTTTTTCCGCCGCGGCTGGAAACGCTTCTACCTCACCTGGTACGGCAAGGCGCTGCCGTCGGCAGAAACGCTGTGCCCCCGTTCCGTGGCGATTCTCAAGGCGATGCCCGGGCTGAAAGGCGCCATGTTTGCCATGCTGCCCGGCGGCGGTGAGCTATCCCGGCATCGAGATCCGTTTGCCGGGTCCCTGCGCTATCACCTGGGCCTGAGTACGCCCAACAGCGATGACTGCCGTATCTACGTCGACGGTCAGCCCTACGCCTGGCGTGACGGCGAGCACGTGCTGTTCGACGAGACTTTTATCCACTGGGCCCGGAACGATACCGACCAGGACCGGCTGATCCTGTTCTGCGATATCGAGCGCCCGATGAACAATCCGCTGGCGCGGGCGATCAATCGGCTATTTGGCCGCGTGGTGATGGCCGCCTCCAGCAGCCGCAACCACCCGGACGAACCGGTGGGAATGATCAACCGCCTGTTCGGCCTGATCTATCCGATGCGCCAGCTCGGCAAGCGCATCAAGGAGCAGAACAAGCCCATCTACTACGTGCTGAAGTATGGCATCTTCGCCGGCTTTCTTTACCTGCTGATCGCCCCTTGGATCTGAATTTTCGCCAACTCGGCCCGGCGGGCCCGCCGGGCCGCCGCCACGTGATTATCGTGCACGGCCTGTTCGGCTCCGCGAGTAACTGGGGAGCCATCGCGCGCCAGCTGGAAGCGGACTTTTCCCTGTGGCTGGTGGACCTGCGAAACCACGGCGATTCGCCCCACAGCGATGAGATGACCTACCCAGCGATGGGGGCAGACCTGGCGCGCTTTGCCCAGACCCACTGCGACAGCCCGCCGGCGCTGATCGGCCACAGCATGGGCGGTAAAGCCGCCATCGTGGCGGCCCTGACGGCGCCCGACCAGTTCAGTCACCTGCTGTCCATGGACTCAGCGCCGATCGCCCACAAAACCACTTTTGACCGTTATACCGACGCCATGGCAGCGCTGGAGCTCAGCAGCCTTACCAGCCGCAAACAGGCGGACGAGGCGCTGGCGGCCGTGGTGCCCGAACCGGGGGTGCGGGCATTCCTGCTGCAAAACCTGCGGCGCAGCGACGAGCAGGGCTGGCACTGGCGCTTCAACCTGCCCGTGCTCGGGCAATCGATCCACACCATCTCCGGCTATCCCGAGGTCAGCGGCCGCTTTGCAAAACCGACCCTGTTTCTCCGCGGCGGCGCCTCCGACTACGTGCCGGACGATATTGTGAGCCGGGTAGCGGACCAGCTGCCGCTGGCGCAGCTCAAGACCGTGCCGGGTGCGGGACACTGGCTGCACGCGGAAAAGCCAGCGGAAACCGTTCAGGCGATCCGCGATTTCCTTCTTCGTTGATGGCGTGGCGACGGAGCGTAAGGATCAGGACCTTTACCTCGCCCTGCGCCAACCTTTCCAGAACTAGCGCCCCAGCCCTCGCAGAAACCTGAACTTCAGCCAGAGCGCTCCCGGGCCACCCGTTCGATGGTGGTCCGCAGCGCGGGGTGGGCATCCAGCAGCGTGTTGAAGTCCCCCGTTGCCAGGATCAGGAGGTCGCAGAAGCCCTCCGAAATCACCGACACCTTGCGCGGCACCGACTCCAGCAGCGCCATCTCGCCGAAGAAATCGCCGCGCCCCAGAATGACAGGTTCCGGGTCCAGCAGCACACAGGCCGCACCGGAGGAGATGAAGTACATACAGTCGCCCTTTTCGCCCTGGGTAATCACCTGCTCGCCGGGCAGCGCGAGGCGGGGCTTGAGCAGCTTCACCACCTCCTGCTGAGTAGCTTCGTCCAGATCGGCAAAAAAAGGCATGCGGGCGACGAGGCGGTGGGCCTCCAGCCCCAGATCCAGCGTCGGCCGGCGGATCTCCTCCTCCCGCGTTTCCACCTCCTGCAGCAGCTCGGAATAGACGTCCTTATTGATCACCGACCCCGCGAGCATGTCGCGGTACTCGCCGGCTTCCACTCGCAGCGCCATCTGTTCCAGCAGGGTGCGCTCGAGCTGGGCGGCGTAGTCCGGGTAGGCCGCGCGCAGGCATTCGAGGGCCTGATTGCTGGCATCCAGGCGCTCTTTCAGCGCCGCCTCAAGCTGCGGAGCCACCGAGGGGTCCGCAACTTCCGCCGCCACCCGCCCGTGGGCCAGTTCCTCCAGCGCCATGCAGGTGGCCTGCAGCAGGGTAAAACGCTGGCCCAGGCGATTGGCCAGCATGCTGGTGACGCCAAGCCGCTGCTGCGCCCGGGCGGCCAGCCGGATCTGCCAGCCCAGCTCCAGGGACTGCTCCCAGGCGCGGCGGTAGCCTTCCACGCCGCCGCCTTTGGTACCGTCCTGGATATCGTTGACCTGATCCAGCAGGCGGCGACTGATATCCGAGTGGATCAGGCGATGATCAAAAAACCCCTGGTAGATCTGCTGCTCCCGGTGCAGCAGCGCCTTGAGCCCCAGATTCATCCAGGTCTCCGAATTGAGGTCACCGTTTCCGCCGGACCCTATCTCCTGCTGGTAGGGCCCGGCCACCTCCGCCGCCAGCTCCGTTGGCAGTTTGGCCGCCCGGGCAGCGGTCTCTAGCTCCCGCCCCACACGTTCCCGGGCCTGCTGGACCGCCCGCTGGCGCAGCACCTGGTCCGCCGCACTGAGCTGATCCAGACCAAAGGCTCGCATCACCCACTTAACGGTGGTGGCGTTTACCGCCAGGGTAAACAGCACAAACGCCGTTACCAGCGTTCCCACAAAGGTGCGAATCTCCGGGGCAAAAGCATCGTTTTCCATCACCGCCAGCGCCAGCGCCAGGGACACGGCGCCCCGCAGGCCGCCCCAGAACATGACAGCCCGGTAGCCGACCTGCACCGACTGGGCCCAGCCCAGGCGGCTGAGCAGCGGCACCAGGCCAAAAATCAGCGCAAAGCGTGCGGCAAACGCCGCCACCAGCAGTACGCCGAGCCACAGCCACTCGCGGCTCGAAAAGTCCGCCAGGATGGCCGGTACCGCTACGCCCACCAGCACAAAAATCACTGAGTTGGCGACAAAACCCACCTGCTCCCAGACGCCCTCCAGCTCGTGCCAGGCATCTCGGGTAAACAGGCTCCGGCCGCGGGATCCCAGCACCAGGGCCGCGGTCACTACGGCCATCACGCCGGACACGTGCAGGTAATGCTCTGCCAGCAGAAACGAAAGGTAGGCCAGGCTGAGCGTGAGCGTGATCCGCGGCAGCGTAGCGTCACCCAGCTGGTCCAGCAGCCAGGTGGCGATACGGGCAAGCAGGTAACCCACCGCAATACCGCCGAAGAACACCTTCAGAAAGGCACCGACGCCGCTGACCAGGCCGGCGTCGGACTGGCCCAGCACCATGGCGGAAAGGATGGTGAACACCACGATGGCCGTGGCGTCGTTAAACAGACTTTCGCCCTCGACCAAAATGGCGAGCCGCTTCGGCGCGCCCAGGTCTTTAAAAATCGCCACAACGGCCACCGGGTCGGTGGCCGACACGATGGCACCGAGCAGGAGGCAGACCAGGATCCCCACGCCGCTGACCGCGTGCAGAGAAAACCCCACGACGGCCGTGGAAATGAGCAGGCCGACCACCGCCAGCATCAGGATCGGGGCGATGTCCTCCAGCAGGCGCCGCACGTCGATCGCCAGCGCCGATTCAAACACCAGCGCCGGGAGAAACACAAAGAGCACCGCTTCCGACGTGATATCCAGCGTGTGCAGCGCTTCCAGTAGGTCGCTGGCGGCGCCCATGGAGACGCTCTCCGGCAGCGCGTGCTTGAGAAACCCCAACCCACAACCCACCACCGCCAGCAGCACCGTGTAGGGAAAACTCAAGCGCGAGGCCAGCGGCCACACGAGCACCGCAAGGAGCAGCAACCCGGAGATGCCAAGCACGGTCAGCCAGACGTGTTCCATACCCTTTCCAATCCCTGCACAGGCGACGGCGCCCGGCGGAAGTATACCTAGTGGGCCGCTTGCCTGAGCTGCCGGCGAGGCAGCGAATAGATTCAGTCGAGTTCGGCCTTGGGTTCCCGGGCCAGCAGGTTGGAGACCCCTTCTCGCGGGGTATTCTGGTTGGTCACGATGCGGTAGATCTGTTCCGAGATGGGCAGCTCCACGTCGTGGCTGGAGGCCAGCTGCATCAGTGCCTCGGCGGTCCCTACACCCTCCACCACCTGACCGATGCGCTCCAGTGCGGCCTCGGCCGCCTCGCCCTGGCCCAGCGCCAGGCCATACTGCCGATTACGCGATAGATCCCCGGTGCAGGTGAGCACCAGGTCGCCCATGCCGGAAAGCCCGGTGAGCGTCTCCCGCCGCCCACCCAGGGCGTCGGACAGGCGCATCATCTCCGCCAATCCCCGTGTGATCATGGCGGCGCGGGTGTTGGTCCCCAGCCCCATGCCGTCGGCGATGCCGGTGCCGATGGCCATCACGTTTTTCACCGCGCCGCCCAGTTCGGCCCCGATCAGGTCATCGGTGAGGTAGGCGCGAAAACTGCTGTGGTGAAACAGGCGCACCAGGGCTGTGGCCAGCTCCCGGTCCGGGGATGCCACGGTAACCGCCGTCGGCAGGTTGCGCGCCACTTCCCGGGCGAAGGAGGGGCCGGTGAGAATGGCGCCGGGGAATTCAGCCCCCAGGATGTCCTGGGCAACCTGATGCAGAAACCGACCGGTGCCCGGCTCAAACCCTTTGCTGGCCCAGCTGACTCGGGCGCCGGGCGCAAGGTGTGGCGCTACCTGCTTCAGCGTTTCGGCAAACGCGTGGCTGGGCACGGCGATCATGACCATCGGCGCGCCTTCCACGGCGCGGCGCAGATCAGATTCCATCGCAAGGCTGTCGGGGAATCGCTCCCCGCTGAGATAGCGGGTGTTTTCCCGGGACTGCGCCAGGGCCCGGACGTGGTCCGGGTCCCGGCCCCAGAGCCGGACCGCGTGACCGGCCCGGGCGGCCTGCATGGCCAGCGCGGTGCCCCAGGATCCCGCTCCGAGCAGCGCGATCTCGGGGCTCACGCGGTTTTCAGCCACCGGCAGGAGTCAGGCGCTGCCGCCGGCCTGCGCCTCTTCAAAGCGGCGTCGAACCTGATCGGCGTAAAGCTGATCAAAGTTCACCGGCTGTAGCAGCAGCGGCTGGAACCCGCCATGGGAGACCAGTTCGGAGATCTGCTGGCGAGCGTAGGGAAACAGAATCGTGGGGCAGTAGGCACCGAGGGTCGCCTGCAGCTGCTCCTGCTCGAAACCGCCCAGGCCAAAGATGCCGGCCTGCTGCACCTCCGCCAGGTAGGCGGTCTTGTCGCCAAGCTTGCAGGTGACGGTGACGGTCAGGATCACCTCATACTGATCGTCAGCGACCGACTGAACCCGCTGCTGCAGATTCATTTTCAGTTCCGGCTCACCGCGCTCGGTGAAAATACCGGGAGCGCCGGGCGCTTCGAAGGAAACGTCCTTCAGGTAGATCTTCTGTACGGTGAAACGCGATTGGGCCTGATCGCCCTCGGCGGCGGCGGCGACGCCGCCTGCTTGTTCTTCTTCTGCCATGTCAGCTTTTTCCTAAAAAATATGGTGGGTGTGTCAGCGAGCCCGCGTCACCGGCAGTTGTTCGCCGGCCCAGGATTGCAGCCCGCCGCGCAGCCAGTGCACCTTGGCGAACCCGGCTTTGACGAGGCGCCGGCAAATCTGCTCGGACACCATGCCGTTTTTGCAGTAAATCGCCACATCGCGATCCTGCCAGTCCGTCATCGGTTTGCTGGTGGGATCGACAGATGATGGCAGAATATTGCGAGCATTGACGATGTGGCCGCGCTCATACTCGTTTGCAGGGCTGACGTCGATCAGGACCGGGTCCGCCCGGTTGATCAGCTGAGTCAGCAGTGCCGGGCTCAGCGACGCAAAGCCTCGGGTCCGGTGGCGAATTTCGGTCACCACGAGCGCGACGATCAGGCCAAAAAAGATGGCCACCATCACGGGGTGGTTTGCAGCAAATTCGGGGAACCGTTCGAGCATGGGCAGGGTCTGGGTCCAAAAAGACACGCGAATTGTGCATGTATAGGCAAAATTCCGCCAATCAAGTGTTGCCACCTGGCAGTGAGCGCTTTTGGCAGCAGCGAACCGCCGCCGCCGCGCTGCTGGCCTTATGCACCCTGCTGCTTTTCCCCCTGGCGGCCCTGGCGCAGGCCGCGGACCAGGAGCAGCTGGAACGGGAGCGGGCGGAGGTACGCCAGGCGCTGAAGGCGCTGCAAACGGCCATCCGGCGCGACGAAGCGGAGCTTGAAACCGAAGCCCGGGCGCTGCGGGAGGTCGAACAGGCGCTCGCGCAGACGCGGCGTGCCCTGCGGCGCAGCGAAGAACGCATCAAAACCCAGGAGTCACGCCTCCAGGCGCTGGAGGAGGAAGCCGCGCGGCGCGCGGCGCAGCTTGGCGAGCGGCGCCGGGAACTCACCGAGGCGGTGCAGCTCGCCTACCGGCGGGGGCGCAACCCAGAGCTGAAAGCGGTCCTCAGCGTCTCCGACGCGGCGGATGGAGCGCGCCAGCTCTACTATTTCCGCCAGGTGCAGCGAGTGGTCGGTGAGCGCACCGCCCGGCTGATCGAACAGCTCAGGGACCTTGCGATCAAACAGGCCGAGGTGCGCGCAGCCCGGACGGCGCTGGCCGCCGAGCGGGATACGCTCAGCGCTACCCGCGGCAATTATGAGCAGCAGCAGGCGGCGCGCCAGGCGGCCCTGGCCACCCTCAACAACCGGCTGCGGGAGCGCCGCGCGACCGGCAACCAGCTGGAAGCGGACGAGACGCGGCTCGATCAGCTGATCCGTGATCTTCAGTCGCTGCTCGCTGATATCCCTGCGCCGGGTCCCGGTCTGAGCACCCGCCGCGGCGATCTGCCGCTGCCGGTGGACGGCCGCATCTTGCGCGGCCCGGGCCAGCGCAAGCCCGCGGGGTTGCATCGCTTTGGCATGCTGATCGAGGCTGACGCGGGCGACCCGGTCTATGCCGTTTCCTACGGTCGGGTGGCGTATGCAGACTGGCTGCGGGGGTTTGGGCTGCTTACCATCGTGGATCATGGCGACGACTACCTGACGCTCTACGCGTTTAACGAAAGCCTGTTTCGCGAGGTGGGGGACTGGGTCGGCGCCGGCGATCTGATTGCCGCCGCCGGCGCCAGCGGCGGGCAAAGCCAGTCCGGCTTGTACTTCGAACTGCGAAAAGCGGGCGAACCGGTGGATCCTCGACCGTGGCTACGAAACCTCGACCGTGAATAAAACATGAACAAGATTCATCTAAAAAGCTCGACAAACGCCCACAAGAAGTGAAAAAACCTTTATTTTATAGGCTTCTCGTCATGGTATAGATGACATTAGTTCATTCATACGCCCATTTAAATCTCTTGTGAATCGCCTCCTCCGGCCCTATTATTAGGGGCGTCGACAGGGAAGACGACGGGGCGGCAGGATGCTGCCACCGGCGCAGGCCCAAGCCTGCGACAATGGAGTTTGTCGGGGCACATCGAGTAAATCCCCTCCCCTCCCCTCACTCGATGTGCCTTTTTTATTTCCCCCACAGCAAATTGCAGCCCCGCTCGTGCTGCGGAGCACTTGCCCGGTACCTTGCGGACCGGCGAATATGCGCCCTTACTGCCTGAAGGACACAAACTATGGAACCCCGATTTGAGGGCCGCGTGGCCCTGGTAACCGGCGCCTCCCGAGGCATCGGCCGCGCGATTGCTGAGGGGCTGGCTGCTGAAGGCGCCCACGTGGTGCTCACATCTCGCGACGCGGACTCGCTGGCAGCGGTGGCGGAAGCCATAAAAAGCGCTGGAGGCCAGGCCTCCGTGATCCCCTGCCACGTGGGCCGCACCGAAGAAATCGACGCCCTCATGGACGAGATCAGCAAGGAGCGTGGCCGACTGGACTGCCTGGTGAACAACGCCGGCACCAACCCCTACTTCGGCCCCGCTGCCGACGCGGAGCCCTGGGCCTTCGACAAGACGTTTGAGGTGAATCTGAAGGGTCCGTACTTTCTGTCCGCCCGGGCTGTCGAGCTGATGAAACAAAACGGCGGCGGCGCCATCGTCAACGTCGCCTCGATTGAAGGGCTGTCCCCAGCCCGGCACCACCTGCTCTACGCCATGACCAAAGCGGCCATGGTCAGCATGTCGGAAGGCTTCGCCAAAGAATATGGCGCGGACGGCATACGCGTGAACACCGTCTGCCCCGGCGTGGTGGAAACCCGCCTCGCCAAAGCGCTTACGGACAGCCCCATGGTGCAGAAATGGCTGAGCACCATACCGGCCGGGCGCCACGCCCAGCCCTCGGAGATGGTGCAGGGCGTGCTGTACCTGCTTTCGGACGGCGCCAGCTATACCACCGGCAGCACGCTCACGATGGACGGCGGCACCATGCTGGGGAGTTTCTAACGCAGGCAAAATCTGCTATCATGCGCGGCTGCGTTAAGCGCCTTTGCCGTTCGCACCGGGCGAAGTTGCTTCGCTCATACCGAGCGAAATCGCTTCGCTCACACCGAGCGGACACCCCTTGTCTCAGAATACGTCCAGGCGAGGGAACTTGAGCGCCGATTAGCACTCTAAAGCTGAGAGTGCTAACAGCCGAAGATACGTTGGAGACTGAACCGATGAGTACTGCTCTCATGACCCGAAATCTGCCGGTCCCGTCTGCTACAGGCAGCCTGGAGTCTTACATCAGCGCCGTCAATCAGGTGCCGGTGTTGACCGTGGAAGAGGAACAGGAACTGGCCATCCGCTACCGCGATTCCGAAGATCTGGAAGCCGCCCGGGCGCTGGTGATGGCGCATCTGCGGTTTGTCGTGCACGTGGCGCGCAGCTACTCCGGCTACGGTCTGGCCCTGGGCGACCTGATCCAGGAAGGCAACATCGGTCTGATGAAGGCCGTGAAGCGGTTTGATCCGGAGCAGGGCGTGCGGCTCGTTTCGTTTGCCGTCCACTGGATTCGCGCTGAGATGCACGAATTTATCCTGCGCAATTGGCGCATCGTGAAGGTGGCCACCACCAAGGCGCAGCGCAAGCTGTTTTTTAACTTGCGCAAGTCGAAAAAGCGGCTGGGCTGGCTGAACCACTCGGAGGTCCAGGCGGTTGCCAAGGACCTGGGCGTGAAGCCGGAAGTGGTCGTGGAGATGGAATCGCGCCTGTCGGGCCAGGACATCGGCTTCGACGCGCCGGTGGACGACGACGATACCCGTCCGTCCCCCACCAACTACCTGCGCAGCAAGGAAGTCACCGATCCGGCAGCGCTGGCCGAGGCCGAAGACCTCACCAACCACAACAACGGGCTGCTCTACGACGGCCTGGACGCGCTCGACGTGCGCAGCCAGGACATCATCCGCAGCCGCTGGCTGGGCGACGCCAAGGTCACCCTGCAGGAACTGGCCGACAAGTACGCAGTGTCCGCTGAGCGGATCCGCCAGCTTGAAGCCAACGCCCTGAAAAAGATGCGGGCCTCCATCGCCGCGTAGGCCCTCCCCCCGGGGCACACCCACCCCGGGGGGGAACCCCCCCAAGTGCACCCCAAAGGCCAAAACACCAAGAAAAGGTTTCGACCGATAGGGGTAGCCCGCCCCACCC
>JBCCVP010000090.1:0-19489 GCA_039195135.1 Pseudomonadota bacterium | reverse complement strand
TGATCTGTCGACCAGGCCAGAGTGCTGCGTGGGTCCCGGGCAAGCAGGCGAGCGGCGGACGGCTGTGGGCGGCCGGGAGGGCGGCGCGCCCGCCTAGGGGGTTGCCAGCGCGGCTCGGACCACGGGCTAACGGCGCGACGCGACATCCTGTCGCGACTCGCCTCAGGGCACGTCCCTGTGCCCTGTACGCTCGTTTTCCTGCGATGCTCGGCGCTGCCTGTTTACGCTCCCGCCAGACCACAGCCACCCACCGCCCGCCTGCATACCCGTGACGGCACGACCGGCCAGACCCAGCTTTAGTTTTGCCCGCCGCAACGGAGCAACGTTGCTTGAGTGGCGGGGTGATGACGCGGCGGTGGCACACCGGTTGGATGCGTCCGCGGAGACTTTGCTGGAGCTGCGGCGGCATCTTGCCGCGCCAATGCAGTTTGAGCCGATGAGTGACCAGCGCTACGACGAGCTTTTGCAGCAGCTGTATCAGCACGGGAGTGGTGATGCGCGGCAGATGGCGGAAGATCTCGGCGACGAGATTGATCTCAAGCAGATCGCCGAGGAACTGGCCGAACCCGAAGACCTGCTCGAGAGTGAGGACGACGCGCCGATCATTCGCTTGATCAACGCGCTGCTCACCGAGGCGGTGAAAGAGAACGCTTCCGATATCCACATCGAGCCGCTTGAGAATCGGCTGATGGTTCGCTTTCGCGTGGACGGGGTGTTGCGAGAGGTGCTGGCGCCGGAGCGGCGGGTCGCGAGCCTCGTGACTTCGCGCATCAAGATTATGGCGCGCCTCGATATCGCTGAGAAACGGCTGCCGCAGGATGGCCGTATCTCGCTCCGCGTCGCCGGGCGGCCGGTGGACGTTCGGGTATCCACCATTCCTTCGAGCCATGGTGAACGGCTGGTGCTGCGCTTACTCGATAAGCAGGCCGGGCGTCTGGACCTGCGCCAATTGGGCATGGGTGAACGGGCGCTTGCCACGCTGGAACAGCTCATCACCCGTCCGCACGGGATCCTGCTCGTTACCGGCCCCACCGGCTCGGGTAAGACAACTACGCTTTACGCCGCCCTGGGCCGCCTCAACGATCGCACCCGCAACATCATGACCGTTGAAGATCCCATCGAATATGACATCGATGGGATCGGGCAGACCCAGGTGAACCCTCGGGTAGAGATGGACTTTGCCCGCGGGCTGCGCGCCATTCTGCGCCAGGACCCGGACGTGGTCATGGTCGGGGAAATCCGGGACCTTGAGACGGCGCAGATTGCCGTGCAGGCCTCCCTCACCGGCCACCTTGTCCTGGCGACCCTCCACACCAACAGCGCCATTGGCGCTGTGACCCGGCTTCGCGATATGGGGGTTGAGCCGTTCCTGCTGGCGTCCTCCCTGGTGGGCATGCTGGCCCAGCGCCTCGTGCGGGTGCTCGACCCGGAACATCGGGAGGCCTACCAGGCCGGCGCTGCCGAGCTTGCTGCCTTCGGCCAGCCCTCGAACGAGCCCGTCACCCTGTACCGACCCACCCCGGGCGCGCCCGGCGGCGGCTACCGCGGCCGAACCGGCATTTACGAGCTGGTGGCCGTCGACGAAACACTCCGCGGCCTCATCCACGACGGCGCCGGCGAGGCCGACCTTGAGCAACACGCCCGCGTCCACTGGCCGTCGCTAACCGACGACGGCTGGCGCGTCGTCAAAGAGGGCCAATCGTCCGTCGACGAAGTCCTCCGAGTAACCCGCCAGGAATAACCAGCCCGGCCCTAAAAACAGACCGGTTCGTAACCACACTCCGGATCAGACCCCAAGCGGGTCTAACCCGGCCCACACATAGACCAACGAAACCCCCCAGGTCCTGCTAAATTACGACCTCATGGGAGCTTACGAATATTCCGCCCTCGACGACCGCGGCCGCCAGCGCCAGGGGGTCCTCGCCGGCGACACTGCACGCCAGGTGCGCCAGCAGCTTCGCGAGCAGGGTTTAAGTCCCCTTTCTGTTGCTCCCGTTGGCGAAGACAGCAGCACTCGCGGTGGCATCCGCATGAGCCGCACCGAACAGGCGCTTGCCCTGCGCCAGCTCGCCAGCCTTCTCACCGCCGGGCTCACGGTAGAAGAATCCCTCGCCACGGTGGCCCAGCAGAGCGACCGGGGCAGCAGCCGGCGGGTACTCACCGCCCTGCGCTCCCGGGTGATGGAGGGTCACGCGCTGTCGGCGGCCATGGCCGAGTATCCCCGCGCTTTTCCTCACCTGGTGCGCGCGACGGTGGCTGCCGGTGAACAGTCCGGCCAGCTCGATCGCGTGCTCGAAAAACTGGCTGACGACGCCGAGAACCGGGATGCGCTCGGTCGTAAGGTGCTGCTGGCAGCGCTTTACCCAACCATCGTGGCCTTCGTCGCCTTCGCCACCCTGCTCGGGCTGCTCACCTACGTGGTCCCGCAGGTGGTTACCGTCTTTGCCTCTATGGATCAGGATCTGCCCTGGCTTACCCGCACCCTGATCACCTTCTCAAGCTGGCTCACCGAATACGGCGCCGCCATTTTTCTGGTGCTGGTGGTGCTGCTTGCTGGTCTGGCGCTAGGGCTGCGGGTGCCGGCCGTTCGGGAGGTCTGGGATCGCGCCAAGCTCAAAATTCCCCTGGCCGGCCGGCTGGTCCGGGCCGTCAACACGGCCCGCTATGCCCGCACCTTGAGCATTCTCACCGGCAGCGCGGTGCCGCTGCTGGAGGGTCTGAAAATCTCCGGCGAGGTGCTCGAAAACCGCCATCTGCGCAACGCGGCTGCGGACGTTGCCCATCGGGTCCGCGAAGGGTCCAGCCTGTACCGCGCCATGGAGCAAACCCGTGCCTTTCCACCGCTGGTGGTGCGGCTGGTCGCCAGCGGCGAAAAAAGTGGTGAGCTTGATCAGATGCTGGCCCGTGCCGCCGAGCACCAGGAGCGCCAGGTGGAATCCCAGGTTGCCGTCACCATGGGCATCCTGGAGCCCGCGCTGATTTTAGTTGTCGGCGGCCTGGTGCTGGCCATTGTTCTGGCGATTCTTCTGCCAATTTTCCAGCTCAACCAGCTCACCACGCTGTGACTTAGCCTCAGTGATTCGCTTCGACAACGTCACCATGCGCTACACCAGCGGCGAGCCGGCCCTGTCCGAACTAAGCTTCGAGATCGAAGGTCCGGAGCTGGTGTTTGTGAGCGGCCATTCCGGCGCCGGCAAAAGCACCTTGCTGAAGTTGATCGCCCTGGTCGAGCGCCCCACCCGCGGCGCCGTACTGCTCCAGGGCACTAACGTCGGCCGCATTCACCGGCGCGGGGTTGCCGCCTACCGCCGCCGGGTCGGCATGATCTTTCAGGATCATCGGCTGCTCCCCGACGCCAGCGCTTTTGCCAACGTGGCCCTTCCCCTACTCATCGCCGGCGTTCCCCGGCCGGAGCGGGAGCGCCGGGTGCGGGCGGCCCTCGACCGCGTGGGCCTGCTCCGGCGGGAGCGGGCTCTGCCGGTGGAGCTGTCCGCCGGCCAGCAGCAGCGCGTTGGGATTGCTAGGGCGATTGTGAACCGCCCGCCGGTGGTGCTGGCGGACGAACCCACGGGCAACCTCGATCCCGAGCTATCGGCCGAGATCATGAACCTGTTTTCGGAACTCAACGCCAGCGGCATGTGTTTTGTAATCGCCAGCCACGATCTGCACCTGGTGCGGCGCATGCGACGCCGGGTCCTCGTGCTCGAGAGCGGCCGGCTCATCGACGACTACCGGCCCCCCCAGGCACCTGCCGACGCCTCCGGGACTCCCGCCGCATGAACGCGAAGCGTGGCAAAAACCGGCGCCACGCCGCAGGCGGCGGTGGCCGCTTCGCAGCCTGGCTGGAGCATCACCGGCTCGCCGTCACCGATGCCTTTACCCGCATCATCCACCGGCCGCTGGGCAACGGCATGACCGCCAGCGTGCTGGCCGTCGCCATCGCGCTGCCGGCCGCTCTGCTGTTGGTTGTACAGAGCCTCAGCAGCGTCGCCGGCCAGTATCCGGACTCGCGGCAGATCTCTTTGTTTCTGGCGGCGACCGCCGGCGCGGAGGACGCGCAGACGCTGGCGGACGAACTTACCCGGCTCGATCGCGTGAGCGAGGTTCGGGTGCTCAACCCCGCCGACGAGCTGTTGCGCCTGGAAAACCAATTCGGCGATACGCTTTCCGCCCTGGATGGCAACCCGCTGCCCTGGACCCTGGTTGTCCTGCCCACCGCGGCGGTGGCCGACACGGCAGCCGTCAGCGCCCTGGCGAGAGACCTGAATGCGCGGCCCGAAGTCAGCGACGTCCTGCTTGATCTGGAGTGGCTCAATCGGCTTAACGCGCTCCTGGCCCTGGCGCAGCGGGTGGTCTGGGTCCTGCTTGGGCTGCTCGCGCTGGCGGCTTTGCTGATCATCGGTCACACCATCAGCCTGGAGATCAAAGGGCGCCAGGAGGAGATTGCCGTCAGCCAGCTGCTGGGCGCCACGCCGGGTTTTATTCGCCGCCCCTTTCTCTACCTGGGTCTCCTGCTTGGGCTCGCCGCCGGTGTGCTGGCGGCCCTCGTGATCGCGGTCAGCGTGATGCTGGTCAGCGGCCCGGCCAACCGCCTGCTGGTGAGCTACGGCAGCGAGCTGACCGTCGCCCTGCCCAACCCGCTGCTCGGATTGGCCCTGATCGGGGCCGGCGCGGGGCTTGGCTGGCTGGGGGCCAACGTGGCCGTGCTGCGGCGGAGCGCCGCAAGTGAGGCCTAAGCCCTTGACCGGCCGAGGCTTGCTGCTGATGATTGCCTTTGAAACTTCTGGCACCCGGGCGATGAGAACAACTGGTGGATGACAGCGGCCGAATCCTGATTGTGGACGCCTCGAAGGTGTCCCGGCGACTGATCGGCAAGGTGGTAAGCGAAGCTCTGCCGGAAGCCGATGTTGTGGCCTGCGACAGCGGCGAGGCCGCGCTTGCCGCGTTTTCTGAAGGCGGCGTGGATCTTGTGACGACCGCCATCTCGCTGCCGGACTACAACGGGATGGATCTCGCCGCCGAGCTCCGCGGGCGCAGCGCGCAGAAATTTATGCCCATCATCTTAGTGTCCGGCGAGGTGAACGACCGCCTGCAGAGCCGGGATATCAACGAGCACGTGACGGACTACTTCGATAAGTCCGACGGCTTCAAGGCCCTGGGCGCGTTTGTTCGGGGCTATGTGAAACCCGATACCTCGGTCACCGGCCACATTCTCTACGTGGAGGACAGCCGGGTGGTGGCCGTGGCGACGCGCCGCATCATGGAAGCCGCCGGCTTCAGCGTGGAGCACGTGGTTTCCGTGGAGGAGGCGCTGGATATCCTGCGCGGAAATATCGAGTCGCTGAACGGTCCGGCCTTCGACGTGGTGCTCACCGACGTCTACCTAAAAGGCGGCCTGACCGGCATGGAGCTGATCCAGACCCTGCGCGGGGAGATGGGCCTGCACCGCGGCAAGCTGCCGATTCTGGTGATGACCGGCGACGACAATCTGGAAAAGCAGGCGGCGCTGCTGCGCAGCGGTGCCAACGACCTGGTGTCCAAACCAATCGACGAGGACCTGCTGGTCAACAAGCTCCGCTTCCAGCTGCAGCTGTCGCAGAGCCAGGACTCATGAGTCGCCGGTGAGCGATCCGCGGATCAGCGAATCCTGGGATCCCTGGCTCGGTAACGAGCTGGACGCGCCGTACATGGTAGAGCTGCGGGCTTTTCTTAAGTCCCGCAAAGAAGCGCGGCACGTGATCTACCCGCCAACCGCCCTGACCTTCAATGCCTTCCGCCTGACCCCATTCGACAAAACCCGCGTGGTGATCCTGGGTCAGGATCCCTACCACGGCCCGGGCCAGGCCCACGGGCTGTGTTTTTCTGTGCTCCCCGGCGTGCCGGCGCCGCCCTCGCTGATCAATATTTTCAAAGAAATCGAAGATGATCTGGGCATACCGCCTGCGCCCCACGGTTTTCTTGAACACTGGGCCCGGCAGGGCGTGCTGCTGCTGAACGCGGTGCTGACGGTAGAGCGGGGCCAGGCCGGCGCCCATCAGGGCAAAGGTTGGGAGACCTTTACCGACGCCGCCATCGACGCGCTCAATCGCGAGCGCGACGGCGTGGTGTTTTTACTGTGGGGCAGCTACGCGCAGAAAAAAGGCAAACTCATCGATCGCCAGCGCCACCAAGTGCTGGAGGCGCCGCATCCTTCGCCGCTGTCAGCGCATCGGGGCTTTTTTGGCTGTCGCCATTTCTCCAAGGCTAACGATCACCTCGCCAGCCGTCGGCTGCCGCCGATCGACTGGTCGCTGCCCGCTGACCCGGAACCCGGTCAGCCCTGAGCCCTGGTTAGTTGGGCTGCATAGCCTGCAGCGCGTCAGCCACGTCCAGGGCGATGTTGCCTACCGCTTCTTTGGCTTTTTCGTCCGCGTTCAGCGTGGTGAAGTCCACCTTGCTGGTCCAGCCGCGGCCCATGGGCCGGCGATCGGCGAGGGAGATGTTGCGGATCTTGACGTTGGCCGTGTAAAGCGTGGTGTACTGGCCGTAGTACTGCAGCGGCGTTTCGCCAACGTAGTCAATTTCCGCCAGCACCAGCACGTCGCCGCCGTTGCTCTGAATCAGGCCCGCAAGTCCGGCCAGGTCCACGCCGCGGTCGTCCGCGTAGCGGCCCACGTCCGGGAAGAAGGCTTCGTCCAGCACGTCGAAGTCGCGATCCAGCAGCGCGTTTTCCAGCAGCTGCTCCACCGGGCCGGCCAGCGCCTGGTCACCCACCGCCATCACCACCATGCGGGGATCCCGCGGCGGCTCAGGTTCGCGGATCGAGGCCACTTCCACCGCCGCTTCCACCGCCGCTTTTTGGGTGGCGGCAGCCGTGTTGGCGGCCATCGCGGTGGCTGCGGCAGCCGGCGCGCCGCCCGACTCGTTTCCGGCAGCGACTGAGGTCGCCGGCGTGCCACCCGTTTCGTTCCCGGCGGCTACGGATGCGGCCGGCGTGGCAACCCCTTCCCGCTGCGTTGGTACCGCGGCGGTCTTGGTCGCGTCGGTTGCGCCGTCCATGCCACCCGCCGTGTTGTCGGCCTGAGCCAGCTGCACCGCGCTTCCGGTGGCTACTTCATCGTCGTTGGATGCCACCTGCAGCGCCGCCTCCAGTTCTTCGCCGGAAGCGTCGGCGGCCGAGGCGGTGCCAGCGTTATCGGCGTTGTCGCCGGGGTTGGCCGCGGTGCTGTCCAGCAGCGTCTGCGTCTTGGCCACGGTGGGCTGGTCTTCGCCCAGGAGCCTGTCCTGGAACACAAACAGCAGGCCGCCGCCGATGCCGATCAGGAGCAGCGCGGCGATCGCCGCGGGCAGCCAACCCTTACCTGAGGGCTCGGGGCTCGAAACGGCCGGCTTCGGCGCCGGCCGCTCGTTTTCCGGGGACGAAATCCGGGTGGCCTCCACCGGCCCGGTGCCCATGTCCGGCAGCTTCTCAAGCTGACTCAGCGCCGTGGTGCGGGCGTCGTTAAACGCGTTGTCGTCGGCGGAATCCGGTACCGCCGAGATGGGGCCGGTGCCCTTCAGGTCGGCCAGCAGCTCGTCGCAGTCCGGATACCGATGATTCGGATCTTTCGCAATCATCCGGCGCAGAATCTGGCAGGTGCGCTCGTCCACGTCGGCGTTGATGGTGCGAATGTCGGGAATCTCGGCTTTCACCACCTCCAGCATCATGCCGAGGGGGCTCGACTCGGTGAACGGGATATCGCCGGTCAGCATCTCGTAGAGCACGATGCCCAGCGCGAAGATATCCGACCGCTGATCCACCGGCTGACCCACACACACTTCCGGCGACAGGTAGCCCGGGGTGCCGACAAACTCGCCCGTGTTGGTCAGGCGCTTGGAAAGGTCCTGCACCATGGCGATACCGAAGTCGGCAATTTTGACCTTGCCGTCTTTCGTGAGCATGAGGTTGCCCGGCTTGATGTCCCGGTGCACCACGCCGCGGCCGTGGGCCAGGGCCAGTCCCTGGGCCGCCTGCTTCAGGATGGCCAGCGACTCTGAGATCGGCAGCCGACCTTCCCGCTTCAGCCGCTCGCTGAGCGATTCGCCGTCGACAAACTCCATCGCGAAGTAGGGCTGGCCATTGTCTTCGCCGATAAAATAGATCTGGATAATGCTGGCGTCGTTGAGGGCGGCCATGGATTTGGCCTCGCGCTTGAAACGCTCCACCACGCTTTCGTCGTTGGCCAGCTGCTCCGACAGCACCTTGATGGCCACGTGGCGGTTGAGCGAGTCGTCGAACGCCTTGTACACCACGCCCATACCGCCGCGGCCTAGCTCCGACTCAACCTTGTACTGCCCAAAATACTCTTTACCCATTATTTTCTCCCGCGCTCAGCGCGCGCCCGCTGCTCTGACAGCATTCCCGAGCGTAGTTTAGCAACCGGGCCGGCGCAAATCGTCGGCAGGCCCCGCAGCGACTTGTAGGAAAATGTCCAGCCAAAGCCCGTAAAATAGCCGCGTTGTTACCGGAACGGGCGGATTTACATGGAGCGAAGACGATTTCTCACCCGGGGTGCCGGGGCTGTCGCCGGGGCGGCGGTGCTGGGGGGCTGTGCCCAGACCGACTGCGGTCCCGCCACAAGCGGCACCGAACCGACCCGGGAGTGGAAGATGGTCACTTCCTGGCCGCTGAACTTCCCGGGCCTTGGGGTTGGCGCTGCCAACGTTGCCAAAGCCATCACCGAAATGAGCGGCGGCCGCCTCAATGTGCGCGTATTCGGCGCCGGCGATCTGGTGCCTGCCTTTGAGGTGTTTGACGCAGTGTCTGCCGGCACCGCGGAGATGGGGCACAGCGGGGCCTACTACTGGAAGGGTAAAGCCGAGGCGCTGCAGTTCTTTTCCGCCATTCCTTTCGGCATGAACGCCCTGGCCATGAATGGGTGGCTCTACGAAGGCGGCGGCCTGGAGCTCTGGACCGAAATCTACGAAGGCTTCGGCCTGGTGCCTTTTCCCGCCGGCAACACCGGCGTGCAGATGGGTGGCTGGTTCAACCGCGAAATCAACTCGGTGGAAGACCTGAAGGGTCTGAAGATGAGAATACCCGGCCTTGGCGGCGAGGTGCTAAAGCGCGCCGGCGGCACTCCGGTTACGCTGCCCGGCGCGGAGATTTTTACTGCCCTGGAATCGGGCACCATCGACGCCACCGAGTGGGTGGGCCCGTACAACGACCGCGCGTTTGGCCTGTTTCAGGCGGCCCGCTATTACTACTACCCCGGCTGGCACGAGCCAGGCACGACGCTTGAATGCCTGGTAAATAAGGAAGCCTTCGATAGCCTGCCGGATGACCTGAAGGCCATCGTGCGCCACGCCTGCCGGTCCGTGAACGACTCCATGCTGGCTGAATACACCGCCCGCAACGCGGCCGCGCTGAGCGCGGTGATGGAAAGCGACTCCATCTCGCTGCGGCCGTTTCCCGAAGAGGTGCTCAAATATCTGAAAGATCTGTCGGAGCAGGTGGTCGACGATATCGCCGGCCGGGATCCGCAGTTTCTCAAGGTGCGCGATTCCTACCGTGCCTTTGCCGAGCAGGTGGCGGCCTGGGATCAGATCTCCGAGCAGGCGCTGGCGGCGGCAAAAGTATGACCGAGGCAAGCGAAGGCACAACAATCTGGTTTGCGCCGGTGAACCCGGCCGAACTCACGCGCTACAGCCAGGACTGCATGCCCGGCAAGCTGGGCATCACCATCGATGATGTGGGTCCGGACTGGCTGCGCGGCTCCATGCCGGTCAACGACCTGACCCGCCAGCCGTACGGGCTGCTGCACGGCGGCGCGTCCTGCGTGTTGTCCGAAACGCTGGGCTCCATCGCGTCCACCCTGGTGTTGGACACCAGCAAGGAGCTGGCCCTCGGCCAGACCATCGACGCCAGCCATGTGCGCGGCGTGCGCGACGGTCGCGTCTACGGCATCAGCCGACCGGAGCACCTGGGCCGGCGCTCCCACGTTTGGACCACGCACATCTACGACCCGAAAGACCGGGTCGTCTGCATCTCCCGGTTGACGGTAGCCATTGTGGAGCGGCGTGACGGCTGATACCGCTCCCTACGCGGAGCTAACGCCCCACACCGTCCTCGACGCGGTCGCCAGCACCGGCCTTGAGGTGGACGGGCGCCTGCTGGCGCTCAACAGTTTCGAAAACCGCGTCTACCAGGTGGGCGTGGAGGACGCGGCGCCGGTGGTCACCAAGTTCTACCGGCCCGGTCGCTGGACCGACGAGTCGATCCGCGAAGAACACGGCTTTTCCTGCTACCTCGCGGAGCTGGACCTGCCCGTGGTGCCGCCGCTTGCCTTTGACGACGAAACCCTGCTGGATCATGAGGGCTACCGCTTCGCCGTGTTTCCCCGCCAGGGCGGCCGCGAGCCGGTGCTGGAAAGTGACGACAACCTCGCCTGGATGGGCCGGCTGCTGGGGCGGCTGCACCGCGCCGCCCAGGATCGCCCGTTCCGCCATCGGCAGCGGCTGCTCGACGTGGATCGCACGGCGGAGGCGGTGCAGCTCATCCTGGAAAGCCCACTGCTGCCGCTGGAGGCCCGCAGCCGTTACGAAGCGGCGAGCGAGGCGCTGCTCAACGCGTTGCGCAGCAAGCTCGGCCGTTCCAGCCCGGCGGAGCAGTCGATACACGGCGACTGCCACCGGGGCAACGTGCTGTGGACCGACTCAGGTCCGCACCTGGTGGATCTGGACGACTGCCAGACAGGCCCGGCGGTGCAGGATTTCTGGATGCTGCTCGACGGCGACCCGGACGCCCGGCGGCGCCAGCTCGACGCGCTGCTGGAAGGTTACGAGCAGTTCGCCACGTTCAACTGGCCGGAGCTGCAGCTGGTGGAAGCGCTGCGGGCGCAGCGCATGATGGAGTACGCCGCCTGGATCGCAAAACGCTGGGACGATCCCGCGTTTCCGCGCCTGTTTCCCTGGTTTGCCCAGGCGCGCTACTGGGATGAGCATGTCCTGTCCCTGACCGAACAGCTCAAGACGGTTGAGACGGAAGACATGTTTCACTAACCTGCGCAACGCTCAAAATGTTCTGAAACCCGGTCAGTCAACAAGGTTTAAGATCCGCCAAATAGCCTTGCCACGTTACCGACCTTCTATTGAAATATTAATTTTCGCAGCCACGTCTCTTTTTTGAGGCTTTATATGACGACGCAAACCACCACCGAAACTGTCATCCGTCCCGCGGTCGACCGCCTGGTGCCGCTGCGTGTGCTGTATCGGCTGCCGCTGCTTCTGCTGCATATCTTCATCGCCCTGCCGCCGACCCTGCTGGTCACCGCCTACGGCCAGAAGCGGAGCGGAGCGGCCTGGCGCCGGGCCCAGCGCTGGGCGGGCTGGTGGTCCGGCAAGGCGCTGTGGATTTTTGGGTTTCGGGTCCGCGTGGAGGGAGAGCCGGCGCCGGATCCAGTGGTGTTTGTCGCCAACCACCTGAACTGGGCGGACATCGAGCTGATTCACAGCCATCGCCTGGCGAGTTTTGTCGCCAAGGCGGAAATCTCCAAATGGCCGCTGGTGGGCTACATGGCCAAAGCCGGCGGTTCGGTGTTTCACCAGCGCGGCCGGCACGATTCGCTGGCCCGGGTGACCGCGGCAATCCGCGAGCGGCTCGAGGCGGACCGTTCCGTCGCGCTGTTTCCCGAAGGCCGCACCGGGCCGGGCCGGCCGGTGCTCCCGTTTCACGGCCGGCTGCTGCAGGCCGCTATCGAAACCCGCACACCCCTGCAGCCGGTGGCGATCGGTTACTACCGGGCTGGGGAATGGAGCGACGGCATTGCGTTTCGCGCCGGGGAAAGTTTTGGTGCTTCCCTGGTGCGGTTGCTGGGCCAGCCCCCCACCGAGGCGCTGCTCCACTTTCTGCCGACCCGCGTGCCCGCCGACGAGGGGCGCAGCGCGCTGGCCCGCTGGGCCCGGGACCAGGTCGTCACGGTGGTTGATCCGGACAACCGGCGGTGAACGAGGGCATGACGGTTCCCGCATCGTCGGGCGTCGTCGATTTCAATCCGGCGGCGGGCCTTCGCAACCCCCATCTGCAGTCCATCGTCGCCAGCTCCGGCGTGCGCCGGGCCGCGCTGGCGCGAACCCTGAAACCGCTCCACCGGGCCACCGAATCGGTGATCATCGAAACGCCCGCCGGCGTGCGCCTGGCCGGTCTGTATACGCCCCATGAGCAGGAGCAGGGACTGCTCGTGTTGTTCCACGGGTGGGAAGGCAGCGCCCGCTCCGCCTACCTCGCGGAAACCGCCTTGCTGGCCTGGCGCGCCGGCTTCTCGGTGTTCCGGCTGAATTTCCGTGATCACGGCGAGACCCATCACCTGAACGAAGGGATTTTCCATTCCTGCCGGATCGACGAAGTGGTCGACGCGGTGGGCGAGATCCAGCGCCGCTATCCCGTCCGCCCGCTGCTGCTTGGGGGCTATTCCCTGGGCGGTAATTTTGCCCTGCGCACGGCCCTTCGGGCGCCCGCCGCGGGTATCGACCTGCACCACGTGGTGGCGATCTGTCCCGCCATCTGCCCCAGCAATGGACTGAAGGCGATCGTCTCGGCGCCGTTTTTCTACAACGCTTACTTCATGCGCAGGTGGCGCCGGTCGCTGCGCCGCAAGGGGGAGCTGTTTCCCCAGCACGGTATCGACGAAGAGATGCTCAACGCGGACATGTATGAGCTCACGGACCGGCTGGTTCGGCGGTATACTGACTACGCCAGCGCTCCGGATTACTTCGAAGGTTATTCCATCGCCGGCGAAACGCTCAGCCCGCTCGCCGTCCCCGCAACCCTGCTCACTGCCAGCGACGATCCGGTGATCCCGGTGAGCGACTTCGACGCGCTGAAACTGCCGCCGTCGGCCCGCCTGATCAAGCTCAACTACGGCGGCCACTGCGGGTTTATCAGCAACTGGCGCCTGCAAAGCTGGGCGCCGCGCTTTTTGGTGCAGGAAATGAATCGGGTAACCACCCCATGATGGAACAGGCTTTAGAAAAACACCGCGCCGGTGATCTGGCCGGCGCCGCCGCCGATTACCGGGCCATCCTCACGGAAACACCGGACAACGACGAGGCGCACCATTTTCTCGGGCTGATCCTCCTGGATCAGGGGGATCTCAACGGCGCGCTCGACGAAGTGGAAAAGGCGCTCGAGCTCAAGCCCGACGTCGCTACCTACTACGCCACCCTGGGGAGCATCCGCCACGCCCAGGGTGACCCCGCCGCCGCCCGGGCCAACCTGGCCCAGGCGCTGGAGCTCAACCCCAACCTGCCCGAAGGCCACAACACGCTGGGTTTTCTGGAGCTCACCCTCGGCGACCTGGAGGCGGCGGAAAAAGCGCTCAACACCGCGCTGCGCCTGGATCCGGATTCGCCCCGGGTGCAGGTCAACATGGGCCAGGTGCGCCTGGCCCAGGGTCAGCTGGACGACGCGGTTACCGCGTTTCAGCGGGTGCTGAGCATGGACCCGAACAATCTGCCGGCGCGCACCAGCCTCGGCGAAGCGCTGCTGCGCAAAGGTGCCTACGCCACCGCGGAGGAGGCGTTCCGCTCCGCCCTCAAGCAGCGCCCCGGCATAGCGGGATGGCAGGTGGGGCTGGCGCGGGCGCTGCTGGCGCAAAATCGCCTTGCCGAGGGGCGGGAGATCTGCACCGAGGTACTGACCGCGATGCCGGACAACCCGCAGGCGCGGGCCACGGCGGGGGAGGTCTCGCTTGCGCTGAATCATCTGGTTGACGCGGTGGAGCACCTTAAGCAGTCGCTGCTGAAAAGGCCCGGCCACCGGCCCACCATCGAGCTGCTCGGGGACGCGCTGCGGGCCACCGGCGAGCTGGAACAGGCGGCCCAATGTTATTCCGCCGCCGGCACGCCGGATGCACAGGTGAAGGCCCTGGCCCTCAAAATGGACAGTGGTGATCTGGCCGGTGCCCGCAGCGGGCTGGAAGCGCTGCTGCGCGATGACCCGGCCAACGCCACGGTGGCCCTGGTGCTGGCCGACGCGCAGGAAGAACCAGTCGCGGCGGTGAGCGTGCTCGAAACATTTGTTGCCAGCGCGGCGGAAGACCATCCGCAGCGCGACGCGGTGCTGCTGGCACCGGCCGCCGCGGCGCTGGAAGCCCAGGACCCGGACCGGGTGCTGGAAGCACTGGACGCGATCAACACGACGGGCCTGACCGATCCGCAGGCAGCGCAGTCGCGGGAGCTTTGGGGCCGGGCCATGGACCTTCAGGGCAACTACCGGGAAGCCGCCAAAGCTTTTCAGGCGGTCACCCGGCAGCTGAACGTCGAACAGCTGGCGCTGCCGCTGGATGACGCGCCGGCGGCGGCGGAAGCGCCGGACGACGACGGTCACGAACCGCCGGTATTCCTGCTGGGCCTGCCCGGCAGCGGCGCCCGCTGGCTGGCTTCCGTGCTGCGGCAAATCCCCGCCCTGGACGTGCTGGAAGACCGCTTCAGCGAGCCGGGAGAACGACGCGACCTGCTGGATTCGAACGTAGCCAAACGCCTAGGCAAACGTCCGGCGGAAAGTCACCACCGGCTCGAGCGCCGCGCCTACTGGCGGGCCGCGGAGCGGCAGCGACGGCCGCTGGAGGGCCGGGTGCTGGCGGTGGATGCGCTGCCGCTCGCCCAATGTCGCCTGGACAGCCTGCGAGCGTTTTTCCCCGGCTCCCGGGTGCTACTGGCGCACCGCCATCCGGCCGACGAGCTGCTCCACGCCCGCACCTGGGGTTGGCGCGAGGGTCTGCTGAGCCTGGAAACGCTGCTTGAATTCTATGAACGGGTGCTGGCGGGTAGCGGCATCGAGGTGATTGCCGTCGATGTGGATCAGGTGATTGAAGGCGTCCGTTTAGAGACGACGCTGGCGCCGCTTGCGGCTGCGTACACGATTGATCTGGCGGGGCTGGACCGGGCCGCCGCGGCCGGCCGAGACCACTTTAACCGGCAGCACTACCCCGCTGGCCACTGGCAAAACTACCGGGAAAACCTTGCTCTACATGGCCCGCAGCTCACCGCGCTGGCGGACCAGCTGGGCTACAAACCTTAACGCCAACGCCACAAAGTCCCTGCGATACTGCCGCGAATCATAGAGATCGATTCCCAATGACGTTTCGCTTTTTGTTTCCCATCGTCACCGCGGCCGGTTTTTTCGGAGCCAGCTGCGCCACCGCCCGCGACCTGCCGATAGAGGAGGTCAGCCTGCCGCCAGGCTTTTCCATCAGCGTGTTCGCCGACAATGTGCCCAATGCCCGGGCCATGGCGCTGGGCGACCAGGGCACGTTGTTTGTGGGTTCGCGCCGGGACGGCCGGGTCCACGCGGTGAAAGACGCGGACGGCGACGGCCGAGCGGAGCGGGTGTATGAAATTGCCAGTGGCCTGACGCTGCCAAGCGGCATCGCTTTTCGCGACGGCAGCCTCTACATCGGCGCCGTCAGCACCATCTACCGGCTGGACAACATCGAAAACCGCCTCGACAACCCGCCGGAGCCAGTGGTGGTCAACGACGATTTTCCCAGCGAGCGGCACCACGGCTGGAAGTACCTGGGTTTTGGCCCGGACGGCAAACTCTACGTGCCGGTCGGCGCGCCCTGTAACGTGTGCGAGGAAGACGGCTACGCCGAAATCCAGCGCATGGACCCGGACGGCAGCAACGTGGAGACCTACGCCCGGGGCGTGCGCAACACCGTGGGCTTTGACTGGCATCCGGAAACCGGCGAGCTGTGGTTCACCGACAACGGGCGCGACATGCTGGGTGATGATATTCCCGCCTGCGAGCTCAACCATGCCAGCGAGGCCGGCCAGCACTTTGGATTCCCCTACTGCCACGCCGGCGATCTGGCGGACCCTGAGTTTGGCGACAAACGCTCCTGCAACGAGTTCCGCCCGCCGGCCCAGAAGCTGGGCCCTCACGTGGCGCCGCTCGGCATGCGCTTTCTGGTCGACACCCAGTTCCCCGCCGAGTATCAGGGCCATATCCTGATGGCGGAGCACGGCTCCTGGAACCGGTCGAAGAAGATTGGCTACCGCCTGACGCTGGCTCGGCTGGACGGCAATCAGGTGACGGACTACGAAGTTTTTGCCAGCGGCTGGCTGCGCGAGGACGAATCGGTGTGGGGTCGGCCGGCGGACGTGCTGGTCTGGTCCGACGGCTCGGTGCTGATTTCCGACGACAGTGCCGGGGCGATCTACCGAATCACCTATACTGCACCTTTAGCCGAGTCCGCGCCCTGAGGAAATCCGCGGCCGGAACGGTGTAACGTTCACAAGAGGGTACCTTGAGACATGGATGTCTGGCAGGTTCTACTACTCGCTCTGGTGCAGGGCGTCACCGAGTTTCTCCCCGTCTCCAGTTCCGCCCATCTGATCCTCGCCAACCAGCTGTTCGGCTGGGCCGACCAGGGCCTGGCGATGGACGTGGCGGTACACGTGGGATCGCTCCTGGCCGTCATCGGCTACTTCCGGCGTGACCTGCTGGCCATGCTGGGTCCCGGCGCGGCGCCGGGTTTTCCTGGGCTGCCCGGCCGAACCCTGGCCGTGTGGCTGGTCGCCATCACCCTGCCGCTGATCATTGCCGGCGCCCTGTTTGCCGACTTTATCGGCACCCATCTGCGCCGGGTCGAGGTGATCGCCTGGGCGTCCATCGTGTTTGGGGTGCTGCTGTATCTGGCCGACCGCTGGGCAAAAAAGCGGTTGGACGCCCGCAGCGATCAGCCCCAGCCCCGCTCCATGGTGGCCATGGGGCTGGCGCAGGTGCTGGCGCTCATTCCCGGCACCTCCCGCTCCGGCGTCACCATCACCGCGGGCCTTGCCGCAGGGATGACCCGCCAGGCAGCCAGCCGCTTTGCGTTCCTGATGGCTATTCCCGCGCTTGGCGCCGCCGGCGCCTACTCGGCGATGGAGCTGATCCAGGCCGGCGCTGCCACCAACTGGGGCCGGGTCGGCCTGGCCGTGGTGGCCTCGGCGATCGGCGCCTGGGCCTGCATCGGCATCTTCCTGAAACTGGTGGAGCGCATCGGCATGACGCCGTTTGTGATCTACCGCATCGCCCTGGGCGTGATCCTCCTCAGCCTGATCTGAACCGTTCGACTGCACAACTTTGGCGCCGAGTAACGCACCAATACAGTGCAATAGTTGAATATCGCACCGACATGGGGCACCATTGTGGTGCATCACGGTACATCCTCGCTGCCAACCCCCGCCACTGCGCCATTCCAGCATGGCACGGCGTTTGCTGGTTCCCTGCAACTTAAGACTGGGGTCCGGTGATGAAACCGGCCCGGCAGCTGCCTAAGACCTAAAGGAGAACCTCAAAACTCATGGCTGGTGAAGACGTACTTAAAGCGATCAAAGAAAAAGAAATTGCCTTCGTGGACCTGCGCTTCTGCGATACCAAGGGCAAGGAACAACACGTCACCGTGCCGGCCCATACGGTGGACGAGGAGCTGTTTGAAGACGGCAAGATGTTCGATGGGTCTTCCATCGCCGGATGGAAAGGCATCAACGAGTCGGACATGATCCTGATGCCCGAGGCAGACACGGCGGTGATCGATCCGTTTGCCGAGGAGCTGACGCTGAACCTCCGCTGCGACGTGCTGGAACCCTCCACCATGCAGGGCTACAGCCGCTGCCCCCGGTCCACCGCTAAGCGGGCCGAGGCTTTCCTGACCAGCTCCGGCATCGCCGACACCGCTTACTTCGGCCCTGAGCCCGAGTTTTTCGTCTTTGACGACGTGCGCTGGAAAACCGACATGCACGGCTGCTCCTACCAGGTGGACTCGGAAGAGGGCGCCTGGAACAACGATACGGCCATGCAGGACGGCAACCTGGGTCACCGGCCCGGCGTGAAAGGCGGCTACTTCCCGGTGCCTCCGGTGGACTCGCTGCACGACATCCGCAGCGCCATGTGCATGACCCTGGAGGCCATGGGTGTGGAAACCGAGGTGCACCACCACGAGGTGGCTACCGCGGGCCAGTGCGAGATCGGCACCGTCTTCAACACCCTGACCAAGCGCGCGGATCAGAACCTGATCCTCAAGTACGTGGTGCAAAACGTAGCCGCGAGCTTCGGCAAAACGGCAACCTTCATGCCCAAGCCCCTGGTCGGCGACAACGGCAGCGGCATGCACGTGCACCAGTCCATCGCCAAAGGCGGCGAAAACCTGATGGCCGGCGACCACTACGGCGGTTTGTCGCAGGCGGCGCTGCACTACATCGGCGGCATCTTTAAGCATGCCCGGGCCATCAACGCCTTCTCCAACGCCTCCACCAACAGCTACAAGCGACTGGTGCCCGGCTTTGAAGCGCCGGTGCTGCTTGCCTACTCGGCCCGCAACCGCTCCGCGTCGATCCGGATTCCGTGGGTGGCCAGCCCGAAGGCCCGCCGCATCGAGGTGCGTTTCGGCGACTCCTGCGGCAACCCCTACTACACCTTCGCCGCCATGCTGATGGCGGGCCTCGACGGCATCCGCAACGAGATCGATCCGGGCGAAGCCATGGATAAAGATCTTTACGACCTGCCGCCGGAGGAAGAGAAGGCCATTCCGACGGTCTGCCATTCGCTGGACCAGGCGCTGGAAGCGCTCGACGCCGATCGGGACTTTCTCAAGGCCGGCGACGTGTTCAGCGACGACCTCATCGACGGTTATATCGACCTGAAGATGGAAGAAGTGACGACGCTGCGCATGAGCACCCATCCCTGCGAAGTGGGGCTGTATTACTCGCTGTAAGCAGCAGCCTGAGGATTCGGGCCGTGGGTTCGCCCCCGGCCCGGGCTTTTACGCCCCGGCTGTCGGACGGGAACGCCCATGGGGCTTTTCGCCCCGGACACCGGTAAGACGCGGGCGATACAATGGAGAAAACCGCCCGAAGGAGGTTTCTCCGTGAAAATTTTGATTTCCCTGACTTGTGCGCCGCTGCTCGCTCTGTTTGTTACCAGTGCGGCAGCCCAGGAAATTTACAAGACGGTGGATAAAGACGGCAACGTGATCTACACCGACCAGCCCCCCAGCGCCGACGCCAAGCCGATGGACCTTCCGCCCATCACCGTGGCCGACCCCTACGATGCGCCGCCGCGCACTCGCCCGCCCGTGATGGAAGCCGGCGGTCCCGAGGTGTTTTACGCCGACCTGCGCCTGGTTGCGCCGGAGCCGGAGCAGCACTTCTGGGGCACCGGCGGCACCTTCACCGCCCGGGTGGAAACCAGCCAACCGCTGCAGGCGGGCCATCAGGTCCGGTTTTATCTGGACGGCAACCTGACCGGCAGCACCAACAGTTTCGCGATGGATTTCAACGGCATCGACCGCGGCCAGCACTCCGTGCGGGCGGAAGTGGTGGACGTGAACGGCGAGGTGATGGCCAGCACCGAACCCGTCATCTTTTTTATGCGCCAGCAGTCGGTGCTCCGACGAAGCGGATGACGGAGCGGGGCAACGGCCAGGCGCCTTCTGCGGGAGCGAGGAATCCCGCCTTGCCATGAGCGCCGTTGCCCAGAACACCGCCG
>JBCCVP010000089.1:0-19494 GCA_039195135.1 Pseudomonadota bacterium | reverse complement strand
TCAGCAGCCCCAGCACCAGGGTCATACCCGCAATCACAAACAGGCTGCTAAGGGAGACCATCTCGGCGGCAAACCGGCGCCGCTGGCTGCGCAGCCCGGCCAGCTGCAGCGCCAGCGCCGCAAAATAGGTGGACCCGATCACAAAGCTGACAAAAAACATAACGGGGCCTGGAAAGGCCGCGCCGACCACCGGCGGCAGCGCCGCCGCCCACGCCCAGGTTGGCTCCCCCTGGTCCCGCCGGAGCACCGCCCGGCAGAAAAAGAAAAACAGCGGACCGGTGCAGAAGAGGTTGCCGACGTAGGCTGGCGAAGACCAGATGTCGAGCTGGTCTGCCAGCGCCAGGTAGTGGAGCAGCTGAATCAGGCTCAGATTGAGGAGCAGCGCAGAGCCGAAGATTCGCGCCCGCGGCCGGTCAGCGTAACCCCGGCTCCACAGATGGCCACCCAGCAGCACCGCGGCGCTGAAAAACGTGACGCCAATGGCGAAGTAGGCCAGATGCTGCAGGGGCGTTAGCATCTCACCCGGATCCCTGCCTAGTGGGCCGCTTGATAAATTCGGTAACCTCAGCGAGCGTGACAGGCGACCGGCCAAGGCGATTCGTTGCGGGCATAGCCGTCGCTATGGTCGCGACGGATCAACGCCGGCAGGTCGCCTGTCAGGCTCGCCCTGCGGGGCGCCCCCTGGGACAGCCTGGCCGCGTTGCGACACTTGCCAAGGGCACGCCATTGCCGGCGTGTCGCGCCTTGCCAGCCAGTCCCAGGGGGCGACTGAGATTACCGAATTTATCAAGCGGCCCACTAGCCGAGCGCAACCTCGTAGCTCGCCTCGGTGGCGGCGGCGACGTCCTCAAGGCTCACCTCCGGCGCCAGCTCGCGCAGGACCAGGCCCTGGTCCCCCACGTCAAACACGCCGAGGTTGGTAATGATCCGATCCACCACCCCCTGGCCGGTCAGCGGCAGCGTGCAGGCTGTGAGCAGTTTGGACTTGCCGGTCTTGCTGGTGTGGTCCATAAGCACGACGACGCGCTTCACGCCGGCCACCAGGTCCATGGCGCCGCCCATGCCCTTGACCATCTTCCCGGGGATCATCCAGTTCGCAAGGTCGCCGTTTTCTGCCACTTCCATAGCGCCCAGGATCGACAGATCGATGTGGCCGCCGCGAATCATCGCGAAGGAGTCGGCGGAGGAAAAATAGCTGGTGCGCGGAAGCTCCGTAATGGTCTGCTTACCGGCATTGATCAGATCCGCGTCCACCTCGTCGTCCCGGGGAAACGGGCCCATGCCGAGCATGCCGTTTTCCGACTGCAGGGTAACGTCGATACCCTCGGGGATGTAGTTCGACACCAGCGTGGGAATACCGATGCCGAGGTTTGCGTAGAAGCCGTCTTCCAGCTCCTGGGCGGCGCGTTCCGCCATCTGGTCTCGAGTCCAGGCCATGTCATTCGCCTCGCGTAGTGCGCTGTTCGATGCGCTTTTCGTGTTGTCCCGCAATCAGCCGCTGCACGTAGATGCCCGGCGTGTGGATCTGATCCGGATCGAGGGAGCCGGTAGGTACAATTTCTTCCACTTCCGCCACCGTGGTCCGGCCGGCGGTGGCCATCATGGGATTGAAGTTGCGCGCGGTCTTGCGAAAGATCAGGTTGCCCTGCTCGTCCCCCTTCCAGGCTTTCACCAGGGCCAGGTCGCCAACGATGCCGCGCTCAAGGATATAGGTCTGGCCGTCAAACTCTTTGTGCTCTTTACCCTCGGCGATGAGCGTGCCGACCCCGGTGCGGGTATAGAAGCCGGGGATGCCGGCGCCGCCGGCCCGCAGGCGCTCCGCCAGCGTGCCCTGGGGATTAAATTCAAGCTCCAGCTCACCGCTGAGATACTGCTGTTCGAACAGTTTGTTTTCGCCCACGTAGGACGACACCATCTTGCGGATCTGGCGGGTTTCCAGCAGCAGACCGAGGCCAAATCCGTCAACGCCTGCGTTGTTGGAGACCACGGTGAGATCGCCCGCGCCAGAGTCGACGAGACCCTGGATCAGGTTTTCGGGAATGCCACAAAGGCCAAACCCGCCGGCCAGAATGGTCAGGCCGTCCGCCACCAGTCCATCCAGCGCGCTGGCTGCGTCAGGGTAGATCTTATTCACTGAAATTCCTTGACTTTTACCGGTTTGATTTAATTTTTGGGGAGCAAGGTGCCTCCGGGTTGATATCATACCGCTTCGTCTTGCCCTCTCACCAAGGAATGTCTCGTGGAACGTGAATCAATGGAGTTTGACGTTGTTGTTGTCGGAGGCGGACCGGCGGGCCTGGCGAGCGCCATCCGGCTGCGCCAACTGGCCGCGGAGCAGGGCCACGACGTCAGCGTCTGCCTGGTGGAGAAGGGCTCGGAAGTGGGAGCCCACATTGTGTCCGGCGCGGTGCTGGAGCCCCGCGGCCTGGACGAACTGATGCCCAACTGGAAAGACCTGGGGGCCCCGGTCAACACAGAGGTCACCGAAGATAAATTCCACTACCTGCGCAGCGGGTCCAAAAGCACCACGATTCCCGGGTTTCTGATTCCCAAACCCATGCGCAACCACGGCAACTACATCATCAGCCTCGGCAGCCTGTGCCGCTGGCTGGGGGAGCAGGCGGAGGCGCTGGAGGTCAACGTATTCCCGGGTTTTGCCGCGGCGGAGTTCATCGAAGAGGACGGCGAGGTCCGCGGTGTGATCACCGGCGACATGGGCGTGGCACGGGATGGCTCGCAGAAGGGCGGCTTTGAGCCGGGCTACGAGCTGCGGGCGAAGTACACCATCTTCGCTGAAGGCTGCCGGGGACATCTGGGGAAACGCCTGATGGACCGGTTCAATCTGCGGGAAAACGCTGGGCCGCCGCATTACGGCATCGGCCTCAAGGAGCTGTGGACCGTTCCGGAAGAGCAGCACAAACCGGGCCTGGTGGTGCACACGCTGGGCTGGCCGCTCGATGGCCACACGGAGGGCGGCGGATTTCTTTACCACTTTGGCGACCAGCAGGTTTCTGTCGGCTACGTGCTGGCCTTGAACTACGCCAATCCCTACACACACCCGTTCAAAGAGTTTCAGCGCTGGAAGCATCACCCGGTGATTGCTCAGCACCTGACCGGGGGTAAGCGCGTTGGCTACGGCGCCCGCGCGGTGAACAAAGGCGGCTACCAGGCGCTGCCGAAGCTGAGTTTCCCCGGCGGCATGCTGGTGGGCTGCGACGCGGGATTTCTTAATCCGGCCAAGATCAAAGGCACTCACACCGCGATCAAGACCGGCATGCTGGCCGCGGAGGCGGCATTTGCGGCGCTGAAAGAGGACAGCCCGCCGGCTACGTTGGAAACCTTCGACGCGTCGGTGAAAACCTCCTGGGTTCATGATGAGCTTTACCGGACACGCAATTTTGAACCGGCGCTGGCCAAGCTCGGCACATTCCTCGGCGCTGGCTTTACCTGGGTGGACCAGAATATTTTTCAGGGGCGGTTGCCCTTTACCTGGCAGAATCCCAAGCCGGATCACGCGGCGCTCAAACGCGCTGCCAATGCGGCGCCGATCGAGTATCCCAAGCCGGACGGCGAACTGAGTTTCGATCTGCTTTCGTCAGTTTTTCTCTCGAGCACCAACCACGAAGAAGATCAGCCGGTGCACCTTCAGCTGAGCGACGCGGCGGTGCCGATCGAGCAGAATCTGCCCGAGTTTGCGGAACCGGCGCAGCGGTACTGCCCGGCGGGTGTGTATGAGGTGGTGGAGGAAGAGGGCGTGTCCCGCTTTCAGATCAACGCTCAGAACTGCGTGCACTGCAAAACCTGCGATATTAAGGACCCGGCGCAGAACATCACCTGGGTCACTCCGGAAGGGGGTGGCGGGCCCAACTACTCCAATATGTAGTCGGGCAATCCAAGCCGGCGACGGGTTAGCTCGCAGCTACCCCTGGCTCTGGCGCTGGATCAGCTTCTGCAGGTCCGAGTACTGTTGATAGCCCGGGTCTACCGGCGAAAACTCACCCTGGCGGGTGGAGACGCGCATGGCGTCCATGGCGCACTGCCAGTTGCCCAGCTTGGAATGAGCCTGAGCGATCTGGAAGTACGGCAGGTAGTCGGTAAACCACATGCCGTACATGCGCGAGCGCCGTTTGGAATCTTCCCGCAGGTTGGCCGCCAGAATCAGCTCGTCCAGCGCTCGCTGCGGGTCTCCGGCAGCCATCAGGTCCAGGCCATACTCGTAGTGGAAATACCATGGCAGATCATCGGCTGGCCCTTTGCCGGTGAGGGCGCAGCGCCGCAGCACCTGCCGCTTGATGGTCTTCGCGTCAGCATCGCTGAGGGTGAAGTCTTTGCGCTCGAAGGTGCGGTAGTCTGCCTGCGTATCCTCGGCCAGTATGCTCTGGTCCGTGGCCATGATGCTGAGGGCGTAGCGGTCCCAGAGCTTCTGCCCCAGAAAGCTGTCGCTGACCACGCCGTAGCCGGCGCTCTGGTCCAGGGCCTGGCGGGCGCCAGCGGCATCGCCGGCCCCGTGCCGGGCCACCGCAAGGTTGAGGTAGGGCAGGTAGTCCAAGCCGCCGGCTTCCTTCGCCAGCGCGGGTTGGGGGTTGCTTTGGATCGCGGCCTCAAACGCGGCCACGGCGGCGGCGAACTGGCTGCGCTCCAGGCTTTCCAGTCCGTAGCGATAGTCCCCGTCCGACGCAGCGGCGGGCAGCACCGCCGCCAGCAGAGCGGCGAGCACCGTGGTGGTGGCGAGCCGGAACCGCATCAGTCGAAGCGGTAGATGCCCGACAGCACGATGTTGTCGACATCATCCGAAGATTCGTAGGCCAGGTCGATCTGCAGATTGCGCAGCACCGCGCCCAGACCAAACGTGTAATGCCGTTCACTGGAATCTAGCACCCGGAAACCGTCGAAGTCGTTCTCTTCGAAGACCCCGCCACGCAGCGTGAACACGTCCAGCAGCCCGTTGCCGGACAGCGGAAAGACCTTTTCAACGCCGACGTGGTAATTGATCTCGTTGCTGATCTGTTCCGCGGCGACGACCGGTCGAAATTCCTCCGGAGCCAGACCACCCAGGCCAAAGGGGCGGGGGTCGGGCAGGTCTTCGTACTCGATCAGGTTAAGGTCAAGGGAGATCAGGAGCGTGTCGGAAGGCCGCAGGGCCAGTCCCAGCGTGAGTCGGTCCGGAATCACCACCGACTGGGTCTGCGCCTCAATGCCGCTCGAGTTCAGGTCAGCGATCACTTGCGGATCCACGAGGTCAAAAACAGCCTGGCAGAACAGAGACAGGTTGTCCGTACCCGGGCAGGTGACGGAGCGGTTTACGCTAGCAAAGCCGGGAATAGAAAACTCCGCCCCCTGCTTGTAGACCGCGCCGAAGGACCAGCGGCCGTTCGGGTTCACGAGGACGCCGAGATTAAACACGGTATCGGAGTCATCACCGTCGAGCAGCGACTCCACCGTGCCCACGTCGTCGATCACGTCGGCAAAATCCTGAAACGATCCGATCCCGATGTCGGGATCGCCGAAGATAAACTCAAGATCGTTAAAGTCTTCCACCGTATAGCGGTCGCTGGAAAAAAGGTCCAGCTCCGTTCGCTTGACGGTCAGGCCCACGCTCACCGTGTCGGTTAGTCGAAATGCCGCCGAGAGGCCGAAGCCGTCGATTTCGGCGGCCAGCGCATTGTCCGAAACAAAGGTGTCGATAAAGTTGGGATCAAACACCGATTCCGAAGGCGTGGCCGCGGTCAGATCGAGCTGATTACCGTAGAAGGCGGAAAAGGTCCAGCGATCAAACGGCTTAACGTAGCTGGCGAAGGAGACGTTGGTGCTGCTGTCGTCGAAGGTTTTGATCAGCTCTCCAGAGGGTCCGCCGAAGGTGGTGGAGTCCAGCGCCTCAAGGTCCACAAAGCGCAGCGAATAGTCGGAGTTGCGCACATGCAGCGATACTTCCGGTTGGCTCAGAATGGTCAGGCCGGCGGGATTAGCTTCCGCGGCGGTCGCGTCATCAGCAACCGCGGTGAACGCGCCGGCCAGGCCCAGAGCCCGGGCGCCGGGCGGGAGCACGTCGATGGGGAGGCTGCCGACGGCAGGTGCCCCAAAGGAGTCGGGAGAAACGCGATTCTGCGGTGGACCGTCCTGGGGCTGGGCCAGTGCTGACCCACAGGCCAGAAACAGCAGCGCGGCCGCGCTCGCTAGCTTTTGCTTCATCGGTACTTCCTTGCTCTGATTGGTCGATTGGTAACCTGGCACCCCCTGAGGTGCATCTTCAGTGAAGCACCCGCCTAGGGGGTTGTCAATGAAGCAAAGGGTGCGAAAAATTGCGACCTGCAGGCCGTTTGACGCAGATCAGAATTCCCCAAAACCAAGGTGCGGGACGCTACAGGGTGCGGTCAAACAGGTTCATGAATTTGGGAGGGAAGGCCGCCAGGTAAGGGGAAAAGTCCTGGTTCAGCCGCTTAATCGAGCGAATGTCGTTTTCCGCCTGGCGCAGCAGTGAGTCCTGAGATTCGCCGCTGAGCGTGTAGGCGTGAAAGCGGGCGGCAGCTCGGAACAGCAGCGCCTGCACCCGCGCCCGCTCGTCGCTGAAGGCGGACGGGTTCACCAGCGCCGGAACCTCGTCGTAGCGGCCGGAAAAGTAAAGCTCCGCCACGGCCCGCAGCTCATCCGGCGGTGTGCGTTCGGCGATGGCGCGCTGCTGGTTATTAAATTCCTGCACCGCCTGCCGGTATTCCCGCAGGCCGGCATTGATCTGCCGGGTAAGCGCCTGGTACTCCCGCGGGCTGGCGCCGGACTGCAGCTCACTTTCGCGATTGACGAGGACCAGCAGCGCCTGGGACTGGGTCGCGAGACTGGGATCCGGCGTCGGCCGGTCCAGCTCCGTGCGGGCGGATGCCACGGCCTGGGTCAGCTCGGACCGAGCCTGGGTGCGCTGCTGCGCCAGCCGCTCCGCCTGGCGCTGCCGGTCGAGGGCGGCCAGGCGCTGCGAGGCCTCGTTCTGCAGCGAGCGTAGGTTATCCGTGTCGCCCATGGCAGCGGCGGCGATGCGGTCCACTTCTCCGGCATCAGAAGCCGCTTCTGCCCCGGCAAGCTGGGTCTGGTATTCACTCAGGCGCCGCTGGGTGCTGTCCAGCGCGCTCTGCCAGGAAGCGGTGAAGCTGCCGCCCATGCGGCTGCGCACATCATCGAGCTGGGTCACGGCGTCCGAAAGGTCCTGCAGCGCGCTGCGGGCGGACGCGAGCTGCGCCGGGTCGAGCATGGCGCGGGAGCAGGAGGCCTGGTGGTCTTGAAGACTGCTGTAGCTGTCCTGGTTCTGGATCACGCCGCGGTTTTCCGCCTCCTGCCAGGCGGCCAGCGCGCCGGTGCAGTCGCCCTGCTGAAAGCGGGCTTCTCCGAGGTAGAAGTAGGGCAGATAGGGCTCGTAGCGCATGCCGTAGATGCGCACCCGCTCGGCCGATTCCGGATTGTCGGCGATGGCGCTCTCAAACTGCTGCACCGCCCGGTCAAGATCCCCGTCCTGCAGCGCCTTCAGACCGGTGCCATAGTCGCGCTTGAAATCTGCCGCAGCACTGAGCGGCAGCGCCAGCGTCAGCATCGCGAGCAGGCAGTTTGGGAAACCCCGGGACCTCACCACCCGGATCGCTCGAAGTAGCTGGTGGCGTCGAGCTCCGAAAACTCCGCCCGGGCGCGCACCAGCCGTTGCCGCTCAACGTCGGCGCTGAGCGTGATCGGCGCGGTGGTGCCGCCGCCGCGTACCACAATCTGGTACCGGCCCTCGGGTACGGACAGCACGAGCGGGGTGGTGGCGTCCTCGGGCAGTTCGGTGGTGCCGTTGGGGCCGGTTACCTCGATCACCTCACCCCAGGGCCGGGCATCGATGGCGAGCCGACCCCGCAGGGCCGCCAGCCGCGCCTCTTCTTCTCTTTCCCGGCGGGTCTGGCGGGCGCTGATGTCATTGCGCGCGCGCAGCAGGGTTGAATTGTCCGGCAGCAGTGACAGCGCATGCTCCGCCAGGGACAGGGCTGCCGCGTCATTGCCGTCCAGGCTGGCCTGATTGGCGGCGTTCGCCGCGTTGCGGGCCAGGTCCTGGAAAAGCCCGGACACCTGTACGTTGTTGGGAAACTCACTGCTGATGTCGTCGAGCGAGGTCGCCGCAGCGCTGATAGCGGTCTGGTCCAGCGGCGAGGCGGCGATCAGGCGCCGCGCGTCCTGCACCAGCGACGCCAGCCGAGCCTGCTGCGCCTGGCTTTCCTGCTCCGCCGTGATGGCATCACCCAGGGTTGCAAAACGGGCGTCGTCCGGAAAGTTAGTGACGGCCAGTGAAGCAAGCTGGCCGGCGCCGATCAGGTCGTTGCTGCGCCGCAGCTGGCGGATGCGGGAAAAAACCTGATCCGGCAGGTCGTCAATGGCCGCCAGGGCCCGGACGTTGTCCGGATCGAGCTCCAGCACCCGTTGATACGCAGACCGGGCATTGCTCGGACCGTCCGACAGCAGGCTGCCGGCTCGGGCAAGGCGTTCCGCCTCCTGCAGCGACTCCTGAATCTCCCGGTCCACCGCATCGAGAGCGCCGGTGGCTTGCTGCTGAATCTGCGCCAGCGTGGGATTGTCCGCCTCAGCGCGCAGACCGGCGCTGGCCAGGTCAACGGCGCGGCTGAAGTCTTCCGCCGCCAGCGCCTCGTTAGCCCGCTCCTGAAAGCCTGCGGCGATGCTGGCCAGGCCTTGCTTGGCTGTCGCGTTGGCCGAGTCAATTCGCAGCACAGCCTGGAACCGGTCCACGGCGCTGCGGCCGGGCGGGTCAATCAGAGCGTTGGCGGTAACCAGCTGCTGGGCTTCCTTCAGCAGTGTGGCAATCTGCGCGGCTTCTTCCCGGGCCCGCGTCAGGTTGTTCAGCTCGCTGCGCACTTCTGCAACCAGCGTAGAGCGGCTGAAATTGTCTTCCAGCAGCTGCACCAGGGCGGTGGCCTGATCCAGGTCGCCACCCCGCAGGGCTTCACGGGCCTGTGCGGCGACGGTGGTCTGAACGCGATTACGGCCTACCGCCGCCGCCCGATTCTGCGGGTCCAGCGCCAGCGCCGCGTCGTACTTTTCCAGCGCGTTTGCGCCCGCGGGCGTCATCAGGCTGCCGGACGCAAAAAGCCCCTGGGCCTCAAAATTCAGTGCGATTACCTGCTGGCGGTTTTCCGCGGCGGTGATTTCTGCGTCGATTTCGGCCACGAGGTCGGTGAGTGGCTCTGAGTCGGTGTCCAACGTCAGCCCGTCCTGGGCCATGGCCAGCGCGCTGTCGGTGTTGCCCGCCATCAGCAGCGCCCGCGCGTCGCGCTCGTAAATCACCGCCACCTCTTCGGCCCGCTGCTGCGCCGGCGCGTAGTCCGGCGCCACCGACAGCACGTCCCGGAGCAGGGCCACCGCGTTGTCGTCCGCCGGTTCACGAATCCGGTCAAACACGATGTGCTCGTCGATCTGCTGCAGCAGGTTGTCCACCACCGCGCGCTGCTTGTCGCTGAGGCCGGAGGTATCGCGCGTTGCGACCAGCGTCACACCCACGCCAAGCGCCAGCACGACCGCGATGGCCGCCGGCACCAGCCACTTCGGCCGCGAGCTCGCTGGCGCCGGCCGGCTGCCGACCGCCGTCGCGGCCCGGGTGGAGGCCGCAGGAGGGGCGGTGGAACGTCCGCGCTGACCGGAAGACCGAGCCAGATCCCGCGTGACGCGCTCCGGCACCCGCAGCGGGCCGGAGCCAAAGCGGGGATCGGAAAACTGATCGGAGTTGAACAGCTTGGTCTCGCCGCTCAGTCGCTCCGCGAACGCCGCCTCCGTCATCACCAGTTCCTTCACCGCCTCGCAGAAGCCCAGCATGTCGGGGTAGCGGTCGTCCTTATCCTTCGCCAGCATGACGTCCATGATGGGCTGGAGCTCGGCGACGGTTTCCGGGAGCGGCGGCGGCGTCTCCTGCACGTGCTGCATGGCAAGCGCCAACGGCTCTTCAGCCTTGAACGGCAGTTCGCCGGTCATCAGCTCAAAGAACATAATGCCGAGGCTGTAAAGATCCGCCCGGCCGTCGATGTCTTTCCCGGTGATCTGCTCCGGGCTCATGTAATAGGGCGTGCCGACGACCATGCCGGTTTTTGTCAGCCGGTGTTCCGAGTCGGTTTTTCGGGCGATGCCAAAGTCCGTCAGGACCGGCGTCAGCTCATCCCGGAACATGATGTTGGACGGTTTCAGGTCCCGGTGGACGATGCTGTGGGTGTGCGCCAGATGCAGCGCGTGGGCGATCTGGGTGCAGATGCGGATGCACTCGGCAACGGAGATGCCGTTTTTCATCCGCTCCGACAGCGTACCCCCCTTGAGGTACTCCATCGCCATATAGAAGTGTTCTTCCTTCTGACCGATGTCGTGGATCGGCACGATGTTGGGATGGTTCAGCTTGGCCAGCAGCTGGCCTTCATGGAGAAATCGGCGCTGAAAGTCTTCCCCCGACAGGGACCGGCGCAGCACCTTGACCGCCACCTCCCGGCCCAGGGAGGTCTGGGTGCCCAGAAACACACGCGCCATCCCGCCGTGACCAATTTCCCGGGCCAGGGTGTAGCCTTCAATGTGGATATCCACGGCCATCGCGCGACGGTTACCAGTCCCTTGCTAATCCCTTCTTAGATTCACGTTCGCGGCCGGGCAGCAAGCCGGCACGCTGAAGCGCCCCTTAACCCGTGATCTTAACGCAAATTATTTGCCGAGACCTCCCGGGAGCGCCAGCGCCTCGCCGGCTCCGGCGATCGAATCCAGCCGGAGCAGAGCGGCAACCGACATGGCGTCGGTGATAACGCCGGTGCGGGCCAGTTCGCAGGCTGCGGTGAGGGGCAGTCGACAGAGCTGCAAGCGCTCCGTTTCGTCTGGTTCGGGGGCACCTTCCTTGAGATCGGTGGCCAGGTAGATTTCGGCTCGTTCGCTGGTGAAACAGTTGGAGGTGTGCAGCGTCATCAGGTGGGTCCAGGTGGCCGCCGTCAGGCCGGTTTCCTCCTTCAGCTCCCGCGCTGCTTCCGCCACCGGGTCCAGCTCCGGCGCGCCGCCACCCTCGGGGATCTCCCAGGAGTAGCGGTCCAGCGGGTAGCGGTATTGCCCCACCAGCCAGGTGAAGTTGTCGGGATCCACCGGCACCACGCCCAGGGCGAGGCCGCGGGGCGCGACCACGCCGTAGATGCCCTCGGTACCGGCCGGGGTGAGGACCTGGTCTTCCACCAGCGTCAGCCAGGGGTTGCGGTAGATTTCCCGCCGCTCCCGGCGCGTCCAGGGGTTGGCCTGGGGCGCCGGCAGCCAGCTTGTGGGATCGGATTTCCGGGCCCGGGTCAAACCAGGGTCATCCCAGGGTCATCCCAATTTTTCGGTCAGCTCGGGAACGATATTGAAGAGATCTCCCACCAGTCCGATATCGGCCACCTCAAAGATGGGTGCCTCGGCGTCCTTGTTGATCGCGACGATGGTGCCCGCGTCTTTGATGCCGGTCAGATGCTGGATTGCGCCGGAGATACCGATGGCCACGTAAAGATCCGGGGCAATGATCTTGCCCGTCTGGCCCACCTGCATGTCGTTTGGCACGTAGCCCGCGTCCACCGCCGCGCGGGAGGCGCCGACGCCCGCGCCGAGCGTATCGGCCAGTTTGTAGATGATCTCGAAGTTCTCCTCGCTGGCCAGCGCGCGGCCGCCGGAGACCACCTTCGGTGCGGATTGAAGATCAGGCCGTTCGCTGGCCGAGCCGGCAAGGCCGACGTAGCGCGTGTGGCTGGGGGCTTCCCCCGCCGGCGACGCGGCTTCCACCGCCGCCGAGCCGCCGCCCGCGGCGGCAGCGAAGGAAGCGGTGCGCACGGTGCCCACCACCTTACTGTCGGCAGGTACCGAAACGGTCACGATGGCGTTCCCCGCGTAGATCGGGCGCTCAAACTCATGCGGACCCTTCACCGCCATGATGTCGCTGATCTGGGCGACGCCCAGCAGCGCCGCCACCCGCGGCAGCAGGTCTTTGCCAAACGTGGTGGAGGGGGCCAGGACGTGGCTGTAGTCCGCCGCCAGGGATACGATCATCGGCGCCAGCGCTGCCGCCAGAAAGCACTGGTTGTCGCTGGTGGTCACCGTGAATACGCGGCTGACGCCGGCAAGGCCCGCAGCCTCCGCCGCGATGGCGTCGGGCTGATCGGCAAAAACCACCAGGTCCACGTCGTGACCGATCTGCGCTGCGCAGGTCATCGATTTGGCGGTGCTGGCGTTCAGCTGGCTGCCGTTGTGTTCGGCAATAATCAGTGTTTTGCTCATCAGATCAGGCCCTTTTCCTTGAGTGCGGTCAGCAGACCGTCGACGTCTTCAACCATCACACCACGCTGGCGCTGGGCCGGCGGTGCGTAGGCGGAGGTGGAAATAAAGTTGCCCGATTCCACCCCAAGGTCCGCCAGCGGCATTTCGTCCAGCGGCTTTTTCTTGGCTTTCATGATGTCCGGCAGCTTCACAAAGCGCGGCTCGTTAAGGCGCAGATCAGTGGTCACCACCGCCGGCAGGTCTACCTCGATGGTTTCCAGACCCGCGTCCACCTCTCGGGTCACGGTGGCGGTCTGCCCGTTCAGCTCGAGCTTGGAGGCGAAGGTGGCCTGGGGCCGATCCCACAGGGCCGCAACCATCTGGCCGGTCTGGGAGCTGTCGTCGTCAATCGCCTGCTTGCCAAGGATCACCAGACCAGGGCCCTCTTTTTCCGCCAGCTTGTGGAAAACCCGGGCGGCGGTGAGGGGCTGCACCTCCTCATCGGCCACCACCAGCACAGCTCGATCAGCGCCCATAGCGAGGCCCGTGCGCAGCTGCTGCTGCGCCGCAGAGGGGCCGATGCTGGCGACGATCACCTCTTCGGCGTGGCCCGCTTCTTTGATTCTCAGCGCCTCTTCCAGCGCAATTTCGTCAAAGGGGTTGATGCTCATTTTGACGCCGTCGGTGACGACGCCGCTGCCGTCGGGCTTTACCTGCACCCGGACGTTGTAATCAATGACCCGCTTGAGGCCAACCAGAATTTTCATGAAAAGATCCGCTTGAGGGTTAGTGCGCGAGGAGCCGAATATTACCGTCGCTGAGGGGTCGGCACCAGCCGGCGCCGGGGTTGTCCGGTAAAAAAGTGTTTGCGGCTAATGTCCGGCGCCCGTGGACTGCCTAGCGCCAGTTTCTGGATTCCGCGAGGAGCTGCTCCGATTGCAGCGCGTAGCCGTTCGCAAATTCAAAGCCCAGGACCTCTTCCTGGATGTGCACCAGGCGCGCCCGGGCCGCCAGGATGCGGTCGCGGTCGAGCACAAAATAGAGCCGGAATACGTCGTCCGAAGGGCCGGGCCAGCTCTCCGGTCGACGCACCATCACACCGCCGCCGGAAACATTGTCGAGTTCCGTCAGCCAGGCATCGTCTCCAAGCGTGATAAACACGCCGGCGTACATCTTCTGCCGCGGTCCGCGGCGCAGTTCTTCAGGCTCGTTCACAGGCTTCGAAGCGGTTGGCGGAGCGGTTCTTGCGCACCCGGTCGGGGTGCCAGATGCGCCCGTTCATGGCGATAAAAACTCCGTGATCCAGGGTCTGGCAGGCCGCGACGGCACAGCCCACGTTGAAGACCGCGTCACTCCCCATAAACCGGGCCGGATTCAGCGCTCCGGTAAGCACCACCGTGTTGCGCTCAGCAATCGGCGCTAAGTGCCGGGCCGTCTCGACCATCGTGTCGGTGCCGTGGGTAATCACGAAGCGGTGGTTGGCGTGCGCTGCGATCGTGGCAGAGATCAGCTCCCGGTCCTCATCCGTCAGGTCCAGTGAGTCCTTGCGCAGCAGCGGTACCAGGTCAAAATCCAGCGCCACGTCAAACGCGTTGACGATCTGGTCAATCTGCGGTTCGCCGATCTGATAGTCGCTTTTGGCGTCGAAGTAGATCTTGTCGATGGTCCCGCCGGTGGCCACGAAGGTGAGTTTCATCGAGGCATCATAACGTTGGCCCGGCGCGGCTGGTAGACTTGCAGCCCTTCGAAAGCGGGGCGCACCGTGGGCCGCTATCTGGCATTTCTTCTTCTGGGTCTGACGCTTCCAGCGGCGGCCATGATCGACGCGGAAAACGTCGACGCCCTCGCCGTGGAAATGGCCTACCGGCTGGACCGGGAGCTGGGCAGCGCCGACGCGGCGCGGCAGCATCTGCTCATCTGGCGGCTGACCGATGCGCTGGAATCGCCGCAGCTCACCGCCGGCGAACCGATTCAGGTGCGGGCCCAGCGCTGGCAGCAGAATCTCGCCGAGGGGATGGTGCCGGCGCCGCTGCCGGCGTGGTTTGCGCCGGCGGGGCTGGGCGTGGCCCAGCACCTGACGATGGCCCGCCTTGGCCAGCCCGACAGCGCCGACTGGAACTCCCGCCGGGGTCGCCAGCTCGTCTCTCATCTGGCCGCGCTGCTGAGCGAAGATCTGAGCCCTGAGTGGGCGGCCCAGCAGGGTCCTGAAGTGCTCGCCTGGGCCCGGGATCGGGCCCCCATGATCTGGCGCCGGTTTCTGACGGCGCTGGCGGACAATCCGGACTACCTGCCGCTGGCGGCGCCGGTGGTGGACAGCTGGCTGGCCCTGCCGCTGGACGCGCCGCTGCCGGAGTGGACCGCCCTGACCGACGCGGCAGCGCTGGAAATCAAAACGCTTCCGGAGTTGGGCAGTGTTGTTGATCTGCTCGGGGAGGAGGCCCAACTGCTCGCCTCCGAGGAACTGCTGGTGGAGCGGCGGAACGCGGCCCGGCTGCGGCTTGCCCCCTACCTGCTGCACCTAAACGGCGTCGACCCGGAGCCGCTGCAGCTGGCACTTCTGTCCCTGACCCGCGCCCTCGCTGGCGCCGAGCGGGGAGCCTTTGCAGAGCTGGTGCGGGTGCTGGCAAGCCTGGCGGAAATTGTGCTGGTGGAAAACACCGAGGCCAATGACGAGGCGGTGGCGGCCGCGCTGGAGGCACTGCGCGGCACCGACGACCTGCTCCTGTCCCAGCTCACCCGGGTAGACCCCGGTTTGCAGGAGAACTACCTGCGGCTGCGGCAGCTGCTGGGGGAGGCGCTGCAGAGCCCGCCGCCGCAGCGCCGTGAGCTCCTGGGGGAGCTGGCGGCCCTGGCGGCTTCGGCGGAAGGCCACAGTAGCGACCTGGACGGCTACCTGGCGCAGCCGGTGCGCGCCCAGCCCGCTGCGGATGCCGATATCTGTTTTGACATCAGTCAGCCGCCCCAGCGGTACCCGCCGGAGCCCATCTCCCGGGACCAGTTTCGCAACTGCCTGGCGAGCTTCGTGAGCTGGGGCACCGAGCTGGCGCAGGGTTCGGAGCTGGCGGGGGAGGCATCGGGGCCGTTTGAAAACAGCAATCTGGCCCGGGAGCTGCGTCTGCCGCCGTGGCAGCGGATCAACTACTGGATCGGCTATCTCGATCGTTTTCTGGGGGCCGACTGCGGACCCTTCGACGAACGCCTGGTCAATCCGCTGGAGTGGGCGCTGGCCTCCGCGAGCTATATCTGGTTCGCCGAACGCTGGCCCGGATACTTCGCGGAGCATAACTACGCGGCAGACATTAATCGGCTGATGGCCCAGGGCGAGGCGGCGCTGCAGAACCTCCGCCGCATGGGCAACTGCCGCCGGTTTGACGCCGGCGCCGGGCGCACCGCCTTGCGGGTAATCATGGAGATGTACGCCGAGTCGCTGAACGGCGCGGTGGCAGCGGTCGGTGAGACCACGGCTGCTTTCCGCGCCAGTCAGCTGGAACCGGGGGCCGACGTGCGCCTGGATGAGACAGCCCGGCAGACCACCAACTACCGGCCGGAGGATCTGCTGGTTGGCCCCTGCGGGGCGGCACCCCAGTGCACCCTCGACCAGGAGCTGCAGCCTTCCCGGGCTTTGCTGGGCCTGCTGCCGCAGATTTTTCTGGTGGCGGACCAGGTACGCGTGGGTCAGCTTGAGGCCTGCTACGAAAATGTGCGTTGGATCGAGCGGCGGGCGGAGCCGGCCCCGGTGGGCAACGAGGCGATGGCGAGCTATTTCGGGCGGCTGAGCTTTGACCTGCGAATTAACTCCGGTGCTCAGGCTGAGCCGATTCGCCTGATGCGCCTGACCAGCCAGGAAGAGTTTGAGTACCTGTTCGGCGCCAACAAGCCGGAGGTGCTGGAAGACCCCTGTCCAAGCGCGCTGGTGGGCACCCAGGTGCAGGCCGAGCTGCCGGGTCGACGCCTGGGCCTGGTTCCCAATCGCCTCACGTTTATGACCGCCGGCCGCGCCGAGCCGGGGCAGGTGGTAGAGCGGCACTGGGCGGAGGGGGACGAGTGGCGCGACCGCTTTGTTACCGGCGAGGGAGTAGAGGTGCTGAGCGCGCTCGACGGCGAGGCGATGGTGGAGGCCACCCAGCTGCGCCTGGAAGCGCTCAATGCCGCTTGGAATCAGATGCTCTACCAGGGCCTCACCGGGGTGGCGAACGACTCGCCGCTGACCGAGCCGATGATCAGCGTACAGAACCAGCGTGATGTGCTGGACAAGCTGGCCAGGCTGCTGGCGCCCCAGCGGGCCGTTAACGACCCCACGGTGCGCGCCGCCCTGCGAGGCCGCTACGGATTGTTTGATCAGGGCCGGGCCCGCCAGCTTGCCGCCGCCGAGGTGCCGGCAAACCAGGTTGCACCGCTGGCCCTGGGCTACCTGGAAGACGCTCGTTTTCTGTTTGCCGAAGGGGCCCGGGGCGCGGAGCCGCTGATCACCAGCACGCTGGCTCGCCTGTTTGTGCTAGCCCGGCTGGGGTTGCCGGCGGTTCAGCACCAGCAGGATGTAGAGGGTCAGACACAGCCCGCTGACGGCGAGGGCGCCGGTTCGGCTGGCTGAGGCCGCGGTGGCCTCCGTGGCGCCGTGCACGAAGTAGGGCAGCGATACCAGGCAGGCCACCAGGCGGGCCTTGTGGCCGCCGGACACCACCCACGGCACGCAGATCAGCAGCGGCGTCAGCAGCAGCAGGGTCCAGCCGATGCGCCCGTACGTCAACCAGGTCAGCCACCAGGCTTCCGCCCCAATAAGCAGCGCGAGGACCACCACGAACACTATCTTCATTGCAACCTCAATGCGGTTTCCGCCAGGCGCCGCCCCAGGGCCCGGCAAAGCTTCTTTTCCTGCCCGTCCAGGGGCCGCGTAGAGTCCGGTCCGGCAACGTGGCTGGCACCGTAGGGGGTGCCGCCGGACTGCGTGCTGAGGAGCTCCGGCTCCGTGTAGGGCAGGCCGACCAGCAGCATGCCGTGATGCAGCAGCGGCAGCATCATGCTCAGCAGCGTGGACTCCTGGCCACCGTGCAGCGAGCTGGTTGATGTGAACACCGCGGCCGGTTTGCCGACGTGCGTCCCCGACAGCCACTGCGCGGACGTCTGATCGAGCAGGGCTTTCAGCGGCGCCGCCATGTTTCCAAAACGGGTAGGGCTGCCGAGCGCCAGGCCCTGGCACTGCTCGAGGTCCTCAAGGGTTACCTCCGGCGGCCCCGCCGGGTCTGCCGGGCCACTCAGCGGCGCCACCGTGCGCAAGCGGGCGGTGGCGTCCGTTCCTTCCACGCCGCGGGCGACCTGCCGGGCCATGGCGGCGGTGCTGCCATGGCGGCTGTAGTAGAGCACCAGAATTTCGGTCACAGAAGCGCGGTGACGTTTTCCGGGGGCCGGCCAATGACGGCCTGGTCGCCGCTCACCACAATCGGGCGCTCAATTAATACGGGGTTGGCCAGCATGGCGTCGATCAGAGCCTCGTCGGTCAGGTCGGAGTCGTTTAAGCGGAGAACCTTATACACCGATTCGCCGCGCCGCAGCAGATCCCGCGGGCGCAGGTCGAGCATTTCCAGCAGCCGGACGAGAGTTGCCCGATCCGGCGGCTCTTCCAGATAGCGGATGACGACGGGCTCCTGACCAGCGTCCTGGATGATTTTCAGCGTGGCTCTTGATTTTGAACACCGTGGGTTATGGTATATCGTCAAGGATGCGGGCATTTTTGCAAAAGCTCCTGATTTAAAACGTTTTTTCGAGCCTTTAGGAAGAGATATGGGCCGTCGGGCCGCGATCATAGCACTCTCAGACCCATGAACGGCGACACCACATTGGCCAACCGACTGCTGGACCGCGAGCGCACCTGGGCGCTGCTGCGCTACGTGGCGGGACAGTTCCGTCGCGACAACTGCCTCACCTTTGCCGGCATGTTGACCTTTAATACCCTGCTGGCGCTGGTACCGCTGATCACGGTGATCACTATGGTGCTGGCGGCGCTGCCGGTAGCCGACGACCTGGTGCTGCGGTTTCAGGCGCTGATTGCGGACTACCTGGTGCCGGAAAAGCAGGACACGATTCAGGAGACCTTATTTGGGCTGGCCAGCCAGGCCACTCGTCTGAGCGCCACCATGGCGATCTTTCTGCTGTTTACGTCGCTGATGCTGATGGCCACGGTGGAAAAGACGTTCAATCAGATCTGGGGTGTGAGCACGCCCCGCACGCTGGTCAACCGGTTCCTGATTTTCTGGACCACGCTGACCATCGGACCGATTCTGGTGCTCGGCTCCCTGGCGTTGAGCTCCTATTTTTTCTCGCTGGAGTTCTTAAGCCAGGCGCCGGCGGCCGGGCCGCTGCTGGCGCTGGCCCGGGGCATGGGGCCGTTCATAGCCCTGGCGATGGCGTTTTTCCTGATGTTCATGATCGTGCCCAACCGGTCGCTGTCCTGGCGCCATGCCGCCTTTGGCGCCGTCGTTACGGCGATCATGTTCGAGCTGGTAAAATGGGCTTTTGGCGCCTACATCCGCAGCTTCGACGGCTATCAGAAGATCTACGACGCGATATCCGCCGTGCCCATCTTTATCCTCTGGATCTACCTGTTGTGGTCGGTGATTCTGCTCGGTGCTTCGTTTACCGCTTCCCTGGGAAGCTTCCGCTATCGGCAGCGCGGTGATGTGTACCCGGAAACCCGGGAGTTTGTGCTGGCCTATCGTCTGCTGGGGCACCTGTGGCGGGCCCAGGCCGCCGGCCAGGGCCGCAGCACCGAGGCACTGCTGAGGCTTGAACCCGGGGCGGATGATCACCAGGTACAGGCGGTGCTGGAAGACTTCCGGCTGGCCAACCTCGTGCGCCGCGATGAGGAGGGCGAGTGGCTGCTCACACGGGACCTTGAGGATGTGTCGGTGCGCGAATTGTATGGCACCGGCGCCTACGTCTGGCCCTCCGCGGCGCAGGCCCAGGGGGAGCGGGCGGACGCTTGGAACGACAGCCTCAGCAGCGCGCTGAAAGATATTGCCCCGGCCATGAACACCGTGCTTGATCAGCCGGTGAAATCACTTCTCGAGCAGCGCGGTCTAGCTGACTCAGAAAACAACATCTCAAGGATTGCAGAATGAACCGAACCTTTGTGGGCAGCGCAAAGCGGACCGCCGCCGCCGTCCTGCTGGCGAGCCTCGCGGCAGTGGCCGGCAGCACCTCGGCGGACGAGGCAGCGGCCAACCTCAAGGACTTCCAGAC
>JBCCVP010000088.1:0-19601 GCA_039195135.1 Pseudomonadota bacterium | reverse complement strand
TCGGGCCGCAACTTTCCCACCAACCCCCCCCGGGCGCGGCCCGGGCGGGACCCGCGCCGCGTCGACCCTTGGTCTTTCCTTTGGCGACGAAAAGAACCTGTTTTTTGGTTGGGGGGTGGGGTTGGCTATAATGCCGCGCCCCTCCTGGGTAGCGCTGCATCGAAGCCCGTGACTGATCGCGAAAGTGTTGAACAACTCCTGAGTTCTTTTGAAGACCCTCTGACCGGCGAGAGTCTGGTGGCCGGAAATGCCCTCGCGGGCGTTGCGGGGGAGGGCGGTCGGCTGGCGGTGGACATTCGGCTGGGCTATCCCGCCGCCGGGATCCGGGAGGAGCTCGCGGAGCAAATTCGGCAGTATTTACTTGATAACGGTGCGTTCGAAGCCATCACCGTGCAGGTCAGCAGCCGGGTGGTGGCGCACCAGGTGCAGGACAAGCTGATGCCGCTCCCGGAGGTGAAAAACGTGATCGCCGTAGCCTCCGGTAAGGGGGGCGTAGGCAAATCCACCACCGCCGTCAATCTGGCGCTGGCGCTGCAGGCCGAAGGGGCCGCTGTGGGACTGCTCGACGCTGACATCTACGGGCCGAGCCAGCCGCGCATGGTTGGCGCTTCGGGCAGGCCCGACAGCGAAGACGGCCGCAGCATCGAGCCGAAAATCTCCCACGGCCTGCAGACCATGTCGATCGGCTACCTGATCGATGAGGACACGCCCATGGTCTGGCGCGGCCCCATGGTGACGCAGGCGCTGCAGCAGCTGATCTCCGATACGAACTGGTGCGGCCTGGACTACCTGATTGTCGACATGCCGCCGGGCACCGGAGATATCCAGCTGACCCTTTCCCAGCGGGTCCCCGTCTCCGGGGCGATCATTGTGACGACGCCGCAGGACATCGCCCTGCTGGACGCAAAAAAAGGGCTGCGCATGTTCGAAAAGGTATCCGTGCCGGTGCTGGGCGTGGTGGAGAATATGAGTACCCACATCTGCGCCAAGTGTGGGCACGAGGAGGCCATCTTCGGCAGCGGGGGCGGCGCCACCATGGCCGAGCAGTACAACGTGGCGCTGCTTGGCCAGCTGCCGCTGGATCTGCGCATTCGGGAGCAGACCGACAGTGGCCGCCCCACGGTGCTGGCGGAGCCGGACAGTGATCTGGCGGCCCGCTATCGCGACATTGCCCGCCGCGCCGCAGCGGCCCTTTCCCGCCAGGCGCGCTCAAGCGCCGGCCAGTTTCCCAACATTGTGATCAAGTCATGAGTATTCGAGCCGACCACTGGATCCGCGAGATGGCGGCGTCCCACGGCATGATTGAGCCTTTTGAGCCAGGGCAGGTGCGCTATTCTGGCGACACCCGGCTGGTGTCCTACGGCACCTCGAGCTACGGCTACGACGTGCGCTGCGCCGACGAATTCAAGATCTTCACCAACATCAACGCCGCGGTGGTGGACCCTAAGGCGTTTGACGAGCGCAGCTTTGTCGACTTCAAGGGCGACTGCTGCATTGTGCCGCCCAACTCCTTCGCCCTGGCGCGCACTGTGGAGTACTTTCGCATTCCCCGCTCTGTGCTGACCGTGTGTCTTGGCAAATCCACCTACGCGCGCTGCGGCATCATCGTCAACGTCACGCCGCTGGAGCCCGAGTGGGAAGGGCACGTGACGCTGGAGTTTTCCAACACCACCCCCCTGCCGGCAAAAATTTACGCCAATGAAGGGGTGGCGCAGATGCTGTTTTTCGAATCGGACGCGCCCTGCGAAACCTCCTACAAAGATCGCGGGGGTAAGTACCAGGGCCAGCGCGGGGTGACGCTGCCCCGCACCTGAGGGCCGCTGGGCCTCAGCCGGACTGCTGCGCAAGCTGCGGCCGCTGAATCAGCGTGACCGTCGTCTCAAGGCGTTCGCCGCCGCGCCAGTATTCCACCGCCACTTCCGTTCCCGGGGTAGTGTCGGCGATCAGCCGGTAGGTGCTCACCAGGTCGCCGAGCGTCTGTCCGCCGATTCGGGTGATGTAATCACCGGCGCGAATGCCGGCGCTCTGGGCCGGCGCTCCCTCGTACACCCCCAGCACCGTGACGCCGGGTTGACCGCCGGCCTGGCGCCGGCTCTGGATGACGCCGTCGCTCAAGATTGTGCCCAGCCATCCGCGCACAACAACCCCGTCGTTGATCAGCGCATTCGCAACCTCTCGCACCGTCTCGATCGGGATGGCAAAGCCGATGCCCTCAACGTTCGCGGCACCGGTGCTGGCCGTGTTGATGCCGACAATCTCCCCGTCGGGGTTGATCAGGGCGCCGCCGGAGTTGCCCTGGTTAATGGCTGCGTCGGTCTGAATGAGCGTCTCGTAGAAACTGACGTTGAGGTCGGAGCGGCCGGTGGCGCTGACGATCCCCATCGTGACGGTCTTGCCCAGGCCCAGGGGGTTGCCGATGGCCAGCACCACGTCGCCGACCCGCAGCGGCGTGGCCGGCGTGTCCAGCGTGGGCAGGGCTTCGTAGGGGATCTTGAGCACGGCCAGGTCTGTTTCCTCGTCAAATCCGATGAGCTCCGCAGCGGTCACCCGACCGTCCCACAGGGCCACGTTGACCTTGTCGGCATTGCGAATCACGTGGAAGTTGGTGACGATCAGGCCGTCCGGGCCCAAAATCACGCCCGACCCCAGCACCTGGCGATGAATCAGCCTTGCCGGCACCAGAGCGCCGCCGGCGAAGCGTTGAAAGGCGGGATCGCGCGGTACAATGGCGCTTGGCTGAAGCATCAGCCGGTCGGCGTAGATGTTGACCACCGCCGGCGCGGCCAGCGCCACACCGTCGGCAAAAGAGGTTTGCGCGAGCGCCGCAACGCCCGTCACGACGGGGTCCGGCGTGGGCTGGGCGGTGAGCCGCTGGGTCGCCAGCATGGCAACGGCGGCCAGCGCAAGACCGACGACGGTGGCGCCCGCCAGCAGACGCAGCATTGAGGTGACGGAAGACATTTGGCCATTTTAACGCCTGGCGCTGCCGGACCGTGCTCCCACGTGCATTTTTCGTCCATTTTTTCTTCACATGGACGCGGGAATACTAGGGCCGCTAAAATGTCGTGTTGGGGCGCTTCCGCGCCCTATTTAGTGTTGACCCAATCTTTAAGGATGGATGGAGATTGCATGGCTAGCGAAGACGTGAGTCCGGGCCGTCGGAAGTTTCTGACGGGCACGGTATCCGTTGTCGGGGGAATGGGAGCGGCCGCCGCGGCGGTACCGTTTATCAAAATGTGGCAGCCCAGCGCCAAGGCCAAAGCGGCCGGCGCGCCGGTGGAAGTCACCGTCAACCAGCTGGAACCTGGCCAGATGCTGCAGGTGGAATGGCGTGGTCAGCCCGTGTGGGTTGTCAACCGCTCCAAGCCGATGCTCGATCGACTGCAGACCAACCGGGAACGGCTGCGAGATCCCGATTCCGACAACACAGAGCAGCAACCGGAGTACGCGCAGAATGAGTTCCGTTCGGTTAAACCTGAGCTGCTGGTTCTGCTGGGAATCTGCACCCATTTGGGCTGCTCTCCCAAGTTTGTCCCGGAAATGAAACCACAGCCTTTTGACGCGGAATGGAATGGGGGGTTTTTCTGTCCCTGCCATAGCAGCCGCTTCGATCTCGCGGGCCGGGTTTTTGCCGGTGTTCCCGCGCCGTCTAACCTCAAAGTGCCGCCCTACTCATTCCTCGACGGACAGCGTCTGTTGATCGGAGTCGGGCCGGAAGGAACCTCCTGATGAAACAGCCACAAGGAACTCTCGTACGGACGCTGAGCAGTGGCGTGGACTGGGTCGATCAACGCCTGCCGGTGGTCGATTTCTGGAACAAGCACTTCGCTCAGTACTACGCGCCGAAGAACTTCAACTTCTGGTACTACTTTGGATCGCTTGCGCTGCTGGTGCTGGTCAACCAGCTGGTGACCGGTATCTGGCTGACGATGCACTACAAAACCAGCGCCGCGGAAGCATTCGCCTCTGTTGAATACATTATGCGGGATGTGCCCTGGGGCTGGCTGGTGCGCTACATGCACTCCACCGGCGCCTCGCTGTTTTTTGTGGTGGTGTACCTGCACATGTTCCGGGGCCTGATGTACGGCTCCTACCGCAAGCCGCGGGAGCTGATCTGGGTGTTTGGCACGCTGATTTTCCTGCTGCTGATGGCCGAAGCCTTTATGGGCTATGTGCTGCCGTGGGGCCAGATGTCCTACTGGGGCGCGCAGGTGATCATCTCGCTGTTTGGCGCTATCCCGATTATCGGTGAAGGGCTGGCGGAGTGGATTCGGGGCGACTACCTCGTTTCTGATGCCACGCTGAACCGGTTCTTTGCGCTGCACGTGGTGGCGCTGCCGCTCGCGCTGGTGGCGCTGGTGGTGATGCACCTGGCGGCGCTGCACGAGGTGGGTTCGAACAACCCGGATGGCATCGACATCAAGAAAAACAAGGACGAGAACGGCAAGCCGCTCGACGGAATCCCCTTCCATCCGTACTACACGGTGAAGGATCTGATTGGCGTCGGTTTCTTCCTGTTGATCTTCGCGTTCATTGTGTTCTTCGCGCCGGAGTTCGGCGGCTGGTTCCTCGAGCACGACAACTTTGTGCCCGCAAACCCGCTGGTCACGCCGGAGCACATCAAACCGGTCTGGTACTTCACCCCGTACTACGCCATGCTGCGGGCTATCCCCGACAAGCTGTTCGGCGTTCTGGTGATGGGCGGCGCGGTGATGATTCTGTTCCTGCTGCCGTGGCTGGACCGCAGCCCGGTCCGGTCGCTCCGCTACAAGCCCATGTTCGCCAAGGTGATGTACGCCCTGTTTGTCGTAGCCTTCATTTGGCTGGGCTGGCTCGGCGCGCAGACCGGCAGCACCATCCAGACGCTGCTGGCCCGTGTGTTCACGGCATTTTACTTCGCGTTTTTCCTGGCGATGCCCTGGTGGAGCCAGATTGGTAAAACCAAGCCAGTTCCGGAGCGGGTGACGAAGTGAACATAAGACGAGTTGTACCGGCGCTGCTGCTTCTTGCGGCAGCGCCGATCGCCAACGCCGCCGGCGGCGGCGCCGTCGACCAGGCACAGACGGACCTGAGTAACGTCGCTGCCATCCAACGCGGCGCCAAGTTGTTCGTTAACTACTGCCAGGGTTGCCACTCCGCGGAGTACATGCGCTACAGCCGGATCCAGGAGGACCTGGGCCTGACCGAGGAGCAGGTGGAAGACAATCTTATCTTCGGTGATGCGAAGGTCGGCGACGTCATGACCGTCGCTATGGACACCGACGATCAGGTGCTGTGGCTCGGGGCGAAAGCGCCGGACCTGTCGCTCGTGGCCCGTTCCCGGGGCGTTGATTGGCTGTACACCTACCTGCGCCAGTTCTACGTCGATGACAGCCGTCCCACGGGCTGGAACAATAAGCTGTATCCCAACGTGAGCATGCCCAATATTTTCTGGGAACAGCAGGGTATCCAGAATGCGGTTTACGAAACTCAGGAGGACGAAAACGGCGACCCCGTCGAAGTGCTCACGGGATTTGAGCAAGTCAGTGCCGGGACCCTTTCCAGCGAAGAGTTCGACCAAAGCATGCTTGACTTGGTAACCTTCCTCGAATATCTCGGCGAGCCGGCCAAGTTGAAGCGGGAAGGGATTGGCATCTGGGTGCTGCTCTACCTTGCGCTGTTTACGTTCCTGGCCTATCTGCTGAAACAGGAATTCTGGCGCGACGTTAAGTAACAAGCGCCCTGCGAAGGACAATAAGAACGAATGAACACCTCAGTGGCGGCCCGCGGTCGATCGGTTATGGCGCTCTTTTCATCACCGATCTCGCTTCAGAGTCATCGCGTTCGGTGCGTGCTGGCGGAAAAGGGGATCAACGTTGAGGTCGTAGATGTGGATCCGGCCAATCCGCCGGAGGACCTGATCGACCTCAACCCCTACCAGACCATCCCAACCCTGCTGGACCGGGATCTGGTGCTGTATGACGCCGGCGTGATCACTGAGTACCTGGACGAGCGCTATCCGCACCCGCCGCTGATGCCGGTGGATCCGGTATCCCGCGCGCGGCTGCGGCTGGCCATGCACCGCCTGATGCGGGACTGGTACACGCTGGCGGCCAAACTGGAGGCCAGCGACCGACGCAAGCACGAAGCAGCGCGCAAGCGCCTCACAGAAGACCTGGTCGCCTCCAACGACGTGTTCAAGGCGGCCACGTTCTTTCTGCACGAGGAACTGACGCTGGTGGACTGCGCGGTGGCGCCGCTGCTGTGGCGCCTGCCGCACTTCGGCATCAAGCTGCCGCGGCAGGCCGCGTCGGTGAAAAAATACGCGGACCGGCTGTTTGAGCGGTCCTCTTTCCGGGCCAGTCTGTCGGAAGAAGAACTCCAGATGCGGGAATGATTTCTTCCCGCCCCTACCTGATCCGCGCCCTGTATGACTGGATCGTCGACAGCGATCTGACTCCCTATCTGCTGGCTGACGCGACCCTCGACGGCGTCGAGGTGCCAGCCAAGTCCGTCAGCGACGGACGCATTGTGCTCAACGTGGCGCCCCACGCCGTTACCCACCTGGTGCTGGGAAATGACGCGGTGACCTTTTCGGCGCGCTTCAGCGGCGCGTCCTTTCCGGTGACCCTGCCGGTGAGTTCGGTGCTTGCGGTTTACGCCAAAGAAAACGGTCACGGCATGATGTTTTCCGCCGACGAACCCGGCGGCGGCGACGACGGTGACGACAACGGTGATTCGCCGGGGGATGGCGAAAGTGGCGCCCGCAATCACCTCAAGGTCATCAAATAGCGCTTGTTCGGACCCCGGATCTTTTCAGCACTCAAGTTCCACGCTGGAACCGATCACCAGGCGGCCGAGTCTTTCGCCCTCAAGCACCACCTGGCTGGTTCTGAAGCCCAGAAGAAGCACAGTGCCGGGATGACGGTCAACGCCGCCCTCACTGAAGTCAAAGTGGTAGTAGCGGCGCCAGCTCAGGCCGCCCTGGAGGGACCGCGTGAGTCGCATGCGACTGAGGCGCACCGTCTGGTCCAGCAGCTGTACCCCGGCGTCCCGGCAGGCCTTGCCGGCCCCCGCGACCGCCGCCTCCCGGGCCCGCAGGGCGTCAAACCAGATCCAGGCACCCACCGCGAGGGCTGCGCCAATAAAGAGCGTGATTCCGTCGATCATGCCGGAGACTTCGGCTCCGGGAAGCGTTGGAATCCCACTGAATCGCCCAGCAGCTGCCCGGGCCTGCCTTCAGCAAATGCCATATCCCGACGATACCGCAGACGGCGGGCTGCATTCTACGGCCCGGCGCCGGACGGGCGCCCAAAAGCGCTAAGATAAGCCAGAGGGTCGCATGTGCAGATTTCCGGATACACACTGAAGAAAAAGCTGGGCGTCGGCGGCATGGCCACCGTCTACCTGGCTATTCAGAATTCGCTTCAGCGGGAAGTTGCGCTCAAGGTCATGTCGCCGGCGCTGGCGGCGGACCGCACCTTTGCTCACCGATTTGTCGGCGAGGCGCGCACCATCGCCGAGCTGAACCACCCCAATATCGTGTCGATTCATGATGTGGGGGTTACGCCGGAGCGGCTGCACTATTTTGCCATGCAGTTCCTGCCCAACGGCGACCTGGAGGAGCGCATCCCCGATGGCCTGCGGGAGCGTGAGCTGCTGCGCATCGTGCTGCCGATCTGCAGCGCCCTGGGTCACGCCCACGAGCGCGGCTTTGTGCACCGCGACGTCACGCCGGGCAACATCATGTTCGACACCAATGATCAGCCCGTCCTGACCGACTTTGGCATTGCCCGGGTCGTGAGCGAGACCACCCGCATGACCGCCACCGGTTTGAGCATGGGCACCAGCAACTATATGAGCCCGGAGCAGGCCCGCGGCCGGGTGGTCGATCACCGGTCCGACATCTACAGCCTCGGGGCGGTGATTTTTGAATGTATCGCTGGCCATCCGCCATATCCCGGCGACGACAGCTTCTCGGTGGCGTACGCTCACGTCTATGAGCCGGTACCCAAGCTGCCGCCGCGGTTTCTGCGATGGCAGCTGCTCATCGACAAGTGCATGGCCAAAGAGCCGGAGGAGCGGTTTGCGTCCATGGCCGAGATGGCGCAGATGCTGAAGAGCTTTCTCCACCGCACCACGGGCAAGGGCCGGAAACCGGAGCTGGATCTCACCACCAGCGCCGCTACGCTGCAGCTGCCGATACCGGACCTAGGCGCCGGCAAGTCCGGCCGCCTGCGCTGGGCCGCCCTGGCGCTGGGTCGCGGACCCCGGGAGTGGGCCTCGGGTCTTCGCCCGGCGGTGCGCCGCGCGGGTGCGTGGTGGATCGGCAAACTCCTGCGTAATCGGGCTGTGACCGGGGCGGTGGCGGTTTTGCTCGCATCGGCCGCCGCCTTCGGTGGCTGGTGGCTCTGGCGGGACGATGACCCCGCGCCGGAAACCGTCGCGCAGGCCGCCGCACCGGCGCCGGCGCAGATTGCGGAGGCGCAGCCGCTGGTCGACCCGGAGCCGGCGCCCCCAACGCTGCCTCAGGTGGACTCGGAGCCACCCTCGCAGCCGGTGCTGGTGGATCTGGACCAGTCCGGCTCGGAGAACCCGGTCGATGCGCTGCTGGCCACCCCTCAGGGTCAGGCGCGGCTGCTCGCGCTGCTGGACGATGCGGCGGCGGCGCTCGCAGATAATCGATTGACCACTCCGGTTGATGACAATGCTTTTGATCTGTACCAGTCCGCGCTTTCCCTCGATCCGGAAAACGAAACGGCGCTGGACGGACTCAGGCAGATCGTTCGCCGCTACGTGGCGCTGGCCCGATCGGCGATCGACCGCGGCCGCTACGACGGCGCCCAGACGCTGGCGCGGCGGGCGGTGCAGGTGGCCCGGCAGACGCAGCTCGACCGGGTCACTGCGGACGCCCTCGACAGCATCGAGACCTACGGCTATCAGCAGACGGTGGCCCGCGCGGAGGAGGCGTTTCGAGTGGACGATCGGAATCGCGCCCGGCAGCAGTACAACGCCGCGCTGAAATTCCGACCGGACGACGCGGCGGTCCTCGCGGCGCTTGCAGAGCTCGACCGACCGCCGGAGCCGGTGGGGCCGCAGCTTGTGCGGGACGCGCTGGCGGGGGGCGGTGAGGGGCCGGAAATGCTGCTCCTGGAAGATCTGGCGGTGGGCGTACGGGAAGTGTCGGTGGGCGAGTTTCGCCGCTTTGTCGACGCCACCGGCCGCTCCGAGGACGGCTCCTGCCGCAATCTTGAATCGTGGCTGCGGGCCAGCCGCAAACGAACCTGGCGGGCGCCCGGGTTTGACCAGGACGACCGCCATCCGGTGGTCTGCGTCAACTACGCCGAGGCCCAGGCCTACGTCGACTGGCTGACCCAGGAAACGGGCCGGCAATATCGCCTGCCCAGCAGCGCCGAATGGCGCCGGCTCGCCGGCGATCCGGGGGAAGCCTGCTCGGAAAACTGGGCGGACGCCTCCCTGACCCAGAATCTCGGCCGCCGCCAGGCCCAGACCTGCGACGACGGCTATTCCTTCACCGCCCCCGGCGGCCAGTTCGCCGCCAGCCGGGGCGCCGTCTACGATCTGCTGGGCAACGTTCGGGAATGGACCGGTGACTGCCTCCGGGAGCGCAGCGGCAAATGCCGCCAGGTGGGGGTGGTGGGCATGTCCTGGATGGACGGCGAGCGCGCGGACTTTTCCACCACCAGCCGGGGCTTTGATCCCCGCATGCGCTACAACACCGTGGGATTTCGCGTGGTGCGAGAGGTCGGCGCCGCTGACGGCTGACGACCGAACGGAAATCCCAGGTCCTTGGATCAGTCCCCTTTTTTGCTAAACTCGCGCCAGCCAACCGTGTGATGTCGCCATGAAGCTGGTATTTCCAAACGGAGAAGTCGACCAAGTCACCCTCAAGCGGGGCGAAAACGTCGTGGGTTCCGGAGACGATTGTGATGTGGTGATCAAGCAGGAAGGCATTGCTGAGCACCATGCGCAGATTACCCTGGCCGGTACCAAGGCCATGATCGGTGTGCGTGATGCTACCAACATCACCCGGGTCAACGGCACGCTGGTGGCAGCCCGCACGCCAATCAATCCGGGCGATGCGCTGCTGTTTGCCCGGGTGCAGTGCCAGGTAGTTGGCGTCACCGGCACACAGCCGGCGGTGCCCGCGCCGGAACCGAAAGCCGCCCCCAAGCCTAAAAACGAGGCCAGTCAGACGGTGGTTCGCGCCGCCATCCCCAAGTTTGTGCTGCGCGGCGTGTCGGGAACGACGTTTGGCAAGAACTTCCCGCTGCATGCCAGCCAGGTCATCGGCCGCCACAGCGAGTGCGACATCTGCCTGCCGGCGGACGAGGTGTCCCGGCGGCACGCCAAAGTGATCGTGTCGCCTACCGGGCTGGAGGTGGAAGACCTAGGATCGTCGAACGGCACCTTCGTCAACGGTGAGCGCGTCACCAAAGGCCCGCTGAAGCCGGGTGATGAGCTCAAGCTGGATACGGTACGGTTTCTGGTCCAGGCCCCCGGCATGGAGGCACCGAAGCCCAACAAAACGGCGCAGCGCGCCGCTGTACCGGAGGAGCCGGAAGTCCCGAAATCTTCCGGCGCCCGCTGGGCGATTATTGCGGTGTTGGTGATTGCCGGCGCAATCCTCGGACTGAAGCTGTCCGGTAACATCTAGACCAAAAGCCCACCCGGCAACGCCGGGCGGGCTTTGAAAAACACTAGCGGCAGGCGAGGGTCATGGAGTTACCCTCGTTGACTTCCTGCTCTTCCAGGTTCCCGTTGCACCAGTAACCCACGCGCAGCGACTTGCGCGTGCCCCGAGCGGGGTCGCCGCAAAGATCGTTGCTGGCGTCCACGCTGCAGCGGGACTGGCCCTCGCACTCATAGGACACGGCCGGCGCGGCGTCGCAGATGCGGTCCCCGCCGGCCCCGTAGTCGGCGAAGGCCACGTACACCTGGCTGCGGCGCCAGTTACGCGGCGGCGACAGCGGGTCGGCGCCGGTGGAATCATCCACCACGGGTTCGGAGGCACTCTGGTAGCAATAGATGCGAGCCACCTCGCCCTCGTCGACGGTGATAGAGCGGCGTCCGTCGCCGCAGTCATAGCCGACAAACAGTTGCTTGCGCACGTTGGCATAGGGGTCCCCGCAGAGCCGGTCGTCAGCGACCACCTCGCAGTAGCTGCGCCGGTCGCAGCTACGCGCCACGCTGTCCACGGCCCGGCAGAGCCGCTCGTCCTGCCCGAACACGGCATCCAGAATGCGGATCTGCTCCGCCCCCTCCGCATCGCGGAGCAGTAGCTTCTGCTGGTTCTGGCTCTGCGCCTGGGCGGCGAAGCCGGCGCAGAGCGCAGCAATCGCCAGGCCGGCGCCGGGGATACGGCGAAATAGTGATTTCATTGTTTTTCTCCTCCTCACAAAACTTGCTTTGGAACGTTGCGGCCCGTCAGTAGCCGGCCGCCTGACCGTCTTTGCGGGACTCCGAAGCGCCGTAGTAGACGCCGCTCTCCGGATCCCGCGCGATGGCCTGGTAGCCGCCGTAGGGGCCATTGGCAAACGTGACCCGATGCCCCCGGCGCATCAGGCCACGAATAACGTTGTAGTCGAAGCCGGTTTCCAGATTGACCAGACCGCCCCGGGTCATGGTTTCCCCGGTAGGCTCCGAAGAGCCGGTGTGATGAATCCGCGGCGCGTCGCCCGCTTCCTGCAGATTCATGCCGAAATCCACCAGATTGATCACAATCTGCGCGTGGCCCTGGGGCTGCATCGCGCCGCCCATCAGGCCGAAGCTGATCCACGGAGCGCCGTCGCGGGTGATGAACGCCGGAATGATCGTATGGAACGGTCGCTTGCCGGGCTCAAAGGCATTGGGGTGATCCGGGTCCAGGCTGAACATTTCTCCCCGGTCCTGGAGAATAAAACCCAGCCCCGGCGGGGTCATACCCGAACCCATGCCTCGGTAGTTGCTCTGGATGAGCGACACCATGTTGCCTGCCCGGTCGGCTACCGTCAGATAGATCGTATCGCCGTTTTCCAGTGCCGGCTCGCCGGCGTCATAGCGATTCGCCGCCCGGTCCGGATCGATGAGTGCCCGACGCTGGTCCGCGTAGGCTTTGGAGATCAGGCCGGCCACGGGAATCGCGGCAAAATCCGGATCGGCGTAGAACCGCGCCCGGTCCTCAAAAGCCAGCTTCTTGGCCTCGATGAAGTAGTGCAGGTGCTCCTCGCTGCCGAACCCGAATTTTTTCAGGTCGTAGCCTTCGAGAATGTTCAGGATCTGCAGGGCGGCAATGCCCTGGCCGTTCGGTGGCAGTTCCCACACGTCGTAGCCGCGATAGCTTGCGGATACCGGTTCGACCCACTCGCCGCGATGCGAGGTGAGGTCCTCGACGCTCAAGAAACCGCCGAGCTCCTGAATGTAGGTGGCTACCGTCTGTGCCACCGCCCCGGCATAGAAGCCGTCCCGGCCTTCCCGGGCGATGATGTCCAGCGTGTTGGCAAGGTTGGGATTGCGCCACAGCTCGCCTTTGGCCGGGCCCCGGCCGTTGATGGTGAACTGCTCCGTAAAGCCCGGATAGACCTCCAGGATCGGCACGCTTCGCTGCCAGTAGTAGGCGATCACCTCGGTGAGGGGAAACCCCTCCCGGGCGTAGCGGATGGTAGGCGCCAGGATCTCCGCCATGGGCTTGCTGCCAAACTTTTCGTGCAGCATGAACCAGCCGTCCACGGCGCCCGGCACGGAGACGGGCAGCGGACCGTGGGACGGAATGCGCTCGTAGCCTTTGTCTTTGAACCACTGAAGCGAGAGGTTTTTTGGTGAGCGGCCGCTGGCGTTGAGGCCGTGGAGTTTTCCGCTCTTTGCGTCCCAGACGATGGCGAACAGGTCGCCGCCGATGCCGTTGCCGGTCGGTTCGGTGAGGCCGAGCATCGCGTTGGCAGCGATGGCCGCGTCCACCGCGTTGCCGCCCGCTTTGAGAATGTCCAGCGCCACCTGGGTGGCGAGGGGTTGGGAGGTGGCGGCCATGCCATTGGCCGCGATCACCTCGGACCGGGTGGCAAACTGGTGGCCGGTAACCCGATCAGCGCCGCTCACGGCGCCACTCATTAATCCAAACAGGCACAGCAGCCAGCGCGTTTTCATCGCGAATTCCCGAATTGTCCTTCATGGGGCGGCAAGGATAGCGTATTCGCGCGGCTGGCCCTACGGGAATCCCCATAGTTGTTTACAAGCCCTAAAGTTGTCGATCCAGGCTAAACTACGCGCTTTTGCGTTTAGAGAGATCGGAATGAAATCACCCGTTCGCGTGGCCATCACCGGCGCCGCAGGTCAGATTGGCTATCAGCTTTGTTTTCGCATCGCCGCCGGCGACATGCTGGGACCGGACCAGCCTGTGATTTTGCAGCTGCTGGAGATACCGCCGGCATTGGACGCCCTCAATGGCGTGGTTATGGAGCTGAACGACTGTGCGTTCCCGCTGCTGGCCGGCGTCGTGGCTACGGCGGACGCCAACGAGGCGTTCGCCGGCGCGGATTTTGCCCTCCTGGTCGGGGCCCGGCCCCGGGGGCCGGGCATGGAGCGTTCCGATCTGCTGGCGGAAAACGGCAAAATTTTTGGTCCCCAGGGCAAAGCCCTGAACGACCACGCCAGCCGCGACGTGCGGGTGCTGGTGGTGGGTAATCCCGCCAACACCAACTGCCTGATCGCCCGGGCGGCCGCGCCGGACCTGAACCCGAGGCACTTTCACGCCATGACCCGCCTCGACCACAACCGGGCGCTGGCGCAGCTGGCCGAAAAAACCGGCGTGCACCACGGCGCGATCCGCCGCATGACCATCTGGGGTAATCACTCGGCAACCCAGTACCCCGATATCAGCGCTGCTGAGGTGGACGGCAAGCCGGCGGCGTCCCTGGTCGATGCTGACTGGGTCAAAGAGACGTTTATCCCCGTGGTACAGCAGCGGGGCGCGGCCATCATCAAAGCCCGGGGCGCTTCCAGCGCCGCCTCCGCCGCCTCCGCCGCCATCGATCACATGCGTTCCTGGGCCCTGGGAACACCCGACGGGGACTGGGTCTCCATGGCCATTCCCTCCGACGGCAGCTATGGCATTGCTGAGGGAATCATCTATTCCTATCCCTGCGTCTGTAAGGACGGCGACTTTGAAATCGTCCAGGACCTGCCGGTCAGCGAGTTCAGCCAGGCGCGGATGGACGCCACCGAGGCGGAGCTGCGGGAGGAAAGAGAAGCGGTCGCCGATCTGCTGTGACCGCCGCCGGCCCAGCGGCGCCGGCGCTCAAGCCGGAAGCCGCGCGTCATGCGCTGGAAGCGGTCGATGAGTCGCTGCGGGCCCGGGACTTCGCCGAAGCCATGCGCCGCATGCAGACGCTGGAGTCGATGGTGCCGGACGACTACGGCATCCGGTTTGCCGCGGCGCAGCTGGCGCTGCGCATTGAGGAACCCCGCTGGGCTTACAACACGCTGACCCACCTAGCCAGCCTGACGCCGCCCACGTGGCAGGCGGCGGTGGGCGTGGTGGACATGCTCCGCACCATCAATCAGAGCGCGGCGGCCCGGCGGCTGTTTGCGCAGCTGCGTGAGCAATTTCCTGACGAAGCGCTGCTGCGGGCCCGGGAAGGGGACCTCAAGGTGGCGGTGGGCGAAACCGGGGCAGCGCGGGAGCACTACGCGGCGGCCCTTGCCCAGGACCCCAGCCTGACGTCCGTCTACCTGTTCTTCTCCCGGGATCCTGAGTCGGATCCCGCCGAATGGCTGGCGCGCATCGATGGGGTCGACGCGGAGCTGACGCGGGTGCAGCTGGCCAATCTCAAAGTGGCCCGGGGACGCTGCTGCGAGCGTCTGGGTGATGTGGACGACGCGTTTAAAGCCTTCAGCGAAGGTCGCCAGCTGCTTGCCGATCCGCGAGCGTCGGAGCAGTTGTCCCGGCAGATTGCCGAGGCGCCAGCCTACGCGGCATCGTTCGATCCAGAGCGGCTCAAGGACCTGCGCGCCGCCGGCGACGTCAGCGCCAGCCCGATCTTCATTGCCGGCATGCCCCGCAGTGGATCCACGCTGCTGGCCCAGCTGCTGGGGGCGCACCCTGATGTGGTGAATCTGGGGGAGCGGGGCATTCTGGCGACGGTGCTCAGTGCTCAGCTGGCGGCGCAGCCGGGCGATACGCTTGAGTCGCTGGCGCAGGGCAGCGCGGCGTCGACGATGGCCCGGGAATACCGACGGCGGGCCGAAGAGCTGGCAGCGCACCAGCCCGGGGCGCGCCGGCGCATTGACAAGATGCCGTTTAATTTTTCCCTCATCCCGGTGGCCCGGGTCCTGTTTCCCCGGGCGACGCTGCTGCACACAGTGCGCGCGCCGGGCGATGTGGCCTGGTCCATGTTCAGCGCCGCTTTTTCCCTGCCGGCGCTGCTGCTAAGCCTGGAAGACATTGGCCGGCTCCACGCGCTGCACGACTTTCTGATGGCACAGTGGGCGGAGCGGCTGGGCGAACAGGCGCCGGAAACGGTGACCTACGAAACCCTGGTGGCGGAGCCTCAGAAACGGCTGCGGGCGCTGCTGGCCAAGGCCGGGCTGGGCTGGTCCGACGAGATCAGCCACTTTCATCGTGCCGGCAACGAGGTGCTCACCAGCAGCGACCTGCAGGTTCGCCAGCCGATCCACCGCAATGCCGTGGGCCGCAGCAAGGCCTATGCGGCCCACCTGACGCCATTTTTTGAGTCCCGGGAGACTACCGGTCGCGAACTCGAAGCGCTGGCCGCGGGCAACTAAAACGTTTCAAAAAAAGCGCGCCCGCAGCTGCGGGGCCCTGGCGGGCCATCGCGCCCATTACGCCCACCCCCGGGGCGTAGCGAGAAATTTTTCTGGAAAGAGAAAATTATTGAAATTCAGAGGTTTGTGCGAATCTTTGCGTGAGATTGTGCGAATCCTGCTTTTCTTAACAAATTGATAACATATTTCCGTAAACTCTGCGGCGTCGGTCAGCGTCCCGGCACGGCATCCGCGTCATAAAAACCCTCCAAACAGCGTCTGGATGCCCAACCGACTCACACTTAGCACGAGGCAGACATGAAACTTCTCAAAGCCACATTTACGGCGGCATTGTTGCTGCTGTCAGTACCGGCTTTCGCCCAGTTTTCCACGTCCAGAATCGAGGGCGTGGTGACGGACGAGAACGGAAACCCGGTTTCCGGAGCTGACATTTCGATCATTCACGGGCCTACCGGCACCGCCAAACAGGCGGTTACCCAGGAAAACGGTCGCTATCGGGCCACGGGTCTTCGCGTCGGCGGTCCTTACACGGTCACCATCACCAAAGACGGTTACCAGGGGGATCAGTTCGAAGAGGTCTACATCAACCTGTCCGAATCGACCGACCTGAACGCCTCCATTGCCAGCGCCACGGCTCAGCTCGGGTCTATGGAGGTGGTGGGTGACATCGTGACCGCCGGGGTGTTTGGGCCGGATGCCAAGGGCACCATGACCACCATCACCCGGGACCAGATCGAAAACTACCCGACTATTTCCCGCTCGCTGAACGACTTTGCGCGGCTTGACCCCCGCGTGGTGGTTATCGACAAGTCGCGGCAGGAGCTGTCCGTGGCTGGTCAGAACAACCGCTACAACAATCTGACTATCGACAACGTTCCGGCGAATGATGAATTCGGATTGAACGCCAGCGGCCTGCCGGCCCGGAATCAGGTGATCTCCATCGAGACGATCGAGGAGTTTCAGATCAACATCTCGCCCTATGACGTGGCCCAGTCCAACTTCAACGGCGCGAGCATCAACGCGGTGACCAAGAGCGGCACCAACGAGTTCACCGGCAGCGTGTACTACCTGTTCCGGGACGACAGCCTGATCGGCGAAAACGAGAACGGTGTCGACTTCAACGATTTTGAAGAAGACGTCTACGGCTTCACCGTGGGCGGTCCGATCATCAAGGACAAGCTGTTTTTCTTTGTCGGCTACGAAGGTTTTGACCGCACCGAGCCGGGCCCCGGCGTGGGCCTGCCGGGCAGCGGCGCGTCCACCATCTTTGACCTTGACCGGTCCGAGATCGAGCGCATCGGCGCCATCGCCCAGAGCCAGTACGGCCTGGATGTCGGCGAGATCGACACGCCCGGCAATCTGTCGGACGAAGATGAGAACATCATCGTCAAGTTCGACTGGAACGTGAACGCGACGAACCGTCTGCAGCTGACCTACACCGAAAACACGGGTGAAGAAGTGATCATCCCGGATCGCAACGCCGGTGAGTTTTCCCTCGGCAGCTACTGGTACACCGGGAACGTGGAGCGCGACTCGACCAACGTCATCTGGTACAGCGACTGGACACCCAACCTTTCCACCGAGGTCAATTTCTCCACGAGCAGCTACCTGAGCACGCCGAACACCCGGAGCCGCGCGCCGCAGACCACCGTTGTCACCGACGGCGGGGACGTGATCTTTGGCACCGAGCAGTTCCGCCACGCCAACCGGCTGGACACCGACGTCACCACCTTCTACGCCGCCGGTGAGTATCTGCGGGGAGACCACACGATCAAGTTCGGCTTTGACTACAAAGAAACCGACATCGCCAACACCTTCGTGTTCGGCAGCCTTGGCGTTTACGAGTTCGACAGCATCGAAGACTTCGAAGCGGGTATCCCCAGCTTCTACCAATACCGCATCGGCAGCGACCCGAGCGACCCGTTCCCGGCCGCTGACTGGGCGCTGGAGAACACGGGCTTCTTCATCCAGGACACCTGGGACGTGGCCTACAACTTCTCCCTGACCTACGGCATCCGCATCGACGTGCCGAGCGTGGACGACAATCCGCTGTTTAACCCGCTGTTTGAGCAGACCTTTGGCTTCCGCAACGACGCCACGATCGATGGCAACGAGATCATTCAGCCTCGCGTTGGATTCAACTGGGACGTGAGTCAGGGCGAATATGCTTCCCAGCTGCGCGGCGGTGTGGGCCTGTTTGCCGGTTCCAGCGCTGGCGTCTGGCTGTCCAACCCGTTCACCAACCCTGGCGGCAATCTCAACGTGTTTGGCCTGGATGACACCATCCGCTACACCGCTGATCCCGACAATCAACCTCTGCCCGCCGGCGGCCCCCGCGCCGCCCGCCAGGACGTCGACGTCGTGGACCCGAACCTGGAGCAGCCCACCATCTGGCGTGCCAACCTGGCCTACGACCGGCAGCTGCCCTGGGGCATCAACGGGACGGCCGAGCTGGTGCACACCGAGGTGGAAAACGCGATCCAGTATCGTCACCTGAACCTGGGTACTCCTAACGGCACCCTGCCGGATGGCCGCAACAACTACTTCTGTGATGCCGCCAACCGTAGCGGCGGCCGCTGCAATCGCGACGACAACTTCAACGACGTACTGCTGCTGGAAAACACCAGCGAAGGCTCGGCGACCAACTTCACCCTGGACTTCAGCAAGCGGTTTAACGACAACTGGTCGATTCGCCTCGGCAAAACCTGGAGCCGCGCTGACGCGGTGAACCCGGGTACCTCCAGCCGGGCCATCTCCAACTGGAACAACCGCGCCACGTTCAACCCGAACGAAGAGCAGGAAACCACCGCCAACTACGAGATCCAGAGCCGCACCGTGGCCAGCCTCGAATTCCGGGATAACCTGTTTGGCGATCTGGAGACCTCGGTCACCATGTTCTACGAGCGTCGCTCCGGCCGGCCCTTCAGCTTCACCTTCGACAACGACGCCAACGGCGACTTCATTCGAGACAACGATCTGCTGTTTGTGCCGAACGGCCCGGGCGACGTGGTCTTCACTGACCCGTCGGAAGAAGCGGAGTTTTTTGCGCTGGTTGACGCCACGCCCTGCCTGAACCGCTTCCGCGGCACGGTGGTTACCCGAAACCACTGCCGCAGCGAATCGGTGGGATCGCTGGACATCAGCATCCGCCAGGAGCTGCCCTTTTTCGACTGGGGCGGCGGTGAGGTCTACCTCAACATCCTTAACTTCGGCAACCTGATCAATGACGAGTGGGGCCGCATCGACCAGGTGCCCTTCGAGTACGTGGCCGAGGTGGTGGATATGGAAGGCCTGACGGCAGACGGCCGCTACATCTACGACCTGACCCGGACCAACTTCACCCGTCGTCAGGACGGCATTGGCCAGTCCCGCTGGCAGGTGCAGGCCGGCATCCGCATCAGCTTCTGATTCGCTAAAGGCCAAATCGGCTGAGTCAGCCGGCCCCGGGTTGCCTGGGGCCGGCTTTTTTCGTTCTTGAACGAACGTTTCAGCCGGTTGTGGGGTCTGGTAGCACGCTATAAACTTCCGCACAGAGGGAAAGGCGAGAAGAATTTTTGCCGATGAGGTTTCAACTTAGCCAAAGTTGCCGTGCGCTGCTGCTGGTCATCTGTCTGCTGGCGGTCGGGCCCGCTTTTGCCGTGGGGTTTGGCGAGCTGAAGGTCCACTCGTACCTGAACCAGCCTTTTGACGCCACGGTTGAACTGCTGAACACCGACGGGGTGCGCAACCTGCAGGTTGATCTCGCTGTCGTAGGGTCGTATACTCACTGAGTCCTTGTCCACAACTTCCAACGTTCATCCATTCTTCTGATTGGCCGCCACCCGGTGCAGTTGTTGGTTTGG
>JBCCVP010000087.1:0-19638 GCA_039195135.1 Pseudomonadota bacterium | reverse complement strand
TGATGCGGGGCTATTCCAAAGATCCCACCATGGCCTACAGCGCCCAGGCCCGGGAGGAGGAGCTTGCGCGCAGCGGGCAGGCTAACCGGAAGGAAATTGCCGCGGGCCTGCGCTGGGCGGAAAAACACGCCCCGGCGGGCTTCAGTCTGACCGGTCCGTGAGAGCGGCCGCCGGCTGGGAGCGGTCGATCAGGTAGAGCGGTCGGGCTTTGGCTTCGTCGAACAGGCGCCCGAGGTACTCGCCGATCACGCCCAGGGCAATCAGCTGGATGCCGCCGAGAAACAGAATCACCACCATCAGCGACGGGTAGCCGGGCACCGGGTCGCCGTAGATCAGCGTTTTGAGAACGATAAAGAGGCCGTAGGCCATGGCCGAGACGGCTGCCGCCAGGCCCAGATAGGACGACACCTTCAGCGGCACGTTGCTGAAGCTGGTGATGCCCTCCAGGGCAAAATTCCACAGCCGGCGATAATTGAATTTTGAGCGGCCGCCCAGCCGCGGGTCCCGCCGGTAGGGCACGGCCGTCTGCCGGTAGCCCACCCAGGTAAACAGGCCCTTCATGAACCGGTGCCGCTCCCGCAGCTGACTCAGGGCGTCCACCGCGCGCCGGCTCAGCAGGCGAAAGTCGCCGGTGTCCCGCGGCAGCTGGGTTGGCGACAGCCAGTTGATAACGCGGTAGAAGCCGGCAGCGCTGCCGCGTTTGAGCAGCGACTCCCCCTCCCGCACCGTGCGTTGGGCGTAGACCACGTCAAACCCGTCGCGAAAGCGCGCGATCAGCTCGGGGATCAGCTCCGGCGGGTCCTGCAGGTCCGCGTCGATCACCACCACCGCGTCGCCGCTGGCGTGGTCCAGCCCGGCGGTCATCGCCAGTTCCTTGCCGAAGTGGCGGCTCAGGGCCAGCCAGCCCACTTCGGGGTGGTCCCGGGCCAGCTGCTCCATCACCGCCAGGCTTTCATCCGTGCTGCCGTCGTCAACAAACAGCACATTCCAGGTGATGTCCTCGACGTTTTTGAGGGCCTGACTCACCCGGGTGAAAAAGGCCGCCAGGTTTTCCACTTCATTGCGCACCGGCGCGACGATGCTGACCTGGGTCACGGGGCGCTCCGGTGGCCCACCGCGATCAGTCGTTCTGCCTCGTAGTCATACGGTGCACCTTCCAGGTCGGCGCCCAGCTGGACCCGGTCGAAGCCAGCTTCGGCGAGCAGCGCCTTCATTTCCGTGCCGCTGTAGAGCTGGTGGTGCCAGCAGGCGCGGTGCGCCTGGCCGTTCCGTACGAGGGTCCATTCGTTGCTGTAGACCGACATGTCGTTGGTCAGCAGCGGTCGCTCGATCAGCAGCGCGCCGTCCGCCAGCTCCGTGAGGTGCACCGGTTCCAGATCCCGGCAGACAATCTCTTTACCAACGACGTCGAGCAGCAGCACGCCGCCCGGGGCGAGGTTGTCGTAGCAGCGCTTGAGCACGACCAGGTCGTCCGCCGGATCGTCAAAATAGCCAAAGCTCGACCACAGGCAGGTGATGAGGTGAAAGTGTCCGGGGCGGGAGAACGCCCGCATATCGTCCCGGATCCACTCCACGGCGACGCCCGTCGCCTGCGCCCGGGCCTGGCTGAGCAGATGCTCGCTCAGATCCAGGCCGGTTACGGTGGCGCCGCGGGCGGCAAGCGGAATCGCGTGGCGCCCGGGGCCGCAGCCCAGGTCCAGGATGCGCGCGTCGGCGCCGCCCGCCAGCGTCAAAAGGGCATCACACTGACCTTCGGCGGCTGTGAAGCTGGCTTCGTCGAACATACAATCGCCAAACGTGCGCCAGAAATTGTCATCATCAAACCAGTTGCCTTGGGCTTCGCTCATGCGCGTCTTCCTGCTGTGGCTCGTGCTTGCGCCCCTGGCGGGCTGCGCCACCGTGTCGTACTACGGGCAGGCGGTCAAGGGCCACCTTCAGATCACCCTCGGCAAGCGTGACATCGAGCGGGTGCTGAGCGATCCGGAGATCTCGCCCCAGGTCAAAGCTCGCCTGCGCACGGTGCAGAAGGCGCGGGCCTTTGCTGTCGACGAGCTGGGCCTGCCGGATTCGGGCAGCTACAGCGACTACGTGGATCTGGAGCGCGACGTGACGCTGTGGCTGATCAGCGCAGCGCCGGAATTCTCCCTGACCCCGCGCAGCTGGTGCTACCCGATCGGTGGCTGTTTCAACTACCGCGGCTATTTTGACCGGACGCTCGCAGAGCGCGAGGCCGGTCGGCTGGTGGAGCAGGGGTGGGAAGTGGTACTGGTGCCGGGACTGGCCTACTCGACGCTGGGCTGGTTCAACGATCCGGTCCTCTCCACCATGCTCAGCTACAGCGATGACCGGCTGGCCGGCGTACTGTTTCATGAACTGGCTCACGAAAAGCTCTACGTGCAGGACGACAGCGCCTTCAACGAGTCGTTCGCCACGGCGGTGGAACAGATCGGCATTCGCCGGTTTCGGGAGTACCGCGGACTGCCGGCCGCACCGGCCGCAACCCAAACCTTTGACCGAGAACCGTTTGATGAGCTGATGCTCGCCGTGCGCGGCGAGCTCCAGTCGCTTTACGCCAACCCGCCGCAGGACAAGGCTGAACTCCGCGCTGAAAAACGAAAAATCTATGCGTCGCTGGCGCAGCGTCACGCTGTTTTAGTGGACCGCTACAGCGGCCTTACCCCTTACGGCCACTGGTTTGAAGGTGAGGGTCCGAACAACGCCCGGCTGGCCCTGTTCTCCACCTACGAGGGCGCGGTGCCGGAGTTCCTCAACCTTTACGCGCGCTGCGACGAAAGCTTGAGCTGCTTCTACGAAAAAGCCGCCGAAATGGCCAAGCTCCCCCCCGCCGAACGCCGCCAACGCATCGCTGCCCTGAAAGAGTGACCCGGGGCGACCGGGGCCGCCCGGGCGCCGGGCGGGTCAGACCCAACCCCCGTTCCGGTCCAAACGCTGATTCTGCTAGGATGTCGCCTGGTCTTGAGGCCCCGTTCCGGTCACCCCAGCCATCCCAAGCTCAAGTTTCGTGCACCCACTTCTCAAAGCCTTTGTCCTCGCGGCCGCCCTGCCATCGCTGGCGTCAGCGCAGCCGCTGGTGTGCGAGAGCGCCGGGCCGGTTCCCCTGCCGCCTTTTGCTGCGGACCTGACGGGCGAGCAGGTCGGAATCCGCGCGCCGCAGATTGATCTGAACAACGCCGCGGCGAGCGTTTTTTCCGGCGGTGTGGATATCCTGTCGGCGGATCAGCGGCTGCGGGCACGGGAAGTGACGCTCGATCGGGCCGGCGGCATCGCCCAGGCTCGGGGGCAGGTGGAGTATCAAAGCCAGGACCTGCGGGTTAACGCCGCAACCGCAGACGTGGATCTCAACAACGACACGGTCTCCATCGAAACACTGGACTACTGGCTGGGGCGCGGCGCCGGCCGCGGCAACGCGACCAGCGCGCGGCGTGAGGGCGCCCGCCAGACGGATCTCGACGGTGTGACCTTCACCACCTGTCCGGTGGGCAACAGTGACTGGCTGATCCGCGCCGACAGCATGTCGCTGGATCATGAGGTGGGCCGCGGCACGGCGCGGGATCTGACGCTGCGCTATAAAAACGTACCGCTGCTGTATCTACCCTACGCGTCCTTCCCGCTGGACGATCGGCGCCAGTCCGGATTCCTGTTTCCCGCCATCGGCGGTTCTAACGACGACGGGCTGGACCTGTCGATTCCCTACTATTTCAACATCGCCCCGGAGCGCGATCTGACGCTCACGCCGCGCCTCATCACCGACCGGGGGCCGATGCTGCTGGGTGAATACCGCTATCTTCAGGAGCGCTCCCGCGGCGAGCTGGGAGTTGAGGTTCTGCCGGACGATGATCGCACCGGCACCCACCGCAGCTACACCTGGTGGCGGCACAACGGTCGCCTGGGAGATCGCTTCCAGGTGCTGCTGGATATCAACCATGTCTCGGACGACCGCTACTTTGAGGACCTGAGCAACAGCCTGGCCGGCAGCTCCCGGAGCTTTCTGCGCTCCCTGGCGCAGATCAGCACCGCTGGACGCTACTTCGACGCGGCCCTGTCGCTGGACGACTACACCAGCGTCGACGATACGCTCGCGCCGGCGGCCGAACCCTACTCCCGGCTGCCACGGCTGGATCTGAATCTGGACCTGCCGCTGAAAAATCTCCGGCTGCGCATGGACACGGAGCTCGTGGCCTTTGATCGTGACGTGGGGGATGAGGGTTGGCGGCTGGATCTGTATCCGCGGCTGTCCCGCACCTTCGCCGGGCCGGCGTGGACGCTGCGGCCGGCGCTGGGGGTGCGGCATACCCGTTACAACCTCGATCGCGCGGTGGATAACGGCCGGACCGACACGCCCAGCCGCACTACGCCGATTGCGGAGCTGGAGGGGCGGGTGATTTTTGAGCGCGACGGGGGCAGCTATCTGCAGACCCTCGAGCCGCGCTTCTATCTGCTCCACGTGCCGTTTGAAGACCAGTCGGATCTGCCCGAATTTGATACCCGGGACCTGACGTTTACCTTCAGCCAGCTGTTCCGGCCCAACCGCTTTTCCGGCGCGGATCGCCAGGGGGACGCCAGCCAGCTGACGCTGGCGCTCACCAGCCGGATTCAGGATCGGCGCACCGGCCGGGATACGCTCGAGTTTCACCTGGGCACCATCGTGCATCTGCGCGATCGGCGCATCAATCTGGGGGCGCTGGACCGGGACGATCGCGATACCTCGCCGCTGGTGGCGGAAATGGCCTGGCGCCCCAGCGACTACTGGCGGGTGGTGCTGGGTTTCCAATACGAACCGGACCCGCTGCCGGGTTTTGATCGGCTCCAGCAGCGCCACCTGGCGCTGGGCTATCGCGGAGACCGGGGCCAGATCCTGAACTTTGCCTATCGCCAGCGGTCGCAGGTGGTGGATCAGGTGGACCTGTCCGCCTGGTGGCCTCTGAACGAACGCTGGGCCCTGGTGGGCCGGGCCAACTATTCGTTCCAGGACGATCTGCTGCTGGAGGGCTTGGCCGGCTTTGAATACTCCAGCTGCTGCTGGGCGCTGCGCATGATGGGCCGGCGCTTTGTGCGCACCTTGGATGGCGACCAGCGCAATGCGATATATTTTGAACTTGAACTCAAGGGCCTGGGCTCTCTCGGTCGCAGCACCGGGCGGGTTCTCGAACAGGCCATCAGTGGATACCGATATGCCCCAAATGAAACGTCTTACTAGTCTTGTGTTTTTTGCCGGCTTGGCCGGCCTCGCCACCATCGCGTCGGTGTCCGCCCAGCCGGTGCCGCTGGAGCGCATCGTGGCCGTGGTGGAAGACGAGGTGATCCTGCGCAGCGAGCTTGAGCGGTCTGTGGCAAACGTGGTCAAACAATTTAACGCCCAGGGCCAGCCGCTGCCGCCGCGGTCCACGCTTGAGCGGCAAATCCTGAGCCAGCTGGCGCTGATCAGGCTGAAGCTGCAGAACGCCCGGCAGACCGGTATTCGCGTCAGCGATGCCGAAGTGGACGGCGCTATCAGCCGGGTGGCCCAGCAGTCAGGCATCACCGAAGAGCAGATGCGCCGCACGATCCTGTCGGACGGACTGAGCTGGCAGCGCTTCCGGGACGACATGCGCGATGAGCTGGTCACGCAGCAGCTGGAGCGCCGCGTATCCAACAGCCGGGTTAACATCTCAGAAAGCGAAGTGGACCTGTTTCTGGAAAACCAGGACGGGCCGGAAGGTGAGTTCCGCCTGTCGCATATTCTGATCGGCCTGCCGGAAGGGGCTACCCCGACCCAGGTTCAGGGCGCCCGGGAGGAAGCAGAGAAGCTGCATCAGGACCTCATCGGCGGCACCGACTTTTCCACCCTGGCCATCACCCACAGCGACGGTCCCCAGGCGCTCCAGGGGGGCGATCTGGGCTGGCGTCCCGCTAACCAGGTGCCGACCATGCTCGCGCAGGAGATGGGTGAGATGAACCGGGGTGATTTCACCCGGCCGATCCGCGATGCCTCCGGCTTCCACCTTTTTATGGTGAGCGACTACCGGGCCGAGAGCATCAATATGGTGCGGGAGCTGAAGGCCAGCCACATCATGATCGAAACCTCCGAGCTCGTGACCCAGGAAGAGGCGCTGGACACCATTACCGACATCCACGAGCGGGTCACCGGCGGCGCCGACTTTGGCGAGCTGGCGCGGCAATATTCGGACGATACAACGTCCGCCAACCTGGGTGGAGATATGGGCTGGTTTACCCCCGGAACCTTCGGCGACCGCGTGCAGCAGGTGCTGGACTCGATGGAAAGTGGTGAGATCAGCCAGCCGTTCCAGTCCGTGGCGGGCTGGCACATTCTGCAGAAGCTCGATGAGCGCGAACAGGACCGGTCGGAGGAGATCCGGCGGGCCCAGGCGCGGGAAGCCATCCGCCGGCTCCGGGCGGAGGAGGAGTTTCGCCTGTGGGAGCGGGAGCTGCGGGACGAGGCCTACATCGAGTACCGGATCTAGCGGATCACCCGACCCCGGAAGCCATGAAACCCATTGCTGTGACCGCCGGCGATCCGGCGGGCATCGGTCCTGAGCTGTGCGCGAAGGTGCTTAAGCAGCGCTGGCCGGCGCCGCTGGTGCTGGTTGGCAGCGGGGACCAGCTGCGCCCCCTGGCATCCCAGCCGCTGCCGGACTACGCGCCGGGAAATGACGCGCCGACCCAGCTGCTGGACGTACCGCTGGCGGTGCCGCCGGTGCCGGGACAGCTGGACCCACGCAACGCGCCGGCGGTGATCGGCATGCTCGAGCACGCTTTTGACGGGTGCGCCGCCGGCGAGTTTTCCGCTCTGGTCACCGGCCCGGTGCACAAAGGGGTGATCAACGACGCCGGCATTGCCTTCACCGGCCATACCGAATTTTTTGCCCAGCGATCCAACACCCGCCAGGTCGTCATGATGCTGGTGGCCAGATCGCTGCGGGTAGCCCTGGTCACCACCCATCTGCCGCTTTCCCGGGTGAGCGAGGCGATTACGCGAACCCGGGTGACCGACGTGCTGGAGATTCTCTGCCGGGATCTCAAAAACCGTTTTGGCCTGCCACATCCGCGGATCGCGGTGTGCGGCCTCAATCCCCACGCCGGCGAGGGCGGGCATCTCGGGCACGAGGACGCGGAGGTTATCGAGCCGGCCCTCGAGGCGGCGCGGCGGCGCGGCCTGCGCGTGACCGGCCCTCTGCCGGCGGACACGGCCTTTACCCCGTTGGTCTTGGACGCCCACGATGCGGTGCTGGCGATGTATCACGACCAGGGCCTGCCGGTGCTCAAACACGTGGGTTTTGGCCACGCCGTCAACGTCACGCTGGGGCTGCCGCTGATTCGCGTTTCGGTGGATCACGGCACGGCTCTCGACATCGCCGGGCAGGGCAAAGCGGACGTGGGCAGCCTGGAGGCGGCGCTGGCCCTGGCCGTTGAGCTTGCCGGGCAGTCCCGCTGATGCGGGCCCGCCGGCGCTTCGGGCAGAACTTTCTTCACGATCCCGGAACCATCGATCGCATCGTTGCGGCCATCGATCCCCGGCCGGAACATACGCTGGTGGAAATTGGCCCCGGCCACGGGGCCATCAGCCGGCCGCTGGCGGCCTCCGGCGCGGGTCTGTTTATGGTGGAAATCGACCGGGATCTGGCGGCGGAGCTGGCGGCGGACCCGGGGCTGGCAGCGGCCCAGCTGCACGTCGGCGATGCGCTTGCCGTGAATTTTGCTGAGCTCTCCGGCGCGCCGCGCTACCGTTTGCTGGGCAATCTGCCGTACAACATCTCAACGCCGCTGATCTTCCACGCGCTTACCCAACGGGAGCACATGATCGATGCCCATTTCCTGCTGCAGCGGGAGGTGGTGGACCGTATGGCGGCATCCCCCGGATCCCGGGACTTCGGGCGCCTCAGCGTCATGTTGCAGTATCATTGCGACGTGGAGAAGTGTTTTCAGGTTGCCCCCGGCGCTTTCCGTCCGGCGCCCAAAGTGATGTCGGCGCTGGTGCGCCTCAAACCGCGGGAGCCGACAGATCCGGTGGGCAACGTGGACACGCTCGGTCGGGTGGTTTCCGCCGCCTTCGGCCAGCGCCGTAAGCAGCTCGGCAACGCGCTCAAGGCCCTGCTGTCCCGCGGTGCTCTCACGCAGCTGGGAGTGGACCCGGCGGCCCGGGCGGAGCAGCTCAGCGTGGCCGACTTCGTCAAGATTGCAGACGCTGTTGATGAATCCTGACGACGTCAACGTGACGGCCCGGCCGCTGTTTCTGGCGGACCAGTCGGATACCTCAGCCCAGCGCTACGTATTTTCCTACCGTATCGATATCGCCAACGGCAGCGACGAAACGCTGCTGCTGCTGTCGCGCTACTGGCTGATTACCCACGGCAGCGGTCGTGTGGAGGAGGTTTCCGGTGATGGGGTGGTCGGGCAGCAGCCGGAAATTGCGCCGGGGGAAACGCACCGGTATTCCAGCGGCGCTATTTTGGAATCGCCCGTGGGCACCATGGAAGGGCACTATCTGATGCGCCGGCCGGACGGACGCAAGGTCAAAGTTCGGATTCCCCGGTTTCGACTGTCCATGCCGGGCGTGATTCACTAGCCGGCGTTTGCCACGCCGACCCGGTCAGGCCAGAAGCCAACGGGAAATTCAGTCTTTCGGCGCCGGCAGCACGTTGGTGTCGTTGCGGTACTTCACCCGTTCAAACGCTACCCCCTCGGGCGGCGGTTCATCGCTCACCACGGTTTGCCCGTTGGCGTCGCGCCAGCGGTACAGCGCTACCTGGGCTTCCGGTGCAATCGGCAGGGCCTCGGTGACCCAGGCCGGCCGCTCCTGGGGCCGGTAGTACCAGAACACGGTCAGCGCGGCGGCGGCGAGCACCGCCAGGGTGATCACCGGTTTGGCAAAGCTGCGCTGGCGGCGGCGGCGCCTCACGAGTCGCAGAACTCCGAGACCAGGGAGCGCGCCTCATCCAGCAGCTCCATCCGCTCTTCGTCCTCGAGGTACGTTCGGGTGCCGTCGGCATCCACCCGGAACACCCGGGGCCGGGGTTCAATCTGGGCGATCATGTTGCGGCCCTTCTCACACTGGCGCCGCGCATTTTCCGCCTCAATGGCGCTGTTGTCCGGCTGTACCGCATCGGCGTAAAGCTCGCCCTGGGGAGCGGCAGCGGACTCGGCTGCTGCCGCTGCGCCGGCCGAGGGGCGCGGCGCGCGATTGATCTTGACGCGTTCAGCACCTTCCGGCGGCGGCGTGGAAGAAAAATGGGTGACGCCGTTTTCATCAACCCACTTGTAGACCCGCTCCGCTCCGTGGGCGGTGGCGAATACGAGGCCCAGCAGCACGACGGTGATCAGAACCTTAGGTATTCCGTATTTCATTGGCTGCCTCCAGCTAGACAAGCGCCCACTACCATTATCCTTGATGACCTGGCCATAACAAGCTAATCCGTCTGGATTTTTGTGCCTTGCGTCACGATTTTTCCGGGTCCGGCGGGGGCGGCCAGGTGTCTGCAACGCGATAGCCCCGGGGCCAGGGATCGTCCGCCGCCCGCCAGAGGATCCAGCGGCCGGTGGTCCAGGCGCGGCCTTCAACGGTGGGCACGATGGCAGCCACGTCGCCAACCCGGGTCCGGTCAGCGATCCGGCCAATAAACTCGGAGTTGATAATCGAGCGCGCCCGCAGCTGCTGGCCCGGCGGCAGCTGGTCCCGGGCGTCGAGCACCGCCAGGCGCGCCGAGACGCCGGTGCCGGTGGGTGATCGATCAATTTTGCCCGGCCGAATCGCCACCGCGTGGCGCGTCACAAGCTCGTCCCCATCCACCGTGACGGGTTCGCTGAACAGACAAAAGGAGATATGCCGCCAGTCCGGGTTTTCCGGATGGACAAAGCCGAGCTGCTGCGTCGCCGCGTCGGCAATCTGCACCCCCAGGCTCGCCAGGCGCCGAGCGTTGGCCGGGACCAGCGCAAGGTCGAGCTCCTGCGCGTCGACGATGACAAAGCTATCGCCGCCGTAGGCCGTATCCACGGTGATGCGGCCGACCCCGGGAACGTCGAGGGGGCGAGCAAGCTCCAGCGCAAAGGACGGCACGTTGGTCAGGCGCACCGAGCGCGCGCGGCCCTCGTCCCAGCGGACGATGGCCCGCACCAGTCCGCCCGGCGCCTCCAGCGTCAGTTCGGTTTGCGGGCCGGACGCGGTGATCTGTCCCGACTCCAGCAGCACCGTGGCCACGCAGATGGCATTGGAGCCGGACATGGGCGGCGTATCGGCCGGTTCCATGATGATGAACCCGGCGTCCGCGTCCGGATGGATCGGCGGCACCAGCAGGTTGACGTGGCGAAACACCCCGCCGCGGGGCTCGTTCAGCACAAACTGCCGCAGCCGCCGGTCCCGGGCGATCCAGCGCGACTGTTCCCACAGCGTTGCGCCCGGCGGCGGCGCCACGCCGCTGACGATCACGTCTCCCACCTCTCCCTCGGCGTGGCAGCCGATAATCTCGATGTTGTCTGGCATAGCCGGGCCCTCAGCAATGGCCGGAGAGTGTGCCACGAGAGGGCGCCCGGTCCGCACGGAACGCAGCGGTGGACTAATGCCGCGCTGCGGCCGGTGCGCTGCTAAGATAGAGGGCTGACCCACGGGTCCCGGCAAGAAACGAAGCTGTGAGCGAAACGGACATTCAGGAGCCGGGTAAACCCCACCGCGGTATTTACCTGCTCCCCAACCTGCTGACCACCGGCGCCCTGTTTGCCGGCTTTTACGCCATCGTGGCGGCGATGAACGGGCGCTTTGTGGACGCCTGCGAGGCGCTGACGATCGCGGCGGTGCTCGATGGCATCGACGGGCGTATTGCGCGCCTGACCAATACCCAGTCGGAGTTCGGCGTGCAGTACGACAGCATGTCGGATCTGGTGTGTTTTGGCCTTGCCCCCGCGCTGCTGGTCTATCTCTGGGCTCTGTCGGATTTTGCCAGCGCCGGACCCATGTGGGCCAAAGTGGGCTGGCTTGTATCGTTCTTTTTTGCCGCCTGCGCTGCGCTCCGCCTCGCGCGGTTCAACGCCCAGGCAGGTGTCGCGGACAAGCGGTTTTTTCAGGGCCTGGCCTCGCCGGCTGCGGCAGCGTTGCTGGTCACCCTGGTGTGGGCCTGCGAGAGCGAGGGCCTGAACGGGAGCGCGATGCGGATTCCCACGTTGCTGGTGACGGCGGCGGCGGCCCTGCTGATGGTGAGCAACATCCGCTTTCTGAGCTTTAAGTCCTGGCCGGCGCGGGTACCGTTCCTGTGGATTTTTGTCATCGTGCTGCTGCTGGTGCTGCTGGCGGTAGATCCGCCCAAGCTCCTGTTTGCCGTGGCCTACCTCTACGCGGGGTCCGGCCTGGTGATGACCCTGAGCGGCCGCAGCCGGCGGCAGCGGGCGCGGGATAAGATCCGTCGGCGTCGCGCCGCGGAGCGGGAAGACAGCGGTGAGTAAAGCGGTCCAACCGGCGCTACCGGCCGCCGCCGGCAAAGCGCTGTCCGAACTGGATGTGCTGGTGGAGCTGGGGCAGGAGCTGGCCCAGTCCATCGATATTGAAGCCACCCTCAAGCGCGCGGTGCAGCGGATCGCCGGGTACATGGAGGCGGAGGCCGCCTCGGTATTTCTCGTGGACCCGTCCGGCGGCGAGCTCGAGTGCCGCGCCTGCGCTGGACCGGTGGACGTGTCCGGGCTGCGGATTCGGATGGGCCAGGGCATAGTCGGTCGGGCCGCCCGGGACAATCTCTGCCAGCTGGTGCGGGACGTGCGCAACGATCCCGATTTTGCCGGCAACGTAGACGCCCGGACCGGTTTCCAGACCCGCTCCATCCTGTGTACGCCGCTGCGCACGTCCGGCGGGGTGATCGGAGTGCTGCAGGTGCTGAACAAGCTGGGCGGCGGCCTTTTCGGCGACCACGACCGGGAGACGCTGCGGGTGCTGGCCTCCCCCACGGCGCTGGCCATCAACAACGCCCGCATGGCCTCCGACCTGGTGGAGCAGAAGCGCATCCGCAAGGAGCTGTTCCTGGCCCGGAGGCTGCAGCGGTCGCTGCTCCCCCAACGGCGTCCGGCGCCGTTCCCGGTGCAGGGCATCAACCTGCCGGCCCGCGAGGTCTCCGGCGACTTCTTTGATTTTTTTGACCTGCCGGACGGCCGCATCGGGTTTTCCGTGGGGGACGTGTCGGGGAAGGGCATGAACGCCGCTCTGCTGATGGTCCGCGCCACCAGCCTGCTGCGCTGGATCGGTAAATCCGGCCTTGCGCCGGGCCAGTGGCTGGCGCAGGTGAACAACGAACTGGTGGAGTCGGTCAGCGGCGGCATGTTTATCTGCGCGGTGGCGGGGTACCTTGATCCGGCGCAAGGGCGGGTCACGTGGGCCAACGCCGGTTTTCCACCGCCGATTCTGCACGCGGCTGGCGAAACACCGCGGCGCTATCCGGCGAAGGCGCCGCCGCTCGCCATCATCGAGCAGAGCGAGTACGAAACCGAAACGCTTGAGATCGGGGCCTCGGCGCTCTATTTCTATTCCGATGGCGTGACCGAAGCGCGCTCCGCCGACGGTGAAATGCTGAACGAAGAGGGTCTGGAGGCCCTGATTGAGGCGTGCGCCGGCGGTCCCGCCAAACCGCGACTGGGGCGAATCATCAACCGACTGCGAAAACACGACCTGGTGGATGACACCACTTTGATGATTGTCGAAGGCCTCGCCGACCGATGAACAGCCTGCTGGACATCACGTTCAACTCCTGCCCTACGCGATTAAAAGAGGTGCGCCACGCGGTGAGCCGCGCCGCGGAGCTGGCCGGTTGCCCGAAGCCGCTGGTGCAGAAACTGGTGCTGGTGATCGAAGAGGCGGTGACCAACGTGATGCGCCACGGCTACGACGGCAAGCCCGATGGGGAGATCAGTCTGCGCATCACCCAGGCGGCGGACCAGCTCCATTTCCGGCTGCGGGACTATGCCTCGCCGGTTGATCCGGCTAGCATCAGACCGCGGGACTTAAGCGAATGCAGGCCCGGCGGTCTGGGTATCAACTTTATTGATTCGGTCATGGACAGCTGGGCGTTTTCCAAACCCAGGGAAGGCTCCGGCAACGTGCTGAACATGACAAAAACGCTAGGCCAGGCCTGACGCAACACGGTAGCGGCGCTGAAGCCTCGCACCGATACAAAAAAGAGGCAGAGACGGGCGAATTCGCCGAGAGCACCTGCCCGACAGATCATTGATTAACGAGGCAGAAGCGGTGATGAACCAAATTGAGGCAACAGAGGCCGGCGGCTACCGGGTGGTGGCGGTGGCCGGCGAGGTGGACCTGTCCTGGTCCTCGGAGCTGCGCACGGCGATCCTCGACGCCTTGAGCAAACACGCGGCGGTGCTGGTGGATCTGAGCGCCGTCAGCTACATCGACAGCTCGGGCATCGCCGCGCTTGTGGAAGGCTATCAGACCGCCAAAGGCAAAAACGCCCGCTTCGGGTTGCTCGCCATCAGCGACGCGGTGAAAGCGGTGCTGGAGCTCGCGCGGCTCGATCAGGTGTTTCCGATCTACGCCGATCTTGAGGCCGCCGGCTAAGGACCGGAAGGAATGCTGGACAGGACTGCCACCGCGCTAAGCCAATCGGTGATCCGGGCGGTCAGCGCGTTTGGATATCTCGGCGCGCTGCTCGTGGAGAGTGGCTACTGGATCCTGTTCGGTCGCGCCCGCGGCCAGCCGGTGAAAGCGGCGCCCCTCGCCGCCCAGATGATGGAAACCGGCGTGCGGGCGATTCCCATCGTGATGGTCCTGTCTTTCGCCATCGGCGTCAGCCTGGCGATTCAGACCATCTATGCACTGAAGAGCTTCGGCGCCGAGAGCCAGGTCATTCTGGCCATCGCCATCGGCGTAACGCGGGAGTTTGGGCCGCTGATCACCGGTATCTTAGTGGCTGGCCGCACCGCCTCGGCGCTGGCGGCCCGCATCGGATCAATGGTGGTGTCGCAGGAAGTGGACGCGCTGCGCGTGATCGGCATCATGCCGGTGCGCTACCTGGTGGTACCGCCGCTGGTGGCGCTGCTGGTGATGGTGCCAACGCTGACGGTGCTGGCGGACGCGGCGGCAATTTTTGGCGGCGCGGTCTACAGCCTGCCCAATCTGGACGTCACGATGTGGGCCTACCTGGTGGCCAGCATCGATGTGCTGACGGCGTCGGACATTCTTCAGGGGTTGGCCAAGTCGGTGGTCTTCGGCATGATCATCGCGCTGATCGGTGTCAGCGCCGGCTTCTCCGTCAAAGGTGGCGCAGAAGGTGTTGGCCGGGCCACCACCCAGGCGGTGGTGATGGCCATCAGCTGGATTGTGATCGCTGACATGGTGTTTACGTTTTTCCTGAACCGATGAGCGAAGCAGCCTCGCAAGCAACGGCAGCAGCCGACGCCCCGGCCCCCGTGATCGAAGTGGAGAACCTCGTCACCCACTATGGTCGACGAAAAATCCTGGATGGCGTTGACATGCACATGGAGGCGGGGGAAATCCGCGTCATCATGGGCGGCAGCGGATCGGGAAAAAGCACGCTGCTGTGGCACCTGTTGGGTCTGTATCGGCCTACCGAGGGGCGTATCCGGCTGCTGGGGCAGGACATCAACAGCGCCACACCCCGGGAACTGCAGGCCCTGCGTAAGGAGCTAGGCGTGTCCTTCCAGGGCGGGGCGCTGTTCACCTCCCTGTCTGTGGGGGAGAACGTAGCGCTGCCGCTGCGGGAGCATACGGACCTGGATGAAAACACGATCCGCATCATGTCGCGGCTCAAGCTGGAGGTGGTGAACCTGGGGGGATTCCAGGACCTCATGCCCTCGCAGCTGTCCGGCGGTATGATCAAGCGCGCGGCGCTGGCGCGGGCCGTGGTGATGGATCCCAAACTGCTGTTTTTCGACGAGCCTTCCGCCGGGCTGGACCCGGTGGTGGCGGCGGAGCTGGACGAGCTGATCCTGCGTCTGCGCGATGCCATGCGCATGTCCATGGTGGTGGTGACCCACGAACTGGACAGCGCCTTTAAGATCGCCGATAAAATCACCGTGCTGGACCAGGGCAAGGTGCTGCTGACGGGAACCGTCGAGGAGGTGAAGAACTCATCGCTCGAGCGGGTTCAGGATTTGCTTAACCGGCGCCCGCGACATGTCCAGGTAGACGCGGAGGAATACCTGCGGCGACTCACGCAGGAAGAGTATGGCTAGGGAGATCGTTCCTGGGCCATGCCAGGCGATTATTGAAATCGGGGCGCCGTTCATCGGGAATGGGCGCCGTGACCGGGGAACCCTGTGAAGCGAGACAACGTCAATTACATCGTGTCGGGCGCGGTCGTGCTGGCCGCCCTCGTGCTGCTGTTCGCCGTGCTTTATCAGATCACGGGGCGCAGTGGCGCGACGGACGACTACTACAGCTACTACCGCTACGTGGCGGGGTTGCGCTATGGCACGCCGGTCTATTTTGAGGGTTACCGGATCGGCCAGGTGGAGGGCATCACGCCGGAGCGGGAGGGTACGCAGACGCTATTCCGGGTGGACTTCAGCGTAGAGGAGGACTGGCCCATTCCGTCCGACAGCGTGGCTGCGATCGCGACTTCCGGAATCTTGTCGGACGTATTTATTGTGCTTAATCAGGGTGAATCAGCGTCCATGCTGACGGCCGGAGCGGAGATCCCCGGGCGGGAAGCGTCCGATTTGTTCGGGTCAATCAATGCGCTGGCGGACGACGTGTCGGATCTCGCCGAATCTCATGTCGAGCCGCTGCTGGATCTGCTGGCGGAGCGCATCGACAGCATCACTGCCAACCTTGAAAACCGCACGCCGGGGCTGGTGAACGACGCGGGTGAGCTGCTGCAGCGGCTGAACGATTCAGCGGCGGCGCTGAGGTCGCTGATGGGGCCAGACAACCTGGCGCATGTGAGTTCTATCCTCAGCAACTTTGACCAGACCTCGGCGGACGCCCGGGCGCTGGCGTCGGAGCTTGCCGGCGCGCGGGAAGATCTGGCGCTGCTGATCAGCGACCTGAAAGCGATTGCCAACGACAATCGGCAGGGCATCGCCGGTACCGTGACCGAGATGGAAACGTCGATTCTACTGCTGTCCCAGCGGCTCGATTCAATCACCTTCAATCTCGACGAGGCGAGCCGCAACCTGAACGAGTTTGCCCGAGCGATCCGCCGCAGTCCAAACCGGCTGCTGTTTTCGCCGGACGCTGATGAAGTAGGAGACGAAGAATGAACCGCCGCTTCCCAGGCCCGATGTTCCGCCCGGGGTTGTTGGTCAGCGCGCTGCTGCTGGCCGCCTGCAGCTCCACGCCGGTACCGGAAGACAGCTTCTATCGGCTGGGCAATCTGCCGGAGCCGGCGCGGGTTTATCCGCAGCCGGCGATCCCCGGACGGGTGATGATCGAGGTGCCCCGGGCGGCCGGCATTCGCCGCCAGCGCGGCATCCTCTACAGCGACGATCCGGACCACGTGGAAGTTCGCCGCTACTACTATCATTTCTGGGAAGAGCCGCCGCCGCAGATGCTGCAGCGGCGGATGATCGAACGACTGCGCCTGGCCCAGGCCGCGGAGTCGGTCACAGAGCGCCTCGCCTCGGATGTCAACTACCGACTCAGGTCCCGCATCCGGGAGTTTGACCGGCGCGTTGACGGCGATCAGGCCACCGCCGTCATCGATATCGACGTGATCGTTTTTACCGGGTACACCGAAGGCCAGGCCATGTTCCGGGAAAGCTATCGCGAGGAGGTAGTGGCGCGCAGCCGGGAGATGGTGGACACGGCCGCGGCATTCTCCTCCGCCATGGATCGGGTGATCGACCGCCTGATTGAAGACCTTGATCAGTTTGCCGAAAGCTGAGCGCAGCGCTCGCCTGGCGGCGCTGGACCTGGACCAGTGGCATCGGCGGTCCCCGCGATCGCCGGCGCCGGCCCCGGTCGAGAATGCGATCGCTGCGGAGCCGGTGCAGGTGCAGGCCGCAGATCCGGCTGTGGCGACGGCCCTGGTGGACTGGCCAGCCGCATTTTCCCTGAGCGATGAGGCCGGCGGATTGCTGCTGAAGATACTTGCAGCCACCGGCCATGCGCCGGAGCGCTTCGCCATTTTCCAGGTCACCGATACGCCGCCGCCGGTTGCCGGCGAGATGCTCTGGTTCACGCAGCGAGCCGTGGCGCCGGCGGATCACATCACGCTGCTGCCGTCCCTTCAATCCATGCTGTCCCAGCCGGCGCTGAAGCGGGTGGCCTGGAGCGGTCTGAAGCAGTGGATGGCCCGTATGGGTGCCGGGCGATGAGCGCTGTGCTTAACCTGCCGGAGGCGGAAGTCCGGCCCATGACCGAGCGGGACATCAAGGCGGTGCTGGACATCGAAGCCCGCTCTTACGCTTTCCCCTGGTCCGAGGGGATTTTTCGCGACTGCCTGCGGGTGGGCTACTCCTGCTGGATCAGTGAGGCGGAGGGTCAGGTGATCGGCTATGGGATCCTGTCCGCCGGCGCGGGGGAGGCCCATGTGCTGAACGTTTGCGTGGACCCCGAGCGCCGCGGTCAGGGGCATGGCCTGAAGCTGCTGAACCGGTTAATCAATCTGGGCCGCTGGCACCACGCCCGCACCATCTACCTCGAGGTCCGACCGAGCAACGCCCGAGCCATCGAAGTCTACGAAAAGCGGGGCTTTTCGGTGGTGGGGCGGCGCCCGAATTATTATCCGGCCAATCCGGGCCGGGAGGACGCCCTGATCATGGCGATGAAGCTGACGGATTGATCCGTTCCGGCCGGTCGCGGGCAACGCTTTTTTTACCGACCTCGCTTACACTAACTATCGCTTTAGCACGCCGGTTGTTAACCGCTCAGCCTTTGAACCCCGCTTCGTCCTCTTCCCCCTGGCATCGCCTGGCACTGACCGCCCTCGCGCTGCGGCTGCTGTTCGCAGCGGGCTTCATGCCGTCGGCGCTGGATTCCGGGTGGCTTGTGACCCTCTGTCACCAGGGGCTGCCGGCGGCGGCGCTGGCGGGCAATGGACACCACCACCACGGGGCGCAAGATCCGGAGCTGCTGGTCGATTCCGGCGACTTCTGTCCGCTGGGAACCGCGCTGGACGGGGCCGTCGGGCTGCCGATTCTGGCTCCCCTGGCGATCAGCCTGCTGCCACCGGCACCTCCCGCCCGGCGGGACGCGCCGGTGCCGGGCCGGCGCCTGTTCCTGAAGCCACCCTCCCGCGCTCCGCCGATCCTGAGTTAGTCACCGCCTTACGTCGGACCGATGTGTCCGGCGAACTCAAAACTCAGGAGAAGAAAATGCAAAGTTCGACCTTTGCCGGCGTCGCCCTGGCGATTGCCGGATGTTTATCCGTGGCCCCCGCAGCGCTGGCGGATCACGACCCGGGCGCAACCCGCGCCGACGATCACGCGCCGATCGGCGTGATGGGAGATCACCGCCATAAGACCGGCGAGTGGATGTTCAGCTACCGCTTCATGCACATGGCTATGGATGGTCTGTCGGATAACGGCGACGGCTTGTCTCCGGAAGCCGTAGCGACCACCGCCGCCAATCCGTTTTTCGGCGCCCCGGGGCAGCCGCCCACGCTGCGCGTGGTGCCGATCCAGATGGATATGGATATGCACATGTTTGGCGCCATGTACGCGCCGACCGATCGCGTCACGCTGATGCTCATGGCTCAGTACGTGGAGAAGGAGATGGACCACATCACGTTCGCCGGCCCGGCCGGCACGACGCAGCGGGGCAACTTCACCACTCGCGCCAGCGGCCTCGGTGACACCCGCCTCAGCGCCCTCATCGGTCTTTCGGAAAGTGAGCGTCAGACCACTCACCTGACCGTCGGCATCTCGCTGCCGACCGGCGCCACCGACGAGTCGGATCAGGTGCTGGCCCCGACGGGCATGACGCCGCGGCTGCGGCTGCCCTATCCGATGCAGCTGGGTTCTGGGAGCTACGATCCTATACTTGGGCTGACGCACACGCAGTTCCGGGAATCGTATTCTTTCGGTGCCCAGTGGACGTCGGTGTTCCGGGTTGAGGACAACGACGAGGACTACCGGTTTGGCGATGAGCACCAGTTCACCGGCTGGGTGGCGCGACCCCTGACCGGCGGCCTGAGCGTCTCAGCGCGGCTGAGCTATCTGCTGCGGGGAGACGTCGACGGGCGGGACCGCAATATCCAGGCCCCGGTGCAGACCGCCGACCCGGATCGCCAGGCGGCGCGCACCTGGAATCTGGGTGTGGGAGTCAACTGGGCGGGCCAGGGCGACCTCAAAGGTCACCGGGTTGGCCTGGAACTGCAGGCACCGCTGGATCAGGATCTGGATGGCCCGCAGCTGGAAACGGAGTGGACCGCCACGCTGGGCTACCAGTACGCGTTCTAGCAGATCGCGGCGCAGCGGCCACAAGTACGGGTCAGATACCGTCTTGAAGATCAAGTCCTAGCGGGCTGGAAATTCGGATCAAACGGCGTCCTGTGCTTCAGGACGCCGTAGATAATGTGGATGAGCTTTCTCATCCGCGCGCCGTTGATTGCCATCTTGGATTTGCCTTTTTTGAGCATGCGCTCCGTCATCGGCTTGATCAGCGGGTTGTACCGGCCGGCCGTCATCGCCGGCAGGAAGAACGCCTTTCGCAGCTGACTTCGGCCGGTT
>JBCCVP010000086.1:0-19749 GCA_039195135.1 Pseudomonadota bacterium | reverse complement strand
GACTCCCGGCGGCTGGACCCCAGCCGGGAGGCGGCCAAGCTTCGCGCGTTTTTTGTGCGCCCCTCCCACGCCCGCCAGGGACTGGGTTCCCGCCTGCTGACGCATTGTGAAGCGCAGGCCCGGGCCGCTGGATTTTCTGAGATCGAAACGGGCGCAACGCTGCCCGGCGTGCGTTTGTACCGCGAACGCGGCTACCGCGGTGCGCTGGCGCTGAATCACCGGCTTTCCAACGGGGAAGAGATGCGCATCGTGCCGATGCACAAGCAGCTCGACTAGAGTCCACCAGCTGAGCTGGATTCTCCCTGGCACCTCCCTCTGGGCCTTCATCTGTTAACCACTTCACGGACGGGGTCCAAACAAATACCCACCATGGACCGGGCCCGGATGTTTTGCCGTTTTTCCGATAGCCAGACGGCGGCCGCGAGGGCCGGCGCTAAAGATTACGTGAACAGGGACGATTTACATTGGAGTGGCCGATCGCGCTGACAAGGTTTTTGTCGCCGGAAGGGCCGCGCCACAGAGGGACCTTCAGTGCACAAACGGACTCACGGGCGCCTTACCATCGCCTTTTTTGCCGCGGGGTTGACGATCTACTCGCCCCAGCTGCTGGCGCAGCCGGCACTGGTTGGCGAATCACTGGATACGCTGGCCGGCAGCACCGGCAACACGATCACATTTGATTTTCTTGGTACCGGCAGCGGCGCAATCGCGGCCCAGGCAGAGTTTGCGATGCCGCCGGAGTTAACGGTGACGGAAATGGTCTGCAGTATTCCCGGCTGTGCCGCCAACCCCGCCACCGGGCGCATCGCAATGCTGAGTCTCAGCGAGCTCCAGGATCACACCGACGCGGTGGTGATTACCTTTGATGTGGCTTCGGGCGCCGCCGGCGGGGTCTACACGGTCGAGGTCACGGGGGAGCTTTACACCAACCTTTTGGCCGAAAACCTGTCGCCAAACGGCACCGTTGACGGTTCGGTGGACGTGAGCCGGATCCCGATCGCGCGGGACGATCAGCTGACGGCGCGGGAAGACGGTGGCCCCATGACCGTCAGCCTGGTGCAGGACAACGGTAGCGGCGCCGACGAGCTGGGCGACCCGCCCTACACGGTGACGCTGGTGGGCAGCACCACGAAAGGGACGCTGGTGCTCGACGATCCGAACGGTCTCGTGACCTACACGCCGAACCCCAACGAAACCGGCATGGATATGGCGGGCTACACGATCACCGACAGTGACAACGAAACGTCCGACCTCGGCATGATCACAATCAATATCGATCCGGCACCGGATCCCCGGGATGATCTGCTGGTGCTGGACAGCGAGGGCATGATCGTGGATGCCAACGTTATCGTGGATAACGGCGCCGGCGCGGATGACACGGGCGACGGCCTTGGCGTGGTCAGCCTCACGCTGAGCCCGGCGGAGGCGGATGCCTTTGAGCTGCGCAATGACGGCGGCGTTGACTATGTGCCTGGGCCTTCGTTCCCGGGCACCGATACCTTTGCCTATCGGATTACCGACGCCAACGGCGACGAAGGGCCTTCCGCCAATGTGCTCGTCGTGCTGGCGCCGGTGTTCCGCGACAGCTTTGAGTAGCGCAGTCGGCCGCTAGCGAGGCGCTTGGCAGGTGTCTTCCAGTTTGGCGACGGACTCAGCAAATGCCGCACCCAGCCGCAGGTAGCCCTCGGTGGTGTAGTGCCAGTCGTCGTCGGCCGGGTAGTCCAGCTCATTCGTCACGGTAACCAGGTCCGCGCAGGCGTCGGCGTCAACATAGCGACGCTGCGCGGCGCGAACTTCCGGCGCCCAGTCCATGATGGAACCATCCTCCGCCCGGCCTGAGTCGGTAATCTGGCCGATGACCACCGGCAGGTCATCTTTGCCCAGGCTGGCCCGCAACAGGTCCATCATGCGCGTGAGATTGCCCTGGTAAGCGGCGGCAGCCTCGGCGCTGTCGTACGCATCCGATTCGCCCTGCATCCAGATAATGCCCGCCGGCGTCAGGCGGTCGTCGGTGCCGTCCCCATCGATGTCGCGGGTGGCCAGTGATTCGCGCAGCGTGCGCAGGGCAAAGTCATACTGATTTTGCCCGGGCATTTCGGGATGCCAGTTGCCGTAGCCTGCGGCGTGCCGGTGCAGCCCCGAGCCGCCGCGGGAGTACTTGATGATCGCAATCCGGGATGACGGATTAAGCGCGGCGATGTGATGGCCGAACGCGAGCTCCGGTCCAAAACGGTCGGAGCGCCAGCTGGCGTAGCCGTTGCTGCGGAAGCCCAGGCCAAAGCCGGGGCCCAGCGTTTCCCAGCGCCCGACACCGCCACGTTCGCTGCCGTCCGGGGCTGACTGGCCGTGGAAAATCATGACGTGTTCCGCGCCACCGTGATAGTCGTCCGACAGCTCCCGATTGTGGCCGTAGCCCTCCATGTTGGACTGACCCCCCAGGTAGTAGACCTTGTAATCCGTGGGCTGCTGGCCGGCCAGGAGCTGTGCGTAGAGGGCCTCGCGAAATGCGTCATTGCGGTCATAGGCGTCCGCCGCGGCGCTGTGAATCTGGGTCATGATGACGCCGACATAGCCCAGTTCCTCATCGATCCAGCCGTGGGTGCCTTCGTAGCCCCCGACGGTCCATAGTCCGCCCCGCCCGTAGCCGCCGCCGACGAGTTTCCCGCTGGTGACCCAGATGTTCATGCCGTTGTGGCCCCAGTCGTTGTCTAGCTGGGTGTGGGGCGCCACCATGTCGGCCAGGGTGGACTCATTGATCAGCCGTTTTCCGCGCAACGCGCCGCCGTTCAGCAGGACCCGCAGGAAATCCGCGTAGGCGTCGGCCGTGGCCAGCATGCCCTCGCCCCCCAGAAACAGCGGCTGGTCCGGCTCGTAGGTGGGCACATCACCGCCGAAAATAGCCAGTTCGCCTGGATGGGCCTGACGCAGCGCGCCGTCAGCGCCGGAAAAGCGCGGCAGCAGCCTTGTTTCCGCCGGCAGGTGGTAGCTCATGTCGTCCTGGTCCAGGAGATTCCGAACGCGATCGCGTACGAGGGCCTGCAGACTCTTGCCGGCTGCCCGCTCCGCCACGATGCCCAGCACGGTGGTGTTCATGCCGTAGTGATATCCCGCCCCGGGCTGCTGAATCAGCGGCAGCGCTGCGAGCCGTGCAACCAGATCGTCACTGCCGGTGGCCTGGGTGACTTTTTGTTCGGCAAAGGGTTGATCAATGCAGGGGATGCCGGTGGCGTAATAGAAACCGGCCTTGTGATGCAGCAAATGACCCACCGTCATCGGGGCCTCCACCGGCACCTCGCGCAGGGGACAGGCGGCGGCCGGTTCCCTGGCGCTGGCTGGCGCACCGCCGCTCGGCGTCACCGCCACCTTCAGCGCCGCAAACTCCGGGATGTACTTCGTCACCGGATCGTCCAGCGACAGGGTTCCTTCCTCCACCAGGCTGAGCGTCACGGCGATGGTCACCGCCTTGCTCATGGACCAGATGCGGATCCAGGTATCACCGTCTATTTCTGCGTCCGGCAGGAGAGTCCTATTGACCACCGCGTGCTCGTACAGCAGCTTGCCGTCCCGATCCTCGAGCCGCGCGTACAAAAAAGGCAGGCTGCCCCGGTCGACGTATCGGTCGAGCACCTGGTTCAGGGCGTCCGGGTCGTCAATCTCCAGTCCGGGGGTAGCCAGGTCGTTGGCAGCGGCGGAGCAGGTGGCGGCCAGAAGGAGCAGTAGGGCTGATCGTCTTTTCATCGGCAGGGGGTCCTTCAGGTTTTTTTGTGGGTTCGCTGCGGCCGCCGCGGCCGCGCGTTTCAGATGTCTCATGACTATTCGTGGATTTCCAGGCGGCCGTCCATTCCGACCGATTTTTTCCAGTTGGTGATGGTGGTCTTAAACTGATCGACCAGGTCCGGCAGCCGCTCGCTCAGGTCCTGCTCTCCGCGCGGATCGGTCACCACGTCGTAAAGCCGCAGGTCATCGGTGCCGGCGTACCAGAAGAAATGATGGCGCAGCGTCCGCACCGCATAACCCTCGGCCGGGGCGCCCATCACGGTATCCGGAGACCGGCGATTGTCCGTGTAAGCAATCATCTCCGTGCGTTCGGCCGGCAGCACCGAACCGTTAAGCAGCGGTTGCAGCGAATAGCCCAGGCGACCCTTGGGAGACTCAAGTCCGGCGATGTCCAGTATCGTCGGCATCAGATCAAGCGACGATACGAGGCTGGTGGTGTTGACGGCCGGCGTGATGTGATCTTTCCAGTAGAAAATCATCGGCGTGCGCAGGCCCAGGTCGTAAAGACTGCCTTTACCTCCGTAGCCGCCCGTCAGGTATTCCGAGTCGAAATCTTCCAGCGCTTTCGGGTACCAGTATTCCACGTGCGCATCCTGTTCCCAGCCGTTGTCGCTTAAGTAGATGAACAGCGTATCTTCCAGCAGACCTTTGCTCTCCATGTAGTCCATCAGTTGATCAACGCCGTCGTCCCACCAGGAAATATTGGCGTAGTAGTGCTTCGCCGACTCGGAGATATCCCGGTTTTCGTAGTATTTGCGATAGGGGTAGGGCGCATCGTAAGGCGTATGCGGCAGCATCGGCCCGAACCAGATAAACATGGGGTTGTCTTTCTGACGATCGATAAAGTCATAAAGCGGGTCCATGGTTTCCCGCACCAACTCGTTGCCCTCCGCCCCCATCATCTCGTGGAAAAAGGCGTCGGTGCCGAAGTTTTCCATGTCCCAGCCGGCGGTCATGCCTTCGTCGAAGTGACCGTTGGTGTAAGAGTTCTCCCACCATTTGCCGCCCTGCCAGCTGACGTAGCCTTTTTCCCGCAGCAGCTTTGGCAGGGTGTCAAAAATGCGCATGCCATTGGCCTTTTCCAGCGACAGCCACATGCGCTTTTCTTTCTCCCCGAGCTTTGCGTATTGCGCGTTTTCTTTTTGCGCTGTTCAATGCGTTCGTTCAACGCCAGCTGGTACTGCACCGGATGTAGACCAGTGATCATGGTGCGCAGGGACGGGCGGCAGTAGGGCACCGTGACCTGGCCCTGGCTGAACACCACGCCGCCCCGGGCCAGCGTGTCCATGGCGGGGGTTTCCACTACCTCGTCGCCGGCAAAGCCAAAGTAGGGATACCCGTGGTCGTCACCAATCAGCAGCACGATGTTCGGCGGTCGGTCCGCCTGCGCCTGGCTGGCAAGAAGCAGAAAAAACGTCAGGAAGATCAGTCTGAACATGTTGAAGGGTCCTCGCTAGTGATCAAAGCGCAGGGTCAGGTGGTTGAAACTCGCAATCGGATCTGAGGCGTCCCAATCACTCATGGGGCAGGAATCAACGCCGGGTGCTCGACGACAAGGTGCTGGTTGGCGCCGATTGCCCGCATCAGGGTCTTTCGTCCATCTGGCCAGTACACCGTGAGCGTGTCCACCTGGGACGAGGTGCCAAGCCCAAAAATCTGCACCGGGGGATTGTGAGAAGCAAAGTTGCTGCCCAGGTTCACCGCTCGCAGTCGATCCCGCCCACCGACGCCGGCAACGATGCGCGCGCCGATGGCCTGGGTGTTGGGCGGTTTGCCGCGCAGCGTGACGGTCAGAAAGTTGTTGTCACTTTCGTTCATCCAGAGGGTGGCAGCGTTCAGCCCGCCCATGTGCAGCTGCAGAATGTCCGCGTCGCCGTCCTTGTCGAGGTCCGCACAGACCACACCGCGCCCCTGCTCCGTATCATCCAGTCCCAGGGCCTCGGCGGATTCTACGAACGTACCATCGCCGTCAGACAGGAAAGCCCGGGTAGCGTCGGCGTCGAAGTCGCCGTATTCCGCAAAGTCCAGCCACCCGTTGGTCTGGTAAAGATCCAGATTTCCGTCGTTGTTAAAGTCCATAAAGCAGCTGCCCCAGCCCCAGCCGCCGGACGCCACCTCGGCCTCGTCCGTCGCGTCGTAGAACATGCCGTCGTCGTTGCGATACAGGCGGTTGCCGATGCGTGATAGGTGGGCGGGCATGCTCTCGTCTCCGACCGCCATGATGCTGCTGACAAACCAGTCAACGTCACCGTCGCCGTCGTAGTCTCCCACCGCTGACCCCATGCCGTTGCCGTCGATGATGACGTTGAAGTCCGTGGCGTTCAGGAACGTGCCGTCCTGCAGGTTCATGAAGTACTGGGAGAAATTGAAATCCCCGGCAATGAGAATATCCGGCCAGGGGTCGTCGTTGATGTTGGCGAAGGTGGGGGTAAACGTGTTGTCGAACGCGCGCTGGGTAATCAGCGGGTCGTCGTTGGTCATGATCGAGGGCGAGATACCCGCCTCGCTGCTCACGCTGCGGAAGCGCAGCTGACCCGCGCTGCTTTCGTTGCGCCAGAGGTGTTCCGTGTCACCTGGCCCGGCGACTAAATTCCGCGGTGTTCCCCAGTGGCCAAACAGCACGTCCAGGTCACCATCTCGGTCGTAATCGCCCAGCGCGGTGGACAGCGTAAACCGGGCGGTCATGGTGTCGAAGCCCGAACCCGCCGTTTGGTCAACAAAAGTGCCGTCGCCCTGATTGGCCAGCAACAGGGTCGGATCACCGTCCAGACCCGGGATCAGCAAATCCAGATCCGCATCTCCGTCCAGGTCAGCAAAGGCGGGGGAGCTGTGGCGCCATACCCGATTGTTGCTCCGGGTGTGAGCAACCCCGGCGGCTTCGGCCACGTTCGTAAAAACAAGATTGCCGTCGTTTCGGTACAAAAGATTGGCCGCCCGGTCGCCGCGTATCTGCGGCACTTCGGGGTTACTCATGGCGCTGAGGTAGCCAACGGTAAAGGCAATGCCCGAAGCGTCGGTGACGTCGCGAAACCCCTTGCTTGTCGGCGACGGGGGTGGGGGACCGGAGGTAGTGAAGATGATCTCCGGCTCGGGTGACGGGCGGCCGCCGTCGCTACAGCCTGCCAGGATCAAGGCGGCCGTAATCAGGGTCAGCCGATCTAAGCGCGCGGCGGTTCTGGCGGGCCAATTGGTCAATTCAGGTACTCAACTGCAAAACAACCTCATAGCTTGTCCTTCCGATCGTAGGTAGCCTCAGGGCACAAGTGTTCGTACTAGTCTCACATATTTGTTTCTCCAGGTAGCCTCGATCTAGGTCTCTGCGATTGAATACGATTGCAATCCATTGCCGCCGATACTGCGGTCTGAATAATCACATGCATCGCGGAGAGGAGCCCAGCTCCGGCACCGACACCAGTGCACCATGAACCGATTTTTTCTCAATATTCTCAGTGACGACATTGAGGCCACCGCCACGTTTTATCAGCAGGTCTTTGGCATGCAGCGGCATTTTGACAGCGACTGGTTCGTCATCCTTAACCATGCTGAAATGCCGGCCCACGAGCTGGGAATACTGAAACGGGACGCAGAGATTGTGCCGGACACCGGCCGGGGTCCGTTCGGTGGCGGTCTGGTTACGCTGGTGGTCGAGGACTGCGATACCACCTTCGAACGGGCAACGCTTGCCGGCGCTGAAGTTGTGGAGCCGCCGAAGTTGATGCCCTATGGGCAGCGGCGCGCACTGGTCCGCGATCCGGCGGGTGCGCTGTTGGATATCAGTTCGCCCGCCTAGGGGGTTGGCCTCAGGCTGCGCTGCGGTCCGAGGCGTGGGCCTCCAGATAGATTCGGTAGTCCTCCGCGGGCAGCGGCCGACTGTAGACATAGCCCTGGATCACGTCGCAGCCGAACTTGCGGACCAGGTCCGCCTGGCCCTGCGTTTCCACCCCTTCGGCGACGGTTTCAAAACCAAGCTGCTGGGCCATGGCGGCAACCATGCGCACGATGGACCGGTCCCGGTCGGAGTTATCCAGGTTCTGAATGAAGCGCTGGTCGATCTTCAGCACGTCGATGGGGAATGCGGTGAGATAGGCGAGCGATGAATAGCCGGTGCCAAAATCGTCGATCGCCAGGCGCACGCCGACCGCGCGCAGCGCGTGCAGCGTTTCAATGACGGTCTGTTCGTCGCCAAAGGTGGCCTCCTCGGTGATCTCGAGCTCAAGCATCACCGGCGGTATCTCGAAGCGTGCGAGCGTTGCCTCCACATGCTCCACAAATCCGCTGGCCTGAAACTGCTGTGCGGACACGTTCACGGCCACCGGCAGCGCGGGTGCGCCAATCTCAAACAGACCACGCCAGTGGCGGCAGGCCTCCTCGATCACCCAGCGCCCGATGGGCAGAATCAGGCCGCTTTCTTCGGCCACCGGAATGAATTCTCCCGGGGACACAAACTGCCCGTTGCGGCGCCAGCGCAGGAGGGCTTCCGCGCCGGTACATTCGAGGGTGGAGGCACTGCGTTTGGGCTGAAAAAACAGCTCCAGCTCCCCCTCCGCCAGGCCCCGCCGCAGCGCCTGTTCCGTGGACAGGAAACGCTCCATGCGCTCGGTGAGCTGCGCCTCGTAAGTGCGCCAGGTGCCGCCCCCCGCACTTTGTGCTTCGCGCAGGCTGGAGTCGCAGTTGCGCAGCAGCCGGTCGATGGTCGCACCGTGCTCGGGATAGTGGCAGGCACCGATGCTGCAGCTCACCGCCAGTTCCCGCTCGCGAATTGAGAGGGTTATTTCGCCGGCGCTCAGCAGCGCCGCCGCGGCCTTGGCTGCGTGCGTTTCATCACCGGGCAGCGAAACCGCCCAGGTGGACTGACCAAACTGGTAAAGCTGGCCGCCAGCCGCGGCTGTCGTCAGCGCCGTTTGAATCCGCTCGGTCATCGCCACCACCACCTCATTGCCAAAGCCGTGGCCGAAGGTTCCGGTCATCATGCGGTAGCGATCCAGGCTGATCACCAGCAGCGTGCCGGCGGTGCATTGCGGCGGCCCGTCCTCGGCGTGCCAGTCTGCCTGCAGGCGGCTGCGGTTGGGCAGACCGGTCAGGGGATGGAAATAGGCCTGCCGATACAGCTCGTCCTGGTCCCGCAACCGGGCCCGGGTAATAGCCAGCACAAACAGCGCCACCACCGCCATCACGATGGAAAGGCCAAGCTGGTTCCGGTTGAGATGGCCGATCTGGGACAGCGTCTGGGTGCCGCCTTCGCTGGCGGTCTGCCGGATCGACTCGGCCCAACTCATCAGCACGTCATTGAGCGCGTCGGACGCGACCTGGGCGTTTGCCAGGTGCAGCCGGAGCGTGTCCCAGCTGCGCGCTCGGCCTTTGATCATTTCCTCGTGAAACAGCTCCGCGTGCCGATCGAAGTCCGCCATATGGTCGCCAAATGCGACCAGCTCCGAGGGTGGGGCCGAGAGGGTTTCCAACTGCCACAGATGCTGTGCAAACGCAGCCCGCACCTCGTCACCGTCACCCTCCTGCGCAGCGTCCAGCGTCGCGTAATAAAGGTACAGCGAGAGCGTACGCCGATGCACCGCATCCTGCAGTGCACCGATGGCGCGGAGCTGCGGCACCTCGGTAGCGACGAAACGATCAGCGCGTTCTGAAACAGCCGCGGTTGAGCTCAGGCTTAGCCATACCACCAGGCCCGTGACCAGCACGATCGCGCCGGAGAGCACAACGAGTCGTCGGCCGAGCTTCTGGCTGGCCGGGCGGTGAGGCGGGGACGAGGGTCGGGCGGTCATTAACCGGTTATCGGCCGGTTGGGGCAATCCTTAACCTGACAGGGGCGCCGCTGCCGGCGAGAACGTATAGAGTAGGTAGGCAGGGAGTTGTCGATGCCGCTGTTTATTGTTGATCAGGTCGAGATTGATACCGCTGCCCGGGAGGTCCGGCTTGCGGGCCAGCCGCGGCCGCTTGAGCCGCGTGCCTTTGAGGCGCTGGTTTACCTGATCGAAAACCGCGGGCGCACCGTGTCCAAGCAGGACCTGCTGGACGCCGTTTGGCAGGGGCGTGTGGTGACCGACTCGGTGCTGACGCAGGCGATTGCCAAATGTCGGCGGGTTCTTGAAGACAGCGACTCCAAGCTGATTAAGACCGTCCATCGCGTGGGCTATCGCTTTGACGGCCCGACCATGGTGGCGCCGAACGATCAGCCCCGGGATGGTCTCCCGGCCCAGACCCTTGAGGTGGTCCTTGCGGTGACCGGCGCCGATGCGCACCGGCTGGCGTCGCTGGGCCGGGAAACGCAGCCCGGCGCTGAGACCCTGGCCTGCGAAAGCGTGGCCGACGCGGTGGCCCTTGCGATGGAATTGCAGGGGCAGGACTGTGTCGGCGGCATCGGTGTGCACGCCGGCACCGTCAGCGCCGGCGAGGGAGCTGCCGTGGAGAACGTAGCCGCGCAGCTGGCCTTGGCCGGGCTGGCCGGACAGATCCTGCTGTCGGCCACCGGGTTTGAGCTGGGCCGGGCAGACGCGGCGGTCAGCAAAATCCCGCAGCTGGCCTGGCTGGCCCACGGCACTTATCAGTTTGCACAGCTTGATTCGATCCTCAGCCTGTTTGAGGTAGGAGTGCCGGGATCCGCCCCGATGCAGGCACCGCCGGATCAGCCAGAGACCCACCGGGCCCTGGCCGACGATATCATTCTCGGCTGGCGGGCAGCGCCGGGTCAGCCGGTTCCGGGTCGTTCTCACTGGCTTCTGCAGCGGTGTCTGGGCGAAGGAGGTTTTGGCGAGGCCTGGCTGGCGCAGCACGAAAAAACCCATGAGAAGCGGGTGTTCAAGTTCTGCTACCGCGCAGACCGGCTGCGCTCGCTCAAGCGCGAGGTGACGTTGTTCCGCCTGCTGCTCGAGTCGCTGGGGGATCGCCCGGATATCGCCCGGATCCTCGACTGGAATTTTGACGAGCCCCCCTATTTTCTCGAGTCTGAATATACGGCGCAGGGTGACCTGCGCCAGTGGATCGAGCGGCAGGGCGGCGTGGCGGAGGTAGCTCCGGCGCTGCGCCTGCGGCTGGCCGCGGACACGGCGCGGGCGCTGGCTGCGGCGCACGCGGTGGGGGTGCTGCATAAAGACGTAAAGCCGGCCAATATCCTGATTCGCCTGCGGGACGACGAACCGCGGGCAGCGCTGTGTGATTTTGGCATCGGCCTGATCACCGACGGCGATGCGCTGCAGGAGCACGACATCACCCAGACGGGCATTACCGAAGCCCTGGCCGGCAACGTAACCAGCGTGCGCACCGGCACCCGGCGCTACATGGCACCGGAGGTGCTGGAGGGGCAGAGCGCAACCATTCAGGCGGATCTGTACTCCCTGGGCGTGGTGGTTTATCAGCTCGCGGTGGGCAATTTTGATCAGGTGCTGGCGCCCGGCTGGGAGCGCGATATTCCCGACGAGGTGCTGCGCGACGATATTGCGCGGCTCGTGGATCGGGACCCCGGTCGGCGACCCGGTGATGCCAACCTGGTGGCGGAACAGCTGGAGACGCTGGAGGCCCGACGGGCAGCGCTCGCTGCCGAACGGGCGGCGGCGGAAAAGGCTGAGCGCGATCGCCGCCGGCGCCGCCTGCTGGTTCCTGCCGTGGCCGCCACCAGCGTGATTGCCGTCGCTCTCGGGCTGCTGTCCCTGCGGGTGAATCAGGAGGCCAAACGGGCCAACGCCGAGGCGGCCCGGGCGCAAGCCGTATCCAGCTATCTGACGCAGATTTTTGACAGCGCCAACCCGTATCAGCTTAAGGGCAAGGACCTGAGCGCCAAAGACCTGCTGGACGTCGGCGCCCGATCGCTGCCGGTGAACGCGGCGCTGGCGCCGCAGGCGCGCACGCAGCTCTACGTGACGATGGGGCGGGCCTATGCCGGCCTGATGGACTTTGAGGCGTCCCGCGCGATGCTGCTGAAAGCTGACGAAGCGGCCACTTCAGGCCAGCAGTCCGAGCTCAAACTGGCCCGGTTGATGGCCTGGGCCAACCTGAGCCGCCTCGAAGGGGACCTGCCGGGCGCCCGGGCGCAACTGGACCAGGCGCTTGCGCTGGCGCCACAGCAAGACGCCATTGCGCGGGCGCAGGTGCTGGAAAGCCGGGCGGCAGTAGAAAACCTGGACCTGAAGCATGCCGCCGCGGTGCCCCTGCTGGAGGAAGCCATCACCCTGCGATCGCAGACGGCGCCAGCGGCGGATGTGTTTCTCCTGCGCGCTAAAGCGGAGCTTGCGGAAACGCTAACCGCTCTCGGCCAGCATGGCCAGGCGGAGTCGCTGTTTGCGCAGGTGATCGAAAGCTACGGTGAGGACCAGCCCGCGGCCATCGAAGCGCAGCAGGCCTACGCCGGCCTGCTGCTGCGCACCGACCGGCTGCATGAAGCCTGGGTGCAGGCGCACCGGGCCTATACCACCGCCCAGCAGCACCTGCCGGTGGATCATCCCGCGCTCGCCGACGCAGCGGACACGCTGGCCACCACGCTTATGCCGCAAGGCAACTTTGAGGAAGCGGAAAAGCTGCAGCAGGCGGCTTATCAGATTCGCCAGGCGGCGCTTGGGGATCATCCAAAAACGGCGCAGAGCGTGACGCGGCTGGCCAACCTCTACATGAACACGGATGACTACTCGCTGGCGCGGCAGTACTTCAAAGAAACGTTCCGCCTCAACGAGGAGCTTTACGGCAGCGAGAACTACATGAGCGCGGCGTCACTGGTGGACTACGCCCTGCTGCTGTTTGATTTTCCCGAGGCCTACGAGGAGGCGGTGGCTTCGCTGGAGCAGGCGGTGGATATTTTTGACCGTACGCTGGGTGATCAACATTGGGCGACCGGAATGGCCTATCTGTATCTGTCCCGCGGGCGCTACCTGGTGCAGGATCTACCAAAGGCCGAGGCAGACGGTGCCAGAGCCGTAACGATTATGAACGCAGCCTACCCGGACGGCGGTTATCGCCATTCGCTGGCCTACCTGCAGCACGCGGCGGTCCGCTTTGCGCAGGGTGAAGTTGCGGAGGCAAAGACGGCATTTGATGAGCATTTCCCCATCCTGGCGGAGCACCGCGACACCGACGCTGAGGACTACCAGGTGGCGCTGGAAATCTACCAGGCGATCAACGCCGCTGCCGAGCCTCAGGCCCCGGCGCGGCCCTAGCCATCGCCGCTCGCGAGGCCGGCAGGTGGTTGCGGTACTTTCTCAGAACCCTAAGCGGAGCGGGGCATGAAGCGCGTTGGCATTTTGGTATTTGACGATGTGGAGGTCCTGGATTTTGCCGGGCCGTTTGAGGTTTTTTCGATTACCGGCGGCGATGCGGCGGATCGGGAGGAGGGCGCCTATGAAACGACCGTCGTCGCCGTCGACGAGCTCAACGTCGTCGCTCGCAATGGCCTGAAGGTGGAAGCGGACGTGGTCTTTTCGAACTGCCCGGCGCTGGATGTGCTGGTCGTTCCCGGCGGCTGGGGTACCCGCGCCGCGATGAAGAATGCGCCGCTGCTTGCCTGGATCGCGGAGCTGTCGGAGTCGCTGACTTATCTCACGTCGGTCTGCACCGGGTCGTTTGTACTGGCTGCCGCCGGCCTGCTGGACGGGCGCCCGGCCACTACCCATATCGATGCGCTGGACTGGCTGCAGCAGCAGTTTCCCCAGGTTAAGGTGAAGCGGGACGGTCACGTGGTGCGAGATGGCAATACCTTCACCGCGGCGGGCATCTCCGCTGGCATCGATATGGCGCTCACAGTGGTGGCGGATGATTTGGGTGAGACGACGGCCCGGCAGACGGCCCGCTATATGGAGTATCCCTTTCCCGAGTCAAACCACCGCCGGGTTTAATCCCTTTTTGCTGCGCAGGCCTGCTCCAGTTCGCGATAGCGGGCGAGGGCACCGAGGTAGCCCAGTTCCTGCAGGTCGATCTGATACTGCAGCAATGCCTTCGGGTTTGACCAATCCAATGGTGGTGTTCCGCGATTCCCGGGATACTCGCGCACCAGCTGGTGGACCGCTTCGCTTGGTTTGTTCCCCGAGCCTTCAATAATCCTGATCTCGATGGTTTCGGCCTCGAGATCCAGCATGCCGAGGGCACCGGGCAGGCGCATCGACTGTGCCGCTTGCAGGCACGCCTGGGCGGCATTTTCATCCGGAGGCACAGCGCAGAAGTTCATCAGGTCACTGATACCGGGGAAAATGCCCAGCGTCGACAGATAATCGAGGCCCGGGCGACTGTAGACCATCATCCCCCGGAGGCCTTCGAGTTCGCCGGTGGCTGCTGGCGGCAGATGCTGATCCAGCAGCGTAATGCCGATTTCGCCAAGGGCCTTTACACCGCTGTCGAAGTAGCTGGCGTTTGCCGCTGCTTGCAGGCGCTTCGCTATTTCGTCTGGGTCGCCGCGCTCGAGTGCTGCTACCGAGGAGGCAAGCGCGGCAGCAGCGTTGTCGGGAAATCGCCTGACGAGACCGTCCGCGTACTCCAAAGAACATGCCGTACGATCGTCCCGCACGGATTGGCATAGCTGCAGCGCCGCCATCGAAAACTCAATGCGCTGCGGGTAATCAGCGGCCAGCGATGTCAGCTCAGCAAGAGCGGTTTGCCCGGCCGGGCCATCGAGCACGAGGGAAGAACAGCGCGGGTCTTCGCATCCGTCCGTGGCTTGATGCAGTGCCAGGGCCACTGACATAAGGCGAGCCTCCGGCGCTGAATCCACCTGCAAACGTTGCAGTAGCTTGCCGCTGTTAAGAAAGTCGGCGTAGCGCTGCGCCGGCTCCCATCGGGCGGCGAGATCCGCCTCCATCGCTTCATAGGTCTTCCGGTCGAAGTCGAGGTCCAGCGGCCAGCATTGGTTCTCGTCGGCGCGAAGAAGACCAGTTTGCAGCGGTATCGCCACGAGGGCGGTCAGGATTCGCTTGGCGGTAGCGGAATTTTTCATAGCTAGCGGGCCGCGGTCGCGTCTTGCCTAGCGCCGCCAACCGGCGCGATATGACGATTGAGGAAAGCCAGCTTGTTCTCCAGGAACGCCCGCTGCGTCTCGGGGTTGGAGAATCCATGGCCTTCCCGCCGCTCCACGATCAGTTCGAAGTCTTTACCCGCCTTCTTGAGGGCCTCCACCAGCCGGGTGGACTGGATCGGCGGTGCTCTTTCGTCGCGCTGACCGTAGGAGATCAGGAGCGCAGCCTTGATGCGGTCCACCTGGTGGACTGGCGACTGGGCCTGGTGCAGGTCCGGGTTCGTGCTCAGGACCAGCTCCAGGTACTCCCGGCCGCCGCGTACGTCGGGAATGTCGCCCTTTTCAAACATCAGCGCCATGTCGTAAACGCCGACGTGGCCGATGGCACAGCGATACAGATCCGGCTCGCGGGCTGCGCTCATCAGCGCTGAATAGCCGCCGAAACTGCCGCCGGAAATGCAGAGCCGGTTGGCGTCGGCGAGGCCGTTCTCCACCGCCCACCTTACGCCGTCGGTGATGTCGTCCTGGATCGTGGTACCCCAGCGGCGGTGGCCCGCCCGTTCGAAGGGCAGACCATAGCCGCCGGAGCCTCGGTAGTTGACGTTGAGTACGCCGTAGCCGCGGTTGGCCAGCAGCTGCGTTTCGCTCCCGTACTTCCAGATGTCGCGCGGGCCGTGGGGGCCGCCGTGCACCAGTACGACGGTGGGCACCGGACCGACGCTCCCCAGGGGACGGGTGAAGTAGCCTTCCACCTCAAGCCCGTCTCTCGCCGTGAAGCGAATCGGTTCCATCGGTGCCATCTGGTTTGGGTCGATCCACGATCGAGAGGACAGGAGGTAGTCCACCTTCATCGTCTTGGCGTTCAGCAGGAAATAGTCGCCCGGGTTACGGTCTGCGTAGACAAACAAGATCGCCTCGCTGCCGTCCTGAGTCCAGCTGGAGGCGGTCATAAACTGCTCGGTAAAGGCCGCCTGGACCTGCTTGAGGATCTTCGCTCCCCGCACGTCGTCGAGGTAATCGCAGCGGGGCCGGTCCGCTCGAAAGCATGCGCCGAGCACGGTACGGCCGTCGCTGGCCAGCTCAACCCGATAGATGTCGTAGCGGGCATCTTCGATCAGCGCGGTCTGCGCCCCCGTTTGAGTATCGATGCGCACCAGGGCCCGGGTTGCCCGGCCGATATCACTGAGAGCGACCAGCGACGTTCCGTCCTCGGCCACCGAGACGACCGAAATTGATTCGTCCAGCTGGCTGCCGCGCAGGATCCGCCGCCATTCCGGCGCCTGTTCGCTGCGCACGTGCAGCTCAGGAATGCCTTCCGGATCGGTGCCAAACGCCGCCCAGTGAGTCTGGGATGGATTCACCGCGGCGCCGCTTCTGGGCAGGGGGAGCCGGGTGACGGGCCGCTTGGTGCCGGTGTAAACGTTCAGCTGGTACACCGTGGGCGTGGCGTCACCGGCTGCGGAAAAGGGGTAGGAGATGACCAGCGCGTGCTTCCGGTCGTCCAGCAACGGATCGAGCAGATCGCCCCAGGCCCACTCGCCCTCGGCGCGGCGAATGCGGCTGCCGGTGCCCATTTCCGTTGAGCGGTAGCCAAACACGAGCTTGCGCCGCTTGCCGTCCGCGTCAATGGCAAACAGCTCCCCAAAGTCCGCTGTGCGGTCGTTGTCGGACTGGCGCGACAGCACCTTGGCCACTACCCGTTCTTTGTTAACCCAGTAAACGCGCCCAATTTTCTGGTTAAGATCCAGTCGGATGGTGCCGGTCACCTGCCCCGATTCGCGGTGGATCACCGCCAGCGCGTTCTGTCCTTCATAGGGCACAACCGCGGCAAAGTACGTGCCGTCGGGCGAGATTCTGAGGGATTCGTACTCAGCTGGAGCGGTGAAGGACCGCGTTGGCAGCGGCTCCGCAGCCCAGGCCGAGGAAACAAGCAGCCAGAAAAATGGGGTGTAGAGGCGGAGTAGATTCATACGTCTCATAGCTGCCACCCATTGTGACTTTTTTCCGAAATTCAGGCAACGCGCCTGGCTGAAAATCAGATCAGGCCGCTGTCCTGCGTTGAGCGATTCAGCCGCGCCGACACTCCGCCGGCCAGGGCCACCAGAGCGGCGCTGAAAAGGATCAGGGCCGGCAGCCCGCTCAGCGCTCGGGCAATCATCGGCGCGGAGTAGCCCAGGCCGCCGATCAGAACAACGCCCAGACTGGCGGTGAGATTGCGCACAAGGCGGCCCTCGCGCTGCTGCCGGGTGCGGGCTGCGGTGACCGATTGCAGCACGGCGGCGTGTACCGACTCCGCCGGAAGCGGTTCCGGCAGCTTCCGAAGCTCGGCAAACAGCCGCGTATAGGCCTGTTCGTCAGCGGTGGTGGCTTGACCCGCCTCGGCCCTTTCCTGGGCGCGGCGATCAAGCTCGGACCTATCAGGGGTTGTCATGCTCTTTTCCCATCGTTTCAAGTAACTGTCGCATCCGGCGGCGCGCCCGATGCAGGTGGCTCTTGACGGTACCAACCGGCAGATCCGTCAGGCGGGCGATCTCCGCCAGATCCAGGCCTCTTAAATGATAAAGCGACACAATTGTCCGCGGCACCGGCGGCAGTGCTTCAAGCGCCAGCTCCACGGTGGCCTGGGCATCGCTGCGTTCCGCCAGCCGGTGGGGTTCGGCCTCGCTGCCGGCCAGCTCATCCAGATCCAGGTTGGCCGCCGTCGGTCGCTTTCGCTCCAGAAAGCGCACAGCCACGCTGTACGCGATGCGACCGATCCAGGTCGCGAGGCTGGCATCAAAGCGGTACTGCGCCAGTTTGCGAAACACACAGAGAAACACCTCCTGCACCAGGTCGGCGGCGTCCGCTTCGCTGCCGGTCATGCGCAAAACGATGTGCCATACCAGCCGCTCGTGGCGGGAGACCAGCAGGTCAAACGCGCCCGGCTGCCCGTCGAGCGCGCGCCGCACGATCGTCTGGTCGTCACTCATCTTCCAAGATAGATACGCAAGATCCCGAAGCGGTTGCACCAAAACGGCAATTCAAGCCAAAGTGCAACCGGTGGCGGCTTAGCCGTATCTATCCTCTGGAATGCGGCCCTTGTGCGCCGCCGGAGACCGAGAGTGTTTGACATCATCGCGATCATGATCCCGATTGTGCTGGCCGTTTGCCTGGTCATCGCCATCTGGATTATCAGCGAAGCCAACGTACGCAAGCGACTGGCGGAAACCCAGACGGACCCGGAGAGTATCCGGGTGCTGCTGGAGTCGGCCGACCGCAGCCGCGGGCGTGCGCTGTTCTCGTGGGCGATTGTGTTGACGCTGGTGGGTCTGGCGCTGCTCATCATTGGCGTATTCGACATCGCCGCCAGCGATCCGCTGGCCTTTGGTCTGGTGGCCTTTGCCGCAGGTGCTGCGCTGCTGATAGCGCTCACGTTCGGCAGGCGCTTTTAGCTGAAGGTTGCATCGCGATGTCTCGCTGAAACCGACACCCAGAGGATAAATCCATGAAACATATGATGTGGCGCGCCGCCGCCGGCGCCCTCGCGGTCAGTCTTTGCCTGGCGTCCGGCGCAAACGCAGCCGGAACAGCAGCCGCGCCGGGAGCAACGGCGAAAATAATTGCCGCGGAAGCGAAGCGTTTTGACGTGCCCGGGATGGCCGTTGCGGCAATCCGTAATGGCCGGGTGGCCTGGATTCACCACTACGGACTGGCGGGAGAAGGCAGGCCGGTGACGGGGCAAACCGTCTTCAACGTGGCATCTCTTACCAAACCCATGTTCGCAACCATGGTGCTGCATCTTGCGGCCAGCGATCAGTTTGGCCTGGATACGCCGCTGGCGACCCACTGGGTAGATCCGGACGTTGCGGAGGACCCCCGGCACGAACAGCTCACCGCTCGTCTGGCGCTCAGCCATCAGACCGGCCTGCCGAACTGGCGCGGTGGCAACCCACTCTCGTTTGCCTTTGAGCCCGGCGCCCGGCACGAATACTCGGGCGAGGGATTTGAGTACGTGCGGCGCGCCGTGGAACGGGCGACGGGGCAAAAGATGCCGGCCCTCATGGCCAGGTACGTGCAGGATCCGGCGGGCATGGCGCATACCTACTTCGGCTGGTCTGACGAAGTCGCCGCTGATCTGGTCGTGGGCTACCGGGAGGATGGCAGCGCGCTGGACACGAGCTCGCTGAAAAAGCGCACCCCCAATGCCGCCGCTTCAACCTTCACCACGATAGACGACGTCAGTCGCTTTGCCGCGTGGGTCGCCCGGGGTGCCGGACTGCCGGCTAGTCTGACTCAGGAGCTGCGCCGGCCCCAGGCTGTGCATGACAGCCCGGCGGAGTACTTTTCCCTCGGGTGGCGCATTACCCAGGTTGACGGAACACCAATCCTCTCCCACGACGGGCGGGAAAACGGGCTGCGCACCCTCATGATTGTGAATCCGGACACCCGCGACGGCCTGGTCATCCTCACCAACAGCTCTAACGGCGAGCTCGTGACCCGCGCCATCATCGACGCAGTGCTGCCCCGGGGCACCGCGCTGAACGCGCAGATCGATCGGGACGTCTGGCATTTCATCCGATCCCAGCCGCTGGCGATGCAGGCGGGCCTGCTGGGCTTTATCCCGCGATCACCGTCGTTTACGGCAAAACTGCTTTACGCCGTCCACCAGTCGCTGATCGAGGGCTCGGCGCTGGCCGCCGATGTGAAGCGCGCCGCCTTTGCGACGGTAGCCCTGGTAGTGGACGCCCATCACCAGGGCGACATTGCTGCGGAGGAGCTTGCTGCGCACCTGGCGCTGCTCGATGAGGACAGCTCCGAGGCGGTCAATCTGACCGGCTCGTTTACCACCGAGCAGGCACAGCGCTGGATCGAGAGCACCTCGTCGCTCGTTCCCAGCGATTGATCGACCCGGCGGCGTCAGGCTGCTGACGCCGCCTCCCAATGCGGCCGGGATTCGCCGGGCCGGTCCCGAAATGGGTGCTTTGTTTCAACGTTTTGCTGGTGTCCGCCGACCCAAAACTGAAGCACAATAGTTCGGACAGCTCTGTTCGGAT
>JBCCVP010000085.1:0-19876 GCA_039195135.1 Pseudomonadota bacterium | reverse complement strand
GGCGTCAACTTCTTCATGTTTTCGACCGCCCGGAGCTCTTTCTCGGCGGTGGCAAAGTCGTCCGCTTCCGCGGCAACCTGGGCGGCAGAAAGGCGCTTATAGACCGCTTCGCGCATCGTCTGCGTCCGCTTGGTCTGACGACCCTCCAGCTTGCTCTTCTCCTCTTCCTCTTCCTGGGCAAACACGCTGCCAGCCAGCTGCGCCAGGTGGACCTGGGGGGTTGCCCAGGCGGCCGGCGCCGCGGCCAAAATCAATACGCTCAGGAACACTCGCATACTCAACTCCTCGGGCGGCTGCGGCCCGTCAGTCTTCAAGCTCAAATCGAATCAGGTTCTGCACGCCAGGTACGGCGATGGGCTCTCCCTCAACAACCCGCGGCTTGTACTTAAACTTACTGGCCGCCTGAATGGCAGCGCGGTTAAAGATGTTGGGCGGATCAGCTTCGATCACCACCGGGTTTTCGACGGTGCCCAGCCGGGTCACGGTGAACTCCAGCAGCACATAGCCTTCGATACCGCGTTCCAGCGCCCGCCGGGGATACACCGGAGCCACCTTCACAATCGGGAGGTACTCGCCGTCAGCGCCAGCAAAACCGAGGCCGATATTCATGCTGGCGTTGGGATCAATGCCGACCGGCGAAATACCGATGGCGTCCATGGACATGTCCATGTTGTCCATCTCCGGCTGCGGCATATCCGGCGGCGGCTCGTCCGGCGTGGCCGGCTTTTTCGGCTTCGGCTTTTTGGTTTCTGTGGTCTCGTCGCGCTTCACGCGAACAAAGTCCACAATCCGGCCCACCCGGCTATCGGTCTGGGCGTCAGCGCCGATGGCGATCAGCAGCTGCATCAGAAACAGCAGGCTGAACGTGACGACGATGGACAGGACAAATGCAACACCGGCTCTTGCGACCATGGCGGTTACCTCTCAATTAGCCCGCTGGCGGACCGTTATTCCTCGTTGGCGGCGATGGACACGTTAAATACGCCCGCGGCCCGGGCGGCGTCCATCACGGTTACCAATGATTTGGTCTGGGAAAGCTGATCGGCCTGGATAATCACCGCGCCCTGCGGATTTTCCGCGTGCAGACGCTCGATGTTGGCCCGTACCGAGCGCGGGTCGACCTGGCGTCGGTCAATCCAGATTTCGTTTCGCTCGTTGATGGCCACCAGAATATTGGCGTTCTCCTGCACCACCGCTGTTGGTGCGTCCGGCCGGTTCACATCAATTCCCGACTCCTTCACGAACGTTGCCGTCACGATAAAGAAGATCAGCATGATAAATACGACGTCCAGCATGGGAGTCAGGTTAATTTCTGACTCTTCTTCCTGCTGCTGAACCATTTGCATCATTTGACGCATAGTTTCACCTCAAGTTCATCAACGGCTTAAAGCCGCTGGTGGGGTTATTGGCTGTCTGGCTGGGCATTAAAGGTCACAAGGGAGGCGGCAGCCGTCAGCTGCTCGCCACCTTGTCCTCAAATTCGCCGGTGATCTGATCGGCCCGGCGTTCCAGATAAATGCTGGGAAAAAGGCCCGAGATTGCCGCAACCATGCCGGCCATCGTGGGGATGGTGGCTTTGGACACGCCGGAAGCCATAGAGCGGGCGTTACCCGTACCGGCTACCGCCATCACGTCAAACACCTCGATCATCCCCGTCACCGTGCCGAGAAGACCCAGCAGCGGACACAGAGCGACGCAGGTTTTGATCACGTCGATGCCCTTGCGGGAATTCCAGGCAACCTCGGCGACCAGCGAGTCGCGCATCTGATGCGCGGACCAGCTCGTGTGGTCCGAGCGCGTATTCCACTGCTCCGCCAGCTCATTGGCTTCACTTTTCAGACGTGAACCCAGATAGAGCCAGCGTTCGAGGATCAACGCCCACATGAAGAAGACGAGCAGCGTGATGATGGTCAACACGCCGCCCCCCAACTCCATGAAGTCGCGGACCGCCTCCAGCGCTTCCTGAATCTGAAAGAGCATCAGGCGTCAGCCCTTGTGGTGGCGTTCGATGTGCGCCGCCACCAGGCCGGCACTTTGCTCCTGCAGTACGTGCACGATGCGCTTGCTGCGACCCTGCACGATGGTGTGCAGCAGGACCACGGGGATCGCCACCACCAGACCAAGCACCGTCGTCACGAGGGCCTGGGAGATACCGCCGGCCATCAGTTTCGGATCGCCGGTACCAAACAGGGTGATCGCCTGGAACGTTTTGATCATACCGGTCACCGTTCCGAGCAGACCCATCAGCGGTGCCACCACAAAAATGATCTTCAGGAAGGTGATGCCCCGCTGCAGCGCCGGCATCTCCTTGAGGATCGCCTCGCCGAGCTTGATCTCAATGGCCTCCGAATCCAGGTTCGGGTTGTCCTGATAGACCTTGATCACGCGGCCCAGCGGATTGCCTTCGCTGATGTTGTCGCTCTTGAGCTGACTGGCCACTTTCCCGGACGTAATGGTCAGGGTGATCAGCCGCTCGATTGCGATCAGGATGCCGATAGCGCCCAGCGCCAGGATCAGGTAGCCCACGAGGCCGCCCTGCTCCACCCGCTCCATCAGGCTCGGCGCCTGAATCAGGTTGCTGAGCAGCGAACCCCGGGTGGGATCCATGGAAAACATGGTGAGACCGTCGGAAGCGCCAGCCAGCGCAGACGAGGTTGCCACGTAGCGGCCCTGGGGCTGCCGCGGCAGTTCCACCACGTTGCCGGTTTCCGGCACGTACTGAAGATAAGCACCGTCAGACACCAGGTTGAATGGGCCGACCCGGATCACTTCCCGGTTGGCCTGCTCGCCGTCAGCGGCGGTCACCATGGTCTGGAACTTGGCTACCTCACCCGTGGCGGTCATTTCCTGCTGGATCAGGAACCACATGCGCTCCATCTCTTCGATGGACGCAAGCTGGGACGCGGTGCCCATCTTCTTGGCAAGGTCCGTCAGGAACTGCGTGCGGTCTTTATACTGAGCGCTGGTGATGGAGGCTTCCAGGTTACCCCGGGTGTCGCCGGCCACCTGCTGCAGCACGCCGAAAAGCTCCTTCAGAGAGCCCAGGCGGCGGTCCAGCGCCTCCTGCTTCTCAACGATGATCGTCTCGTTCGCTTCGAACGTGTCTTCCAGCCGTTGGCTCGTATTCTCCAGCGCGGTACGCTCGGCGCGGGCCTGGGCCAGCAGATTCTGCTGCTGGCTGCGGTCCCGCTGGAAGCGCTCCTCCCGCTCGCGGTTTTCCGCCGCTTCCGCCGACCGGCCCTGTTCCACTGCGCGCAGCAGCTCCGACAGAGATTGAGCTTCCTGCGCCTGGGCCGCCTGGCCCAGCAGCATTGCAGCAGCCAGCGCTGCCAGCGTCGTCAGTTTCTTATTATTCATGTTATCCAGCCTCCGGCGCGGCTACAGGAAGGGTCAGCAGATCGGGGGCGGTCTGCTCCCGGGCGATGCGAAGTCCATCCCGGATTTCGCCCCGGGCTTCGTTGCCAAGAGTCGTCCACGAGCGACTCTTCTGATCCCAGGCGCCGGAGTACTGCGTATCCAGGGTCTGGTAATAAAGACCGACGCGGCCAACCCGGAGGTAGTCCACTTCGCGATCCACACCGTCCACGTTTTGCGAACCCTTGTAGGCCTCGATCGTGCGACCGTAGTCATTTTCGATCTGGTAGGCCTCGAGCACGCGGCGGAATTTTTCCGCGGCCGTCACGTCGGAGCGATCCATCATGGCGCGGAGGTTGGCGATACGCTCGCCCCGCTCGTCCACGAGGAACGGCACGTCGAGGTCCACGAACTGCTCCAGGCCGTCGATCATCCGGATCATCAGCGGAAGCACCTGGCGTTCCACCACCGTAACCTGCTGCATCGACTCGTCGATCTGGCGAATCTCGCGATTCTGCGCGTCGACCTGCGTCTGCAGGAGCTGGTTGTAGACCTTAAGGCCGTCGATCTCTTTGAGCACGGCTTTGTAGTCGCTGGTGATATCCCGGGTCTGGTCAACAATGTTGTCCACCCGGTCCTGAGAAGCCTGGGCTGCGGAGTTGCCCTGATTCTGGGCGCCGATTACATCGGTAAGATTTTGCGCCCAGGCCGCGGATCCAATCGCTGTGGCTAAGGCCGCGGCGAGGGCCGCGTCACGTACTTTCATTGAGTACCCCTCCGTCGTTATTTTTGGGTAGTTCAGAAAAAAGAGCTGCTTCTTATTTATTGTGTGCAAGATGCACGAGGCAAATCGCCGGACGTGTGGTTATACCGTGAAACCCCGGAAGATTGAAGGGTAAAACACGATGGGATTCGCGGTTTGCGTTGAAATGACCGGCAATTGCACCAAATATAGGCGACATCTTCTGAAAATTGGAAACACCCATGACGCCCGATCAGCCGGAACTCAATATGGACTCAAATGGCCTCTACCGCGAGGACGTGATCAGCGATCAGCGCGTGGGTTCGGTGCGCCGCCTGACCCCGGTTACGGCCAGCGGCGAGGAAGATAACAGCCGCGAAACGCTGTTTGTCGGCTCCGCTCAGCTCATGACGCCTGCAGGCCCCCTGCCGCTCAATTTTCCCATCGAGGCGACCAGCCTCGAAGACGCGGTAGCCCAGTTCGGCGCCGCCGCGCAGCAGGCGCTGGAACAGACCATGGAAGAGCTGAAGGAGCTGCGGCGGCAGCAGTCCTCGGGCATCGTCGTGCCCCAGGTCGACCCCACCGGCGGTATGCCCGGCGGGGGAAAAATTCAGATGCCCTAGGGCAACATTCCCAGATCACCCTGAATTACCCAGTCCACCGCGGCGCCACGGCCGCGGTTCCGCACCGAAAGCAAACCCGCGGTTTGACGCTCTTTATAAGGGCAGCACCTGCTGCCGTAGGAGCACACATCAATGCCAAACCGATGGACCGGACCACTTTTTCTCACGCTGCTGACCACCTTGCTGACGGCGCCCCTCGCTGCCCGAACGGCATCAGAAACACAGGCCCAACCCCTTGAACTGGACAGCGGCCCCTACCAGGTGCACCTGCTGGAGCTGTATACCTCAGAAGGCTGCAGCAGCTGTCCCCCGGCGGACCGGTTTCTGCGCGAGTTCACCGACTCGCGGGACCTCTGGGAGCGGGTCGTGCCGCTGGCCCTGCACGTGGACTACTGGGACTACCTGGGCTGGAAAGATCCGTTTGCCGATCCCTGGCATACGCAGCGGCAGCGGCAGTATCGGGTCGAGGGCCTGGCCCGCTCCGTCTACACCCCAGGGTGGTTTTTGAACGGCGAGGAATGGCGAGGGTTTTTCCTGCGCCAGGACCCGCCGCTGAAGAACATCCCGGCCCCGCGGTTAACGGCGCTGGTCGACCGCCGACAGATTGAAGCGCGCATCGAGACGGAGAACCTGAAGCAACCGGTGCTGACCGTCGCGCGGCTCGGCTTTGGTCTGCAGACCCAGGTGCCACGAGGGGAAAACCGCGGCCGCCTGCTGGAGCACGACTTTGTGCTGATGGCCTCGGAGCAGGTCGCGATGGTGCCGACGGACGGCGGCTATACCGCCTCCCTGATCCTGCCCCTGAGCGCCCGCCCCAGCCAGCGGGAAGCTGTGGCAATATGGGTCACTGATGGAAATCAGCAGCCCATTCAGGCCACCGGCGGGTGGCTGCCTGCGGTCGCAGGCAGCGCAAGCCCCTGATCAACTAACCTCAACGGCAGGCACCTGCGCCGGTGTGGACTGACGACCGGCTTGCCGCGCTGCCGGTTGTCGGCGGATTCCGCCAGCGGGGCATGGAGATGACCCGGCTGGAAACGTTCACCGACGCCGCGTTTGCTTTTGCCCTGACGCTGCTAGTCATCTCCTTCGACAACATCCCACAATCCTTCACCGAGCTGGTGGAGGCGCTCAAAAACATCCCGGCCTTTGCCGTCAGCTTCGCCCTGATCTCCCTGTTCTGGTTTGCCCATCACAAATGGTCTCGCCGGTTCGGGCTCGACGACACGCTGACCGTGGTCATCAGCCTTTCCTTTGTCTTTGTTACGCTAATCTATGTGTTTCCGCTGCGGCTGGTGGCTTCCGCCCTGTTGGCCTGGCTCACCGACGACTGGATCAGCTTTGAGATGACCGGTGCCGGGCAAAGCCCGGAGGGGATCGTCGGCTTCATTTTTGTGATCTACGGCGCGGGCTTTTTTGCCATGTCGGGCCTGATCGCCCTGCTGTACGCCCACGCGCTGCGCGTTGCGGCGCTGAATCTGAACCGGGAAGAGCGATTTATCGGCCACGCCGAGATGCAAACCTGGCTCATCATGGCAGCGTCGGGCCTGCTATCGGTGGTGATCGCCCAGTTCGGGCCGGCGTCCTGGCGCATCTGGGCGGGATTTGCCTACGCGCCGCTGGCCGTTGTGATGCCGGTGTTCGGGATCCTGAAATCGCGCCAGTGGGCGCGCATTTCGGGCGCAGCGTAGACCTCAACTTCGAAACCGGACCGTGGCTGACGGCACAGGTCCGGGCTGCTGGTTTCGCTAAGCTCACATTTTTGCCGGGCGAACTGCCATGGGTATCAACCGACGACATTTTCTCGCTGCCACGTCCGCAGGCATTGGCACGTCCCTGCTTCCCCCCGCCTTTGCCAGCCACGGAGGCGGCACCCACCTGCTGATTCTCGGCGGCACAGGTTTCCTGGGACCCCACATTGTGAAGGCCGCCCTGGCGAACGGTCACGAGGTCACCCTTTTCAACCGCGGCAAAACCGCGCCGGAGATGTTTTCCGATCTCGAGACGCTGATCGGCGACCGGGACGGGCAGCTCGACGCGCTGAAGGGAAGGAAGTTTGACGGGGTGATCGATACCTCCGGCTATGTGCCCCGGATTACCGGTCTGTCCGCCCAGCTGCTGGCCGACCAGGCGCCCCATTACCTGTTTGTCTCCACCATCTCGGTCTACGCCGGCTTTGCCGAGCCGCATATGAACGAGGATGCGCCGCTGGCCCAGCTCACCGAGGACACGGAGGAGGTGCGGGGCGACACCTACGGCGCCTTGAAGGCGCTCTCGGAAGCCGCCGTCGCCAGGTACTATCCGGAGCGCCACACCGTGGTTCGGCCCGGCCTGATTGTCGGTCCGCTGGATAAGACCGACCGTTTTACCTACTGGCCCGTGCGGGTCCGCCGCGGCGGCGAAATTCTCGCGCCGGGCAACCCGGAAACGTCCATTCAGTCCATCGACGTGCGCGATCTGGCGGCCTTTATTGTTCGCTGCATGGAAAACGAGATCTTCGGTATCTTTAACGCGGACCGGCCTGCGGACTCCCTGACCACGCAGGATCTACTGGATGCCTGCCTCAAGCACGCACCCGCAGATTCGCGGCTGACCTGGGTGGATGCCGAGTTCCTGGCCGAGCAGCAGGTCCGGCCCTGGGCTGATCTGCCGGCCTGGATTCCGCCCGCCGGCGACTACGCCGGCTTCGGCCGGGTCGACACCAGCCGCGCAGCCGCCGCCGGTCTCACCATTCGGCCCCTCGCCGACACCGTGAAGGCAACCCTTGACTGGTACGACGCGGAGCACGGTGGGCCGCTGCGAGCCGGGCTGAAAGCAGAGCGGGAAGCCGAAGTGCTGGCCGCCTGGGCCGAGCACGCCGGCAGTAAAACCGGCTGACGGGAACCAGGCCGCGCGCACTTCAGCATGTGATACACCAGCGCTTTGACGTTGCGCCGGTTCGGTGTCACGATGCGTGACCCTTAACCGCAGGATGGTGGATGCGGCCCCTCTCTGGACTCGACGCGGCGTTTTTATACCTTGAGAACGCGCGGTCCCCGATGCATATCGGCAGCGTCTGGCTGCTGGACGCGGCGGACGCCCCGCCGGACTACGGCTATGAGGTTTTTCGCGAGCACATCCGCAACCGGCTGCCGCTGGCGCCCCTCATGCGCGAGCGGCTCCTGGAAATCCCCTTCAATCTGACCCACGCCCAGTGGCTGCGGGACCCGGATTTTGAGCTCGACTTTCATCTGCCCCACGTCGCGCTGCCGCGGCCCGGCGGGCTGGAAGAGATCCGCGATCTGGCCACCCAGTATTTTTCCCGGCCGCTGAACCGCAGCCGCCCGCTGTGGGAACTGACCTTTGTGGAGGGCGTGGACGGCGTCCCCGGGCTGGCGCCCGGCTCCTGGGCGCTGATCAGTCGGGTGCATCACGCGGCCATCGACGGCGGGTCCGGAGCAGAGCTGATGGGCACCCTCCTGGACCCGACCCGGGTTCCCCGGGAAGTGCCGACAGACGACGGCTGGGAACCGGAGGAACCGCCGAGCATGGCCAAGCTGGCTCTGGGGGCTGCGGCCCGGCTGGGCATCAAGACGCGCTCCGTCGGTGGTTTCGTCAAAGGGGCCGCAGCCGGCGCCGCCAGGCTCTACGGGGCGGCTCGCGTGGCCCGGCTCAAGCCGCCGACGTTACCTTTTTCCGCCCCCTCCACCATCTTCAACGCGCCGATCTCGGCGCAGCGCACGTTCTGGGCCGTGGATTTAGACCTGGAGCGGATCAAGGCGCTGAAAAACGCATCTCCGGGAGTAACGGTCAACGATGTGGTGCTGGCGGTCTGCGCCGGCGGCCTGCGCGCCTACCTTGAGGAAAAAGACGCGCTGCCGGACAAGCCGCTGGTCGCCATGGCACCCATATCCGTCAGAACCCGTGACCAGAAGGGCAGCATGGGCAACCAGGTGTCGGCCATGCTGGTGGGGTTGGAGACCGACGTGGCGGACCCGCGGCGACGGCTGAAGCGCATCCACGGCAATACCACGCGATCGAAGACCTACGCCGGTGCGGTGCCCGCCAACCGGCTGATCGAGATGATTCCCACCGCCACCGCGGCGCTGGCGGCCCGGCTCTACTCGCGCACCGCGGCGGGAGACGGACGGCGGCCCTTCTTCAACCTCGTGATCACCAACGTGCCGGGTCCGCAGCAGCCGCTTTACCTGGCTGGCGCCCGGGTGGTGGCCACCTACGGCACAGCGCCGCTGATCGATGGGCTGGGGCTGATTCTGGTAATATTCAGCTATGCGGGCCGCTTGTCCATCGGCATCACCTCCTGCACCTCCGTGGTCCCGGACCCGGAACGCCTCGGGGCCCAGATCGCCCAGTCCCTTGATGAACTCGAAGCCGCTTTGCAGCCGCCCGACAGCCGCGCCCTGCGCGATCTGGCGCCGCCGGTGGATCGGCTGCGGGAGACCGTAAGCCGCCTTGAGGCTTACCTTAAAGAACAGGAATGAAAGGCACGATGAGTCGCCGTCGCAAGATAAACCCAGCCAGCAACACCCAGCCTCCGTCGCTGCTGCTGCTGGCCCTGGAAAGCCGGGTCGCGCTGGACGCGGCCTCCATGGCTCCGATGTTCGCGCTGCGGCGCCTGCTGCCCCGGGGGGATCGCCACCCGGTGCTGTTTTTGCCGGGCTTTCTGACCAGCTCCCGGGCCACCTGGCCCCTGCGGCGCTACTTCGCCGGGCTCAACTACGCCAGCCACCGGTGGAAGCTCGGCACCAACCTTGGCTACAACGACGAGATGCGCGAACGCATAGCTGATCGCATTCTGAACCTGCAGCGACGCTATGACAGCAAGGTCAGCCTCGTGGGCTGGAGCCTTGGGGGTATCTACGCCCGGGAGCTGGCACGGGATCTGCCCGATTCGGTGCGCCAGGTGATTACCATGGGAAGCCCGTTCCGGGGCGTTCCCGAATCCACCAACGTGCTGCGCATTTATAACTACGTGACCAGCAATCACCTGGAGCGCGACCGGCACCTGCTGGATGGCATTGCGGACCCGCCGCCGGTGCCCACGACGGCCCTATACTCGCGCAGCGACGGCGTCGTGGCGTGGCAGGGTACGGTGGAGAATTCCCCCCGGCAGGACGTGCAGAATATTCACGTCGGCGGCGCCCACGTCGGCCTTGGTTTCAACGCCCGGGCGCTGATCGCCCTGGCTGACCGGCTGGCGCAGCCGGAAGACAACTGGCAGCGCTTTGAGCCCCGGGGACTGTTGAAGATGTTGTTTACATCGCACTATCCGGACTGGCTCGTCGGGCCGCCGGAACCGGACTGGGTGGGCTAGGCTGATGGCGGTACTGCGCACGCCGGATGACGCTTTTGCCAACCTGCCCGGTTACCCGTTTGCGCCGCGCTACGTCACCATCGACGACCATGAGCTGGGGGCGCTGCGCGTCCACGCGGTGGATGAAGGAGAAGGGCCGACGGTGCTGCTGCTGCACGGCGAGCCGTCCTGGAGCTATCTCTATCGCAAGATGATTCCGCCGCTGGTGGAAGCCGGCTTTCGCTGCGTGGCCCCGGATCTTGTCGGCTTCGGGCGCTCCGACAAACCGCAAGATCGCTCCGTGTTTTCCTACAAGCGCCACCTCTATTGGCTGGTCTCGACCCTGGATGCGCTGGACCTTGAGCCGGTGCACCTGTTCTGCCAGGACTGGGGCGGTCTGCTCGGCCTGCGACTCGTGGGGGAGCAGCCGCACCGCTTTGCTTCGGTATGTGCCGCCAATACGGTGCTCCCCACCGGCACCATGGGGGCCAACGAGGCGTTCATTCAGTGGCGGGATTTTTCGCAAACGGTGGACCCCTTTCCTACCGGGCGAATCATCTCCGGCGGCTGCGCCCGGCCGGTGGATGACGCGGTGCAGGCGGCCTACGACGCGCCTTACCCGGACGAGACCTACAAGGCCGCTGCGCGGGCCTTTCCCACGCTCGTGCCGATCACCGAGGACATGCCCGGCGCGGCGGACAATCGAGCCGCGTGGCAGGCCCTGACCCGCTTTGAGCGGCCTTTCCTTACCCTGTTCGGCGACAGCGACCCCATCATGGCGGGGGCGGATCAGCTGTTTCAGAAGAAGGTGCCAGGCTGCGCGGGACAACCGCACGCGATCATTCCCAAAGCGGCGCACTTCATTCAGGAAGACGCGGGGGAGGAACTCACCCAGCACCTGATCCCCTGGCTCAACGCAATCGTCTGAGCGATCGTCTGGCGCCGGCGGTCTGGCCGGCGTTTTGTTGACCGGAGTATCAGGCGCGCCTGCCGGGCTGTGACCGCGGCAAGGGTTCCGTGCCCGACGCTGCGTTGGTAGCCAGGTAATCCCGTGGCGCCATGCCCGTGTGTCTGCGAAAGGCCCGGTAGAAGGTCGCGTTGCTGGCAAAGCCGGCTTCAAGACCGATGTCCATGACGGTGCGCGTTGCGCCGGCTTCCCGCAGCAGGCGCTGGGCTTCCCGAACGCGATAGCCATTCACGTAGTCGGCGAACGATGCACCCAGGTGCTGACTCAACAGCTGCGAAAGCTGGTGCGGCGAAACGCCGATCATCGTGGCGAGGCGCTGCTGGCCCAGGCTGTCATCCAGCCAGGGTTGGCGGGTCTTCATGAGCTGCTCCAGCTGCGCAGACAGTTCCTGGGCTGCAGTCGCTGGCATCTCTGCCCGCTGATATCTGCGCCCGGGCCAGGGCGCCCGGGCCAGTACTCCCTCGGGCAACACCGTCAAAAGCGCGACGCCGTAGAGCAATGCCGTCAGTGCGAGCACACTGACCAACCCGGCCCAGGGCGGATAGCCACCGCTGGCGAGCAGACTCAAAGTCAGGGCCGCATCAAAAAGCGCGTAAAAGGTCAGCCCCGCCAGGAATACCCGCAGCCACGCGGTATGAAGTGACGCGTGATCGAATTGCTCCCGACCTTCGCGCTGCGCATCTCGCAGCGCCAGCCAGGCCCGGAAAGCACACCAGCCGGTGAGCACCCAGAATCCCGTGTACAGGACGACGGTCTGCGTCAGGGACCCGGAAGCGACCACCTTCTCTTCCGCTGGAAGCGAATAGAACGGCGCCAGCCACGCTACCGATAGCAATGCCGGCAGCACGATCCAGCGGATTTTCAGCGGACGCTCGACGCGCAGGAAAGCCTGCACATACCGGTAGGCCAGCGGCGCAATCAGCAGCCAGGCCGGGAGCAATACGCCGGCGAGGTGCGGCCAGCGCTGCATCGCTCCGCTGGCCGAAAGATAGAAGTGGAGCAGTAACAGGCTCGCCACCAGCGTAAGCGCGGCGAGCCAGCGGTTGCCGGGGTCATGGCGAACGCCGGCCACAGCCAATACCACCGCCAGGAAAAGGCCGTGGAGTACCAGCAGCAGCAGGAGCGTTGTCATGCCTTCAGTTTACGGCCGCGTGCCTCAGGGCTTGTAGTAGGCGCTGGGGCCGCCCTTAACGTTGCGGCGATAGACGATGTCGTAGTACTTGACCCAGTCACTCTGCGCGGGAAGCTCGCTTTGCTGGAATCCCCAGTTGTGAATGGTGCCGTCTTCCTGGGGCGCCCAGTGCCAGCGATGTCGGACCTTGTACCCGGTCCCGGCGCGGTCACGGTATTCCATCCAATCGGACTGCAGCACCATCACACCGTTCTCGTCCAACCCCCCAGAGAGGTGAATATAGCCGCCGTTATTGTCAATCCAAACCTGGTGCCAGCGACCATCGGCGGCCAGCGATGTGTCGCTGCCGCCGCGCATGCGCCAGGGGGCCCCGGGCGGGCTGTACTGGTCATTCATATGGCGCCAGTGCTGACGCAGGGCGCAGCCGCCACGGATCTCGCTGATATCGTCGAAACCCACCAGGAGGCCCGAGGCCTTGTCGAACACCTGCCATTCGCCGACCCAAAAGTCGAAGTCTGACCGGTTGGCGTCGCTATCGGCCCACCAGATATCACCCTCGCAGGGTGGCAGGAATTTGTTATCAGCAGTGGTCTGGGCCAGGCTGTCGAGGGGAGCAGCAAGGGATACGAGGAGTAGTGCCAGGGCGCGTCTGAGCATCTTCATGCTCCTAAGGTGAAGGAGCGAAAAGACTCACCCCTACCCCGCAACAGGACATCTCATCCCCTGGGATGCGATAAGCCTGTTCTCCTCAACCGTTTCCTATGCGGTACGCCTGCTGCAAATTGCGTTCGCGGCCGGGAACCATGCGTTCCTGGTCTGCCAGCATGCTGCCCAGCAGCCAGTCAGGAAACGCCTTGGCGAGTTTTGCCGGACCGAGGACCCGGACATTTCCCCGGGCAATTTCGTCGCGTAGGGAAACAAATCCCCGCCAGGCATAGGTAAACGGCCTGAGCTTGGCGATCACGCGCAGATCTTCATCGAAGCCAGGATGCTTCAGGCAGGCCTGCACCTTATTTTTTTCGGCCAGTATCCAGAAGTACCGTTGCCGCACGGGCTGGTCGGCAAACTCAAAGGCGATGGTGGTGCGATGCGCCGGCATGATCTGCGTATTCATGCGCAGATGCATGCTCCAGATGAGGTGCTCGGGGTCGAGGTCATCGGTCGCCAGGTCGCGACCCCAGCGATGACCCCACTTGCCCAGGTCAAAAACGATCTGGCTCAGCTCATCCCCGGCGGCGGTCAAAAAATACAGGTGTTTTTCGCCGCCGTTGCCCGGGCGGCGCTCAACGACGCCTGCTTCTTCGAGGCTTTTCAGTCGAGCACTCAAGGTGGATGCTGAGATTCTGGGTAAGGCGCGTTCAAGTTCCGAGAAGCGATGAAAGCCGTCTGCAAGGACCAGAATCACGAGGATGGTCCAGCGCTCCCCCAGAATTTCTGTGGCCAACGCTACCGGGCAGTACTGTCCATATTTACTTTTCATCATCAGAGTGTGCATCGGCGATCGGCAAAATCAACTTCGAATTTCGTAGTAGATTCGTTTTCAGCAAACTGAGAGGCTCAACGCATGCAAATCAAGCGTGCCGAAATGACTCCATCACTGAGCGATCGACTGGAACGCCTGCTGCCCATTGTGTCGGCCCATCGGAGCGAGGCTGAGGAAAACCGGCAGCTTTCTGAGGAAGTGTGCGCGGTCATCCGCGACAGCGGGTTGCTGGGGATGCCAATTGCGCCGGCCCATGGTGGTCTCGGCACACCGTTGCCCGACATGTTGCAAGCCTATGAAGCGATCGCTTACCAGGATGCCGCGGTCAGCTGGGTCGTCTGGAACGCCGGACTGATTGGCTTGTACGCGCGCTTCATGCCCCCGGCTCTGAGAAGTGAGCTGCTGTCCAGCGGCGACCAGCTGATTTGCCAATCGACGATCCCGGCCGGCGAACTGCACAGCGACGGCGACACGACCCGCGTTCGCGGGCGGTGGCCGCTGATGTCGGGCAGCCCGGGGGCCGACTGGGCCGTGCTGAGCTGTCGCAAATTTGTCGATGGGCAACCCGCCCTGGACGAATCGGGCCAGCCTGAAATTGTCCTGGCCGCCGTCCCCCGGGTTGCCTTCAAGATTATCGATACCTGGCACACGAGTGGTCTGCGCGGAACCGGCAGCAACGATATTGAGGTTGTCGACGTTGCCGTACCTGATCACTGCACATTCGACATCGCGCACGAGGCAGAGGTAACGGGGCCAAGCGATCGACTGCCCATTTTTGCCTGCGTGTCCGCAATTTTTGCGGCGCAGGTGCTGGGGCTCGCTCAGGCGGTGTTTGACCACGCGCTGGATCGTGGGCGTTCCACGGTGACGCCCGGCCCAATGCCGGATCCGCGCGACCGCCCGGATTATCAGATCGCAATCGCGCGGCATGGGGAAGCCCTTCACGTGGCCCGGGAGCGACTGACGGCGGCAGCTGACGGTGTCTGGACGCGAGCGGATGACGGGAAAGGACCGTTGCCGGAGACGAGCACCGACCTGTACGCCGCGGCTTTCTTCGTGATCGAGACTGCGAAAAATGCCGTGGACGCCGTGCACGCACAAAGCGGAACCTCCGGCCTTTACGAAGAATCTCCGATCGAGAAACCAACCCGCGATCTGCACGCCATGCTGCGACACATCGTGGCACAGCCTTTTATGCAGGCCGATGTCGGGCGCGTAAAGTTGGGACTGGAGCCAAACTGGCCGCTGTTCTTTTTGTAGGCATTGGCAGATCCCCCGCCCTGCCTCGGCTAAACCGTAAGCAGGGTGGCCCAGAGCAGCGCCAATCGGTAGGCAAACACAATAAGCATGAGCGCCATGAGGATCACCAGGGCCAGCAAAACCGCCGGCAGCCGGCCCAGACCATAGTACCGGCGCAGCGTGAGGTACCAGTAGGTGCCCTTGATCACCTCACTGCCAAACTCGGTCAGCGCCCAGGCGGCTGGCCGCAGGAAAGCCAGCGCGGTGGTTAAGCCATACGCGACGAACGGCCAGATGACCGCGAATACGCAGAAGATCACAAGCAGCTCAAAAGCGTAGTAGTGGGCTGCCACTACGAGATGTTCCGCCATGCGGGTGCGCCGCGCGGCAAACAGCAGAGCCAACACCAGTGCCAGTACGGGCACCATGAGAAAGATCAGGCTTCGGGCAAGAAAGTCTGACTGAATGTCATAAAGAACCTCGAACTGTTCAAAGCTCAGGTTCATGGCTGCGGCCTGGGCCTGCGCCCAGGATTCAACCGGGAGCAACGAGCTGTAAACCTGGTAATTGATCTGCGACTCAAGCGGCGTGTTATAGCCCGAGTAAAGCGCCCAGGACTGAATGAAGAAGTAGGCGATATTGGCCAGGACAAACAGCTGCAGCGGTCGCAGATACAGATTGCGTCGCCCGGCAAAGTACTCAGCCGCAAGTCCGCCGGGCCGCGTGACCAGCCATCGCAGAGATCGAAGCAGCCTCGAGTCAACATCGAACAGCTGGCTGAAGACATCGCGCAGCAACCGAAGCACCGACCAGTCCTCCGGCACCAGCATGCGTTCGCCGCAATGATGGCAATAAGGTCCGGTCAGCTCGGCGCCGCAGCTGGCACAGCGGTCTGCCTCAGGGGGGTGCACGCAGTTGTGGGGCCCAACCGAAAAAGAACCGAAAGTTTAGCAACTCCGGGCGGGGCGCTTTGTGGGGGTAATGTGCCGGTTGCACAAACGATTTGCCAAACCGGCGAGACAGCGCAGCCAGCCCGTCGCCGGAGAGATCCTGGTCGCGGAAAAACAGAACACGATGTTCCAGCAGACCCTGGTCGATTTCGGCAATGAACTCGTCGGTCAGCTCCGCGGCGAGATCAACCCCGGTGACCTCGGCTCGCAGCACCGCCAGGCGGTCGAATTTCAGATTTTTCCCCATCGCCGATATTGGAACAGACAAACCAACGAGTCGGCCAGCCTGATCTCGAATCGACAGCCGCAGCGCCTACGCAGACAGGATTTTTCATGACCTCACCGTCCACCTGAGAGACAATAAGGCCTCCGCCCCCACAACTCTGGCATCGAGTACGGAGAAATCACGATGTTGAAGCAACACCCCACCTATCCCGGGATTGAAGGCCCGGTCCTGATGGTGGTTATGGATGGCATGGGCCTGACGCCCAATCAGGAAGGCAACGCCTTTTACCACGCCTATACGCCGACGCTCGATCGGCTGCTGGCCGACTATCCCAATACGGCACTGAAGGCTCACGGCACCGCCGTTGGCATGCCCAGTGACGGTGATATGGGCAACTCAGAGGTCGGTCACAACGCCATGGGGGCCGGCCAGGTGTACGAACAGGGTGCCGCGTTGGTCAACCAGGCCATCGCCAGCGAAGCGCTCTTCCAGGGGGAACCCTGGCGCGAGGTGATCGCTAACAGCAAAAGCCATGGCGCCACGCTGCATTTCATGGGCCTGTTTTCTGACGGCAACGTGCACTCGCACCTCAACCATCTCAAAGCGTTGATCCGGCGCGCGAAGCAGGACGGTCAGCGGCGCGTTCGCCTGCATATCCTGCTGGACGGTCGCGACGTGCCGGAGACCTCCGCTCTGGAATACGTTGAACCTTTCGAGCAGTTTCTTACGGAGGTCCGCGGGCCGGAATTTGACGTACAGATCGCCAGCGGCGGCGGGCGCATGAACATCACCATGGACCGCTATGAGGCCAACTGGCGCATGGTTGAGCGAGGCTGGCACACCCACGTGCTGGGTGAGGGGCCGCAGTTTGCGTCCGCCGCCGAGGCCATTGCCGCATTGCGCGAACAGGCTCCCGGCGTGATCGATCAGGACCTGCCGCCGTTTGTGATCGCGAAAGACGGGGAAGCTGTCGGCACCATCGAAGACAACGACAGCGTCGTGTTTTTCAATTTCCGCGGTGACCGGGCTATTGAGATCAGTCGCGCCTTCGAAGAGGAAGATTTCGACGAGTTCAACCGGGCGCGATTCCCGAAGGTAACCTACGCCGGGATGCTTCAATACGACGGCGACCTTAAGCTCCCCGAACGTTTTCTGGTGTCCCCGCCGGCTATCAAGGAAACCATGGGGGAATATCTTGCCGGCAGCGGCGTGACGCAGTTCGCCATCGCCGAGACGCAGAAGTATGGGCACGTGACCTATTTCTGGAACGGCAATCGCAGCGGCAAGTTTTCCGAAGAGCTGGAGACCTACGTTGAGATCCCCTCGGACGTGATCCCCTTTGAGCAGCGCCCCTGGATGAAATCTGCAGAGGTGACCGACGAACTCATCAAGGCGCTCAAGTCCGGTGAGTTTCGCTTCCTGCGAGTGAATTTCGCCAACGGGGATATGGTGGGGCATACCGGTGATTTCCCCGCCACCATCATTGCGGTCGAGTCAGTGGATCTGGCCCTTACCCGGCTGCTCGAGGTGGTGGATGAGCTGGGCGGCGTGGCCATGATCACCGCAGATCACGGAAACGCCGACGAGATGTTCGAGCTCGACAAAAGAAGTGGTGAGCCGAAACGAAAAGAAGATGGATCCTTCAAGGCAAAAACCTCCCACACGCTGAACCCGGTACCGTTTGTTCTCTATGACAACGTCTCTAATGGCGTGATCGCGCTGCGAGATGAAGATGGCTTCGGGCTAAGCAACCTGGCCGCCACGACGGTTAATCTGCTGGGGTTTGAGGCCCCGCAATCGTGGGACCCGAGCATGCTGGAGTTTCGCTAAACCGGGGTGTCACGGTTTCCACCTATACTTTTGGCCAGGAGGAGTGTTGCCGATGCACGTACGTCTACTCTTTGCCATGCTGGTTATTCCCGGCTCCGCTCAAGCTGCGGCTGATGTTTTTGACATCGAAACGTCGGCGGGTGCTGTAGCCGAAAAAGTCATAGCCTGGCGGCATGACCTGCATGCAAACCCTGAGCTTGGCAATCGGGAATTCAGAACAGCCGGGATCGTGGCTGAGCATCTCAGGTCACTTTCTTTCGACAGTGTGCAGACGGGCGTTGCGCATACCGGCGTGGTTGGCGTGCTTAGAGGTGGGAAAGCCGGCCCTGTGGTCGCTCTTCGGGCTGACATGGATGCGTTGCCGGTAACCGAACAGACGGGGCTGCCTTACGCGTCAACGGTAACCGCACAATGGCGCGGTCAGGAAACGGGCGTTATGCACGCGTGCGGCCACGATGCCCACACCGCGATCCTCATGGGTGTGGCCGAGGTGCTCGCCAACATGCGCGAGGAAATCCCGGGCAGTGTGAAATTTATCTTTCAGCCAGCCGAAGAGGGCGCACCACCCGGTGAAGAGGGCGGCGCCGAATTGATGGTGGCGGAAGGCGTGCTGGGTGGAGACTTCGCGCCGGGCGCGATCTTCGGCCTCCATGTGGCGCCCTTTCGGGCCGGTTCAATCGGCTACCGAGCCGGCGGCATGCAGGCCGCGTCGGACGGCCTGGAGGTCGTGATTAAGGGACGCCAAACTCATGGCGCAATGCCGTGGGCCGGTGTCGACCCAGTTGTTGTCGCGGCCCAGGTTGTCAGCGGCATCCAAAATATTGTCAGCAGGCAGATCGACATTACCAAAGCCCCGGCCATCGTGACCTTTGGTTCGATCAACGGGGGCAATCGAGGCAATATTATCCCCTCACAGGTGAAGCTAACCGGGACCATTCGGGCCTTCGACCCAGCCATGCGAAACGATATTCACGAGCGCATACGCCGTATTGCGACCATGACCGCGGAAAGTCACGGAGCTACCGCGGAAGTGACCATCGATCGCGGTTATCCGGTCACCCGCAACGACCCCGAGCTTACCGAGAGCATGAAGCCCGTGTTGGATCGCTACGCGCTCGGTGGCAAAGCGCAGGTTATTCCTCCGATTACCGCGTCGGAGGACTTTTCCTACTACGCAAACGAAATTCCCGGCCTGTTTTTCGCATTAGGCGTTGCCCCGGAAGGGCGCGGCCTGGGCACTGCCGCGCCCAACCATTCCCCCTATTTTGTCGTGAACGATGCGGTGATGCATGTGGGCGTGAAGGCTCTCGCTGGCGTTGCGCTGGAGTGGCTGGTACAGAACGCCCCTGCAGCGTCCAGGACGGTACCTGCGGGCGCTGCGAGCAATGTGCGCGGCAATCTGTCCGGAGCTAAGACGCGGTAGCTCAGGATTGGTCTTTCTCGGTAAGCAGCACAAGCTTGCCGATCGTCTGGCCCGATTCGATGCGCTGCTGCGCTCTGGCCGCCTGCGCCAGCGGCCAGGTTTCCACGGGCAGCGGCGTGAGCTCCCCCTCCTTAAAGCGAGCGAGGAGCCAAAGCATCCCTTCCCGGAGGCTGGGCGCGTGAGACTGGAGAAAGCTCAGGTTGGCGGCCAGCACGCTGCGATTGTCTCGCGTCATGTGCAATGGGTTAAAGCGCGGCGTGCGCAGCCAGCCGAGTGCAAGCTTGAGCCAGTTCCGGCGACCGTCGCGTGGCAGCATCCCGTGGAATCCGTAGATGACCAGACGTCCGGTCGGCGCAAGGTGGGCGTAGCTCTGCCGGAGCGTCGTGACGCCGTTGGGGTCGAAGATCGCATCAAAGCCATTCGGCGCCAGCTTCTCGGCTTGTGGCCAGAGCGGCTCCTGGCTCTTGTCGATCACCTCCGCGGCGCCCATGGCTCGAGCGTGCTCCACCTTGTGCGGCCCGCCGACCACGCCGATGACCTGCACACCTGCCAGCCGGGCGAGCTGGAGCAGGGCTGAACCAACGCCCCCCGCAGCCGAATGGACCAGCCAGGTCTCG
>JBCCVP010000084.1:0-20127 GCA_039195135.1 Pseudomonadota bacterium | reverse complement strand
TGATCGCCCGGTCGAGCAGCTTGAGGTAGTCAACGATGGAAACCGTCTTGCCAACGTGGGGCAGGCTCGAGAAGAAGTTCTGGAGCTGCTCGACCCGGTCCAGCACATCTGGCCGCAGCAGCCCGCCCGGCTCGCCGGCATCCACTATCACGTTCAGCGTGCCGGTGCCGGCAAAACGCTCGTTCATCAGCGCGTCGGCCCGGCGAATGGGTTCGCCGGCGCCAAAGTTTTCAACCTGACTGCGGTCAAAGCGGATATCCAGGGCCAGCCCGGTGCCACCCAGCAGCGTCAGCGCCAGCAGCAGCAGCACCAGCGGTCGGTGTTTGACGGACCAACGACCTACCCGCGCCAGGCGGACAGCGCCGGCCGGCAGCTGGTCTTTCCGGCGGCCGAAGGCGGGGCTCATGCCGGGATCCACCAGGAGCATCACGTTGGGCAGCAGCGTGAGGGATAGGAGCCAGGCCAGCGCCACGCCCAGCGCGGCGAACCAGGCAAAGTAGGTCACCGGCGGCATGATGGAGGTGACGCCGATGCCGATAAATCCGGCCATGGTCGTAAGGGTGGTCAACGTGACGGGGCGGGCCATATCGCACAGTGCCTGCACCACCCGCTCCCGTCGGCTGCGCAAGGTCCCCGCCGCGGTGAGCTGATAGTAGCGCGACAGAATGTGGACCGAGTCCGCAATGGAGATGGCCAGCACCACGACGGGCAGCGCGTTGGTGATGGCGAAATAGGGAATGTTCAGCCAGGCCATGATGCCAAGCGTTGCCCCGCTGGCGCCCAGGATTACCAGCATGGGCGCCAGCATGCCCGGCAGGCGCCGGAAAGCCAGGTACAGAAACGCGAGCATCACCAGCACCACCAGCGGCTGGAGACGTCGGGCATCCCGATCGATGTACGCGCTCAGATACGCCGATACGGCGGCGGCGCCGGCCACATGAACCGAGAAGGGTGGGGCAACGTCCAGTGTCTCGAGGTCCAACAGCGCCTGATAGGTGGCCAGCGCCTGGTCCGGATCGACCACCTCCGCCAGGATCAGCGCTGCAGATTCGTCGTGGCTTACCAGCGTGCCCTGGTGCGGCAGCATGCGCAGCCAACGCTGCCGAGCCGCGCGCGCCGCTTCGGGGGTCACGGCGCCGGCGGGCTCGATATACGGGTCAACCCGAATCTCGCCGGCGTCCCCCAGAATGCTGGATTCCGACGCCAGGCTCGATATCCGGTCAACGCGAACGTTTTCCAACGCCTCCACGGCGGCGGTGAGCTCGCGGATGCGGATCAGCGCTGCCGGTTCAAAAATGCTGCCGCCGTCGTCGCGCGTCAGCGCCAGCGCAATCGGGTCCGCCAGGCCGAACGTCGCCCGCGCCTCTTCCCGGGCCTCCAGGGCCGGATGGCCCGGAGGGATAAAGGCGGTCATGCTTGTGTCCTTTTTCAGCCCCGCCAGCCCGCTGCCGGCGACAACAACGAGCGCGAGGCAGAGCGGCACCGCAAGGCCGGGACGGGCCGTTATCCAACTGAACAGGGTGTGCCAGCGCGTCGTGGTGTTCATGACTGCACCCCCGGGCTGCCGGCCGCGACCGCTGACTGGGCGCCATCTGAAAACATGGCCTGCTCAAAGCCGATCCAGTCCTTTAGGTATTTTGGCGGCGGCGGCGCCGCCAGCCCCGGCGCCACGGCGCCAGCCACCTGTGCCGCGTTGACCCAGGCGCCCGCCGACCGCATGGCGGCCCGGGTGACGCCGGCGGCCACGCAGCGCTGGCTGCGGTCCAGGAAAACATGCTCGAGGAAAAACCACCGATCGTCCCAGGACAGCAGTCGAGTCAGCACCCGATAGGGCTGAAACAGGCGCAGAGAAAAGCGAAAGCGCGCCACGCCGCCGCCGAGCACCGGCGTCCAGCGGTGGCGCCGGATGGCGGCGAGCACCCCCGTGCGCAGCATCCAGTCGACGCGCGCCACGTCCATGATCTGAAAATAGCCACCGTTGTTCAGATGGCCGAGGGCATCGATGTCGTGCGGCAGCACGCGAAAGCTCGTGGTTGCTGCCCGGGAGGGGCAGGTTCGATCTACCTTCAAGTTTTTGAGGAAGACCAGCAGTAAGCGCAGATACAGATTCATGGGTGCTCCCGTCCGATTTTGCTATCCCTGACCGTGAAGATCGAAACGGTGGCGAAAAGCTGCCACGCGAGTCAGCTTTTGGGTTGTTTGAGCAGGAAAATGCTCTCACCCAGGCTGCGGCGGCTGGCCCAGCCGGAGGCAGTGGAGCGTTATTTTGGGGGCAGGAATCCAGGCCGCGGCACCTGGGGGCACCTGGCGGCACTTAGCGGCCTTGGGAAAAGCGCCGTTTACAGGATGGTTGGTGAGACCTCCACGCGCAGCGGGTTCTCGCCGCCGATCTCAACGATGGCATCCCGACCGCTCAGGGTGATCAGCGTAGGGGCTGCCAGCACCTTGCCGGTGCTAGTGTCGTCAATGCGTAGATCGAGTCTGACCTGGTCGTCCTCAAGCACGGTGGGCCGGAGATTGAGGCCGAGGGTCGCCTGGCGCAGGCCAAACCACGCCTGCTCGGAGAGTACCAGGCCGGTCTGGCGGAAAGTTTCGCCGCGGTAGGTCATCAGAACGTCGACGCCAACACGCAGGGAGTTTAGATCCGGTGGCGGAGGTTGCAGCACCCCCAGCTCCAGGGCATCGGCCAGCCATTCGCTGCTGCCCGTGGCCAGAACCGTTTTCGGGGCCAGCAGCAGTTTGCCCTCATTGATGACATAGCCGAACGTCGCGCCAAATTTGCCGGACGTCATCAGATATTCCACGCCATCGATCCAGCGCTCCCGGGTGCCCTCAAGAATGATGGTCAGGCGCCAGTTGTTCACGGCAGGATGGGCCAGCACGTGGACCCGGCCCAGACTGGCCAGCTTCTGCACCGCCTCGCCCGGATGCGCGTTTTCCAGCGTGAGGCGGTAGCTTCCGTTTTCCTCGACCTCAAGACTGCTGCTGGATGACCGACCATAGGGGCCCTCCGCCTGCACCAGCACCGCCGCCGAGGTCAGCAGCGCCGCGAGCAGCACCGACAGATGGGCAGGGCCCAGCGGGCGGTGCGAAACGAGGTGGCGCACCCGCCGCGTCAGGGTCGATTCGCCGCCGAGCATGGAGGTTTCAACCAAACGGTGACGATCGTTGGTGCCCGCAAAAAAGGCGGCGATGTTCTTGAGGTAAACGCCGGGCTCAAAGTAGCCCTCGCAGGCCTCATCGCAGCTCATCTCAAGCTTCAGCCGGGCCTCCCGCGCGAGCAGCCACACCAGCGGGTTCCACCACAGCACGTGGCGGATGAGCTCCACGATCCACAGCCAGGCGTTGTCCCGGCGCCGGGCATGGACCCACTCGTGGGTGAGGATGGCGCGGGCGGCGCTGGAATCAAGACAGGCCTGTCCTACCCAGATGGATGGCCGGAATACGCCCGTGGTGAACGCCTGGCGGCCCTGGATAATCCAGGTTGGTGGCGGGTTGTCCGCGTCCGGAAACGAACCCGCCCCGGTCACCAGGGGCTGCGCTCCGGGACGCAGCGCCCGCGCCTGCCGCACGCTGCGTACAGCCCGCAGCGTGAACACCACACCGCCGGCAGCGCCGGCGGCAAGCAGCAGCCAGAGCCAGGGAACGCCCGGTGCGGCATCGGAAACGAGGATCGAGGGTGTGCTGCCGGCGGGGCCGATGGGAATCAGATCAAGGGATTCCATGGCGGGTGGGCCGCTGCTGAGCACCACGGGAGACAGCGGCAGGCACCACAGTACCAGTGCGCCCAGCAGCAGAAAAAACGTCAGCCGCGCCGGCGCCCGGCGCAGCGCGAAGGCGGCGCCAAGTGCGGTCAGGCTCAGGCAGGTGTTCATCAGCAGCCAGGCGTTCATCAGGATTTGTCCTCAAGTCGGGCGGTGAGGGCCTTGATCGTTTCGATCTCTTTCTCCGACAGCGAGTCCTGATCCATCAGGTAGGAAAACAGGGGAGACCGGTCGCCGCCGAAGACCCGGGATACAAACTCGCGCACCAGCGGCCGCTGGACTGCTTCGCGATCAAGCGCGGCGGCATAGATGATGGTGCGACCGTGCTGCTCCACCCGCCGCAGGGCACCTTTCTTTTCCAACCGGTCAATAATCGTCTTGACGGTGGAATAGGTCACCGCGCGGGTTTCGCTGACCAGTTCGTGGGCGCGCGGGGCCGAGAGGTCCCCCTGATCCCAGAAAAGCTGCAGAACGGCAAGCTCAAAATCGGACAGCGCCATCGTACGCCCCTATCTCGACAGATGTCGCGTATTCTCTACAGGTGTAGATATAAATGCAAGCAGATCCTTCGGGATCGGCAGGAAGACTCGTCTATTCTGCCTCCCGCAGGTCCCCGGTCCGGTCGAACAGCCGGTCCATGCAGTCAGTCAGCACGCGGCGCTCTTCTTCGCTCAGGGCGGCCAGCATCTGCGCTTCCACCGCCAGCGCTCGGGGAACGATGGCGCGGGTGATGGCCAGCCCGGTCCGACTCAGCTTCAGGTGCACCTGGCGCCGGTCCTGCTCGTCGACCTCGCGCTCCACCAGGCCCCGATCCACGAGGTGGGCGACGCTGCGGCTGACCGCCACCTTGTCCAGCGCTCCTTTCTCCGCCACCGCTCGGGCGGTGGTGCCCGGATAATTGCCGACCAGACAAAGCACGCGCCATTGGCGCACGGAAAGGGCATGTTCGTCGGAGTAGGTGGCGGCGATCGCGTTGCTGACGCGGTTCGACAGCCTGGACAGCAGAAAGGGGAAAAACGATTCGAGGTCCAGCGTGTCGGTCATGAGCAGGCAGCGGGGAAAACGCCATGGTCGCACAATTTAAGCGGCTGAATTACAGTGACCTGCTTTGGGGTAAGCAGAGCTGGATAGATGGACCTGAAGCTATTTTCCTATTGGCGCTCAAGTGCGGCCTACCGGGTGAGAATTGCGCTTAATCTCAAGGGGTTGGAGTACGATCTTATCCCCGTCAATCTGATCAAGAATGGCGGTGAGCATCACCAGCCGGAATACATGAAGCTCAATCCCCAGGGCCTGGTTCCGGTGCTGACGGACGGTGGTCGGGTGTTTCGCCAGTCGCTGGCAATTTTGGAGTATCTGGACGAGGCCTATCCCGAAGCGCCGCTGCTGCCCTCAGAAATCCGTGCCCGGGGCCGGGTGCGGGGGCTGGCGCAGATTGTGGCCTGTGACATTCACCCGCTGAACAACCTGCGGGTCATGATGTTTCTGGACAAGGAGCTGGGGGTGAAAGGCCGGGCCAAAGTAGATTGGATGAATTACTGGATGGCGGAAGGTTTCAGCGCGTTTGAGACGCTGCTCGAGTCCAGCCCCACCACCGGCGAATTCTGCGAGGGGGATCATCCGACCATGGCCGACTGTTTGCTGGTGCCGCAGGTATACAACGCCAACCGCTACGGCTGCGACTTGTCCGGCTACCCGCTGATCCGGGAGATTAACGATCGCTGTCTGGCCCTCGGCGCTTTCGACCGGGCCCATCCGGATCAGCAGCCGGACGCGGAGCCGCAGTAAGAGAAACCTCTTAAAAAAGGTTTTTGGAAAAAAGTTGTCTGACCTCTTTTTTAACTGAGCCGCAGTAAGAGAATCAGCTGCCGCGGATGATAGAAAAGCGGGCGAGCTGTTCCAGCAGCGTGGTGTCGCCGGGCAGAGTTTTGAGGCCCGCCCGCGCTTCGTCCACCAGTTCCTGCGCTTTGTCCCGGGACGCTTCGAGGCCCAGGCAGGCGGGAAACGTGGGTTTTCCCTGCTCCGCGTCAGATCCCTGGGGTTTGCCGATGTCCTGGGTGGCCCCCGCCACATCCAGCACGTCGTCCTGAATCTGAAAGGCCAGCCCGACCCGGTCGCCGTAGCGGTCCAGCGCGGCCAGCAGGTGCTGCGGCGCCCGGCAGGCCAGGGCCGGCAGGGTGACCGAACAGCGAATCAGCGCGCCGGTTTTAAGCCGGTGCATGGACGCCAGAGCGTTCGCGTTGAGTTCCTCCCCCACCGCCTGCAGGTCTACCATCTGACCGCCGGCCATCCCCTGGGAACCGCAGGCGCGGGCCAGCGCCACGGCCAGCGGCGCGGCGCGCTCCGACTGGTCTTCCACCAGCACCTCAAACGCCAGTGCCTGAAGCGCATCGCCGGCCAGAATGGCCGTGGCCTCGTCATACTGGCGATGCACCGCGGGCTGCCCTCGCCGCAGATCGTCGTCGTCCATGGCCGGCAGGTCGTCGTGGATCAGCGAGTAGGCGTGGATCAGCTCCACCGCGGCGGCGAGCGGGTCGACGGAGGCCCGCGGCATTCCCAACGCATCCGCGGCGCCGTAGGCCAGCAGGGGCCGCATCCGCTTCCCGCCGTTGAAGACCGCGTAGCGCATGGCCTGGTGGAGCTGTTTCGGGTCGACGTTCTCCTGCGGCAGCCGTGCGGCAAGAAACGCGTTGATCTGGGCCCCAAGCACGGAGGCGGACTCAGCCAGGGTGGGCACCCCGGCGGTGGAATCAGCTGTCGCCATCTCCCTCGTCCGTCGCTTCGTTGTCCGTTTTTTCCAGCAGCTCATCCACCCGCAGCTGGGCTTTGCTCAAGGCTTCCTGGCAGATGCGGGTGAGGGTAATGCCGCGCTCAAAGCGAGCCAGCGAATCTTCCAGCGAGAGTTCCCCGGTTTCCATCTGCTCCACCAGTGATTCCAGTTCCTGGAGTGCTTGTTCAAAATCGGGTGTTTCGTCGGTCTTTTTTGCCTCTGCCATAACTGCCTTTGCTTGTGTGAGCCGGGCGCCGTCAGCGTCGCATGATGAATTTGCAGCGCGGGAATAGCAATAGGCCCGGCGCCTTTTCGGAAGGCCTGTTTCAGGTGCCGGGGCGCACCCACTCGATCGTGAGGCCGCGGTCGCGTTTGATGGCCGTAAAGCGGCGACTTGACCAGTTCAGCCCCACCTGCGCCAGCTGCGCCTGATGCAGGAGCACCGGCGTGTGTCGTCGCTCCCAGGGCGGAACACCCTGCTCCTGAAACAGCTTGCGCAGGCGGCGGGGCGGCGGAAATCCCGCCGCATCGCCGGCCGGGGCACCCACGTGTACCACCAGCTCCGGCGCTTCCCCGGGTCCCACCCAGCGCAGCCGAGACCCATCTGGGAGGGGCAGCTCCCGGGACAGCCAGGTCTGGGTGACCCCGGCAGTTTCCTCAAGCGGTGCAAGCGCGCTTCGCGGCAGCAGATAGAGGTTTCCCCGCCAGCAGCGCAGCACCTGCTGGTCCCAGCTGAGCTGCGGGTGCCGGTCCGGCCGGCACTCGCAGCGCTGCCGCAGCAGCTCCCGAAGCTGGCGTTCCGGCGGCAGGGAGACGCCGGCGCGACGCAGAAAGCGTTGCGCCAGGGCTACCTGCACCGCGGAGGAGCGCGGCGTGAGCAGCGTTGCCGGCAGGGCGTCGGGCCGCGGCGCCCCGGCTGGACCGGCCAGTAGCTCGTCCAGCAATTCATCCTGCACCCGGGCTGCCCGCGCCTGACGATCCGCGGTACCGGCCAGCAGCGCCGCCGCGTCGGGCCAGCCCCTTTCAAGCACCGGCAGCACGCGCTGCCGAAGCAGGCTGCGGCGGTGGCGCTCCCGGTGATTGGCCGGGTCGTCGATCATGCGCAGGCCGCTGTCTGCGAGCGGGCCATGGAGCTGGCTTTGGGGGTAAGCCAGCCAGGGGCGCCACAGCCAGCCACGGCCAAGTTTGCGCAGGGCGGGAATGGCTGCCAGCTCATGGGGAGCGCCACCCCGCAGCGCGGCGAGCAGCACCGTTTCCGCTACGTCGGCCTGGTGGTGTGCGGTGACCAGCGTGTCGCCTTCTTCCAGCACTTCGCAGAACGCCGCGTAACGCGCCGCCCGCAGCTCGGCTTCGCTGGCCTGGGTGCCCAAACCGGCAACCTGTCGGATCTCAAGCGGCACGCCGAGTTGCCGGGCGCTGGCGGCACAGGTTTCGGCCCAGCGTCCGGCGGCGGGATCAACGCCGTGGTCGACGTGCACCGCGGCGAGCTGCGGCAGCGGAAATGTGCGGGCAAAGGCCAGCAGGAGGCTGGTGGAATCGGGCCCGCCGCTGAAGGCGATACGCCAGCGGGTGGTGGCCGCGAGTTCCCGCGGCACGAGCGCCTTCAGATCAAAGGGATCGGACTGTTGGTTCGAGGAGACAGGCAAGGGGCTGCCTCATGATCCGGGCTGGTGGTTACAGCTCACTAGTCGCCTTTGAAGCGCCCCAGGGCCATGAGACGCTGGTAGCGGGCCGCGAGCAGTGAGTCCGGATCCCGCTCCGTGAGTCGATCCAGGGTTTTGCCGATCGCGTCTTTGAGCGTCTCTCCCATGGCGGCGGGATCACGGTGCGCGCCGCCGAGGGGTTCGGGCACAATCTCGTCGATCAGCTTGCGCGAGCTCAGCGCCTCGGAGGTAATCTGCAGCGCCGAGGCTGCGTCTTTGGCGTAGTCGGCGCTCTTCCACAGAATGGACGCGCACCCTTCCGGCGAAATGACCGAATAGGTGCTGTACTCCAGCATCATCACGTGGTCTCCCACGCCGATGGCCAGCGCTCCCCCGGAGCCGCCTTCGCCGATGACGCAGCAGACCACCGGGACCCGCAGCCGTGCCATCTCAAACAGATTGCGCGCGATCGCCTCGCTCTGGCCGCGCTCCTCGGCACCGATGCCGGGGTAAGCGCCGGGGGTGTCGATCAGGGTCACGATCGGCAGTCCGAAACGCTCCGCGGTTCGCATCAGCCGCAGCGCTTTGCGGTAGCCTTCTGGTCGCGGCATGCCGAAGTTACGCCGCACCTTTTCTTTGGTGGAGCGCCCCTTCTGATGCCCGATCAGCATGAGGCGCCGCTCGCCCAGCCGCGCCAGGCCGCCGACAATGGCGGGATCGTCCTTAAAGGCCCGGTCACCGTGCAGTTCGTGAAACTCGTCAAACGTCCGTTCCACGTAGTCCAGCGTGTAAGGGCGATCCGGGTGCCGAGCCAGCTGTGAAATCTGCCAGGCATCGAGGGAGGAAAAAATGGACTGCGTTTTGGCGCGCAGTTTTTCCTGCAGCCGACCCACTTCCTCTTCGAGGTTGATGGCGTTGTCGGAGCCCACGTTTTTCAGCTCGTGGATCTTGTTCTGAAGGTCGGCGATGGGCTGCTCGAACTTCAGGTACTGGGGTTCGGGTTGAGTCATGGGGCGCAGTATACCTAAGGTGCCCGAACGCCCGCCCGTCAGCGTGCGCCGCGGGCTCCGAGGCGTCAGTCCGCCGTCGCCGGCAGCTCGCCGAACACCAGCTCCGCCTTGTGTACCCCGGGCAGCGTCTCAAGGCGCAGCAGCAGCGCCTCCGCCGGCTTGATGCGATGGTCGTTACCCAGCCGCACATGGGCCCGGGCATCATCGTTGGCCAGCGCCACCACCACCGGCGTCGCGCCGGGCTGAAAGTCGGCGAGCACCTCCTTCAGCGCCGCCAGATCCAAGGCCGCCCCGTTCAGCGTGATGCACACGGCGCGGGCGCGCTGCGCGAGGGTTTCCTCCAGCGTGGCCAGCCGCTCCACCCGCAGCCGGTAGCCGCCGCTGAAGTCGTCCGGCACCAGATTACCTTCGGCCACCACCAGCTCATCGTTGATCAGACGATGGCTGTTCTCGCCAAGCGCTTTGCCAAAAAATGCCAGCTCCACCCGACCGGTGCCGTCGTCGAGCTGGGCAAAGGCGCTGCGCTCGCCGCGCCGCCGCACGCCCATCAGGAGGCCCGCCAGCGTGGCGGGCACACCTTTGCGGTTGTCCGTGATGCGGTTGCCAAACTTCTGATCCAGCTGGCCCAGGCCCGTGCTGGCCACCGCCGTCAGCTGCTCCCGGTAGGGATCTACCGGATGGCCCGACAGGTACAGCCCGAGCGTGTCGCGTTCGCCCCGGAGCTGGCGCTGCTTGTCCCACTCGGCCACGGAGGCAAGGTGCGGCGCAGCCACCGGCGCCGGCGCGCCAAACAGGTCCGTCTGGCCGGCGGCGCGGTCCCGGGAATGCTGCTCGGCGGCTTTCAGCACCTCGCCCAGGGAGGCCATCAGGCTGGCGCGATTTTCCCCCAGGATGTCCAGCGCGCCGGCCAGAATCAACGCCTCCAGGGCGCGCCGGTTCAGCCGCCCGAGATCAACCCGGTTGCAGAATTCCAGCAGCTCCGTAAACGGGCCCCCGGCTTCCCGTTCCTCGACGCAGGCTTCGATGGCGCTTTCCCCGAGGCCCTTGATCGCCCCCAGGCCGTAGCGGATCTGCTGCGCGTCGATGGCGGTAAACATGTAGAAGGAACTGTTGATGTCCGGCGGCAGCACCTCTAACCCGAGCTGTCGCGCATCATCGATAAGCACCACGACCTTGTCCGTGTTGTCCATGTCGGCGGACAGCACGGCGGCCATGAACTCCGAGGGATAGTGGGCCTTCAGCCAGGCCGTCTGGTAGGACAGCAGCGCGTAAGCGGCCGAGTGGGATTTGTTGAAACCGTAGCCGGCAAATTTCTCCATCAGGTCAAAGATGGATTCCGCCAGCGCCTTGTCGATGCCCCGTTCGGTGGCGCCGCCGACGAAGATCGACCGCTGCTTGGCCATCTCCGCCGGCTTTTTCTTACCCATGGCGCGGCGCAGGATATCGGCGCCGCCAAGGGTATAGCCGGCGAGCACCTGAGCGATCTGCATGACCTGTTCCTGATACAGAATCACGCCGTAGGTGGGCTCCAGGATCGGCTCCAGCTGCGGATGCGGATAGCGCACGGACTGGCGGCCGTGCTTGCAGTCCACGTAGGTATCCACCATGCCGGAATCGAGCGGGCCGGGCCGGTAGAGCGCCACCAGCGCGACAATATCGTCGAAGCTGCCGGGCGCCAGGCGCTTGATCAGCTCCTTCATCCCGCGGGATTCAAGCTGGAAGACCGCCGTGGTCAGGCAGGCCTTCAGCAGGCGGAAGGTGGCTTCGTCTTCCATGGGCAGCCGGTCAACGTCCAGCGGATCGTCCGGCCGCTTACGATTGATGGCGGCCACCGCCCAGTCGATGATTGTGAGGGTGCGCAGGCCCAGGAAGTCGAACTTTACGAGGCCGATGGATTCGACGTCGTCCTTGTCGTACTGGGAGACGACGCTCTCCTGCGGATCCTCGCAGTAGAGCGGGGTGAAATATTCCAGCGCCCGTGGAGCGATCACCACGCCGCCGGCGTGTTTGCCGGCGTTACGCGTCAGCCCTTCCAGGGAGCGGGCCAGATCCATGAGCTGGCCCACGTCCGAGTCGGTTTCCACCCGCTCCGCCAGTTCCTTGGACTCTTTCAGGGCCCCTTCCAGGGTGATTCCCAGGGTGCCGGGAATCATCTTGGCGACCTCGTCGACAAAGCCGTAGCGCAGCCCCAGGACGCGGCCGGTATCGCGCACCACCGCTTTGGCCGACATGGTGCCGAAGGTGATGATCTGGCTCACCTTGTCGCGGCCGTAGCGCTGGGCCACGTAGTCGATCACTTCGTCCCGCCGGTCCATGCAGAAATCGATGTCGAAGTCGGGCATGGACACCCGCTCGGGGTTCAGGAACCGCTCAAACAGCAGGTCGTGGACCAGCGGGTCGAGATCGGTGATGCCCAGGGCATAGGCCACCAGCGACCCGGCCCCGGACCCGCGGCCCGGTCCCACGGGAATCGACTGGCGCCGGGCCCAGGCGATGAAGTCGGCCACGATCAGGAAGTAGCCGGGAAAACCCATCTGGCCGATTACGTCGAGCTCGTGCTCCAGCCGGGCCTGGTAGTCCTCGGGTTTGAAATGCGCCGGCGGCGGGCGGTCCGCCAGCCGCGCCTTCAGGCCGGTGAGAGACTCGGCGCGCAGGTGGGATTCCACCGTCTGGTTTTCCGGCACGGGAAAGGCGGGCAGGTAGTAGCTGCCGGTTTTCAGCTCCAGATTGCAGCGGTGGGCCAGCTCCCAAGCGTTTTCCAGGCAGCCGGGCAGGTCCTCAAACAGCGTGCCCATCTCCTCGGCGGACCTAAGGTACTGCTGCGCTGAATACAGCCGCGGACGGCTGGCGTCTTCGAGCAGCCGGCCCTGATTGATGCATACCCGCGCCTCGTGGGCGTCGAAATTGTCGGCGGTGAGGAAGCGCACGTCGTTGACCGCAACCACCGGACACTGATGCGCGTGCGCCAGGTTCAGGGTCTGCGTGATAAAGGCCTCTTCACCGCTACGCCCCAGCCGGGCGACGTCCAGGTAGAAGCGATCGGGCAGGCGTTCAAGCCACTGCGCAAGCAGATCGCTGGCGCGATTGGGCTTGCCGTCTTCCAGCAGGCGACCCACCGGGCCCCGGTGCAGGCCGCCCAGCGCAATCAGGCCTTCCCCATGCTCGTCGAACCACTCCGGCTCCACCGAGGGTGGAGTGTGCGCCTCCCGGGTGCGGAAAGACCGGGTGAGAAGGGCCGACAGATTGCGGTAGCCCGTCTCGTTCTGGCACAGCAGCGTGAGGATGGACGGCTGGGGGTCCACCGGGTCCCGCAGCCAGATGTCGGCGCCGGCGATCGGTTTGATGCCGGCGCCCTCCGCGGCGCGAAAGAACTTCACCAGGCCAAACAGATTGTGCTGGTCGGTCATGGCCAGCGCGGGCATCTCAAGGGCCTGGGCGCGTTCGATCAGCGGTTTGATCCGCAGAGTGCTGTCGATCAGCGAGTATTCGGTGTGCAGATTGAGATGAACAAACGACATCGGGACGGGACGCGTTCAGGCGCTGAACAGGTCGCCCTGGGCCAGATCCTGGACCGGGGCAAACGAGGTGCGGTGGAGCGGCGTCGGGCCGAGGGCCCGGAGCGCTTTCAGATGCTGTGCGGTGCCGTAGCCCTTGTGGTCGGCAAATCCGTACTCCGGATATTTCTGGTCCATCTCAATCATGAAGTTATCGCGCGCGGTTTTGGCCAGAATGGACGCGGCGCCGATGCACTTTTCCAACCGGTCGCCGCCGATGATAGCGCGGCAGGGCAACGCCAGATCTGGCGTTCGATTGCCGTCGATCAGCACCTCCGACGCGGCCACCGGCAGTGCCTCGACGCAGCGACGCATGCCCAGCAGGGTGGCGTTGAGGATGTTGACCCGATCGATGGTGGCCACGTCGACCAGCTCCACGTGCCAGCTCAGGCACCCGGCGCGGATCGTGTGCGCCAGCGCTTCCCGCTTCTTGAGGGTGAGCCGCTTGGAATCATCCACCTCGGACCAGTCGGCTGCCGGATCAAGGATCACCGCGGCCACCGCCACCGGTCCAGCGAGGCACCCCCGCCCGGCTTCGTCGACGCCGGCGATGCGGGCACTCATGGTTGGTCACCCTGAAGCGGCCCCGGGGACAGGTCAAGGAATTCCTCCAGCGCCTGCGCGGCGCTCAGGTCGGCGCGCAGGCTTTGGTGGATTTCCGTAAATCTGGCCACCGTCGCCTCCCGCATCGCCTCATTGTCCAAAAGGTCCACCACCGCCGCCACCAGCTTTTCCGGCGTTGCGTCATTTTGCATCAGTTCCGGCACCAGCTGCTCGTCGGCAAGGGCGTTGGGCAGCGAAAACTGATCAACTTTCATCATGCGCAGGGCACGCACGATCGCCAGGGAGACGGGCGAAACCCGATAGGTCACCACCATCGGCGTTTTGCACAGGAGTGCCTCCAGCGTTGCCGTGCCGGAAGCGACGATGGCAGCGTCGGCGGCGGTGAGCGCCTCGAAGCTCCGGCCCGGTGCCAGCACCACCCGATCGAGCATGCCGGCGGTGGCCAGCTGATCGCGGTACAGGCGGGCACCGGCGTCGGAGGCCGTGGGCGTCACCAGCTGGAGATCCGGGTAGCGTGCGATGAGCGCTTTTGCGCAGCGGGCCAGGATGTTGCCGAGGCGTTTGATCTCCGCCATGCGGCTGCCGGGCAGGAGCGCCACCACCCGCCGGTCCGGAACGAGATCGAGGGCCTGGCGGGCCGCGGTAATGTCGGGCTCCAGCGGCAGCCGGTGCGCGCTCGGGTGACCCACAAAGCGGGCCGGCACGCCGTGCTGCTGATAGATGGCCGGTTCGAAAGGGAACAAGGTCAGCACCAGGTCGACGCAGCGGCCGATTTTGGCCGCCCGGCCCTGCCGCCAGGCCCAGATGGAAGGGCTGACATACTGCACCGTGGGCACGCCCCGGGCTTTGAGCCGGCGGGCGAGGCCCAGGTTGAAGTCCGGCGCGTCAATGCCGACAAACGCGGCCGGGGGATTGCTCAGCAGGCGACGGGTCAGCCCCCGCCGGAGTTTCAGCAGCCGCGGCAGATGCGCAAACACCTCGGCAAAACCCATCACCGCCAGTTCCTGGCAATCGTGCCAGCAGTCCACACCGGCGGCGCGCATGCGCTCGCCCCCGACGCCGGCCAGCTTTAAATCGGGAAAGCGGCGACGGAGTTCGTCGGTGAGCTCGGCGCCGAGCCGGTCACCCGACGCCTCTCCCGCCAGCAGCACCAGAGAACCAGGATCTTGCTTGGGACCGGACACGGATCAGCGGATGATGCTGCGCGTACTTTTTTTGATAAACGAAACCAGCGGCTCCACGTCTTCGTTATCCTCCGCCAGCGCCTCCAGCTGGGTAACCGCTTCGGCCAGCGGCGCGCCGCTTTTGTACAGCACCCGGTAGGCGTTTTTCACCGCGGCGATGCGGTCCGTGTCAAAGCCGTGGCGCCGCAAACCCTCGGAGTTGATGCCCCGGGGCGTGGACATGCGCCCGGCCACCGTGACGTAGGGCGGCACGTCACGATTGATCATGCTGCCCATGGAGGTGAAGGCATTGCGGCCCACGCGGCAGAACTGGTGGATCAGGGAAAAGCCACCGAGGATGGCCTGGTCTTCAATCTCCACATGGCCGGCGAGGGACGCCGCGTTGGCAAAAATGGTGTCGTTGCCCACGATACAGTCGTGGGCGATGTGCACGTAGGCCATGATCCAGTTGCGATGGCCGATGCGGGTTACTCCCCCGCCGGTCACCGTGCCCCGATTGAAGGTGCAGTACTCGCGGATCAGGTTGTCATCGCCAATCTCCAGCCGCACGTCGTGGTCCGGCCGGAATTTTTTGTCCTGCGGCTCCTCGCCGAGGGATGTGAACTGGAAGATTCGATTCCGCTTGCCGATGGTGGTCGGCCCGTTGATCACCACGTGGGACGCAATCTCGGTGCCGGCATCGATCTGCACCTTGGGTCCAATCACGGTAAATGGCCCCACGGTGACGTCGTCCGCCAGTTCGGCTGACGGATCCACAACCGCCTGCGGGTGGATCATGAATCGGTCCGTTGTTCAGCGCACAGGATCTCTGCGCTGGCCGCCTTTTCTCCGTCCACCGTGGCGGTGCACTTGTACAGAGCCATGTTGCGCAGCGTCCGGGTCAGATCCACCTCCAGATCCAGCCGGTCTCCCGGCACCACCAGCTTTGAGAAGCGGGCCTTGTCGATTTTGACGAGGTAAAACAGCGCCTCGTAATCCTCGGCCATCCCCGCGTTGGTGTAGGCAAGCACCCCGGCGCACTGCGCCAGCGATTCGAGAATCAGGACGCCGGGCATCACCGGATGGCCCGGAAAGTGGCCCTGAAAGAACGGCTCGTTGATGGTGACGTTCTTGTAGGCCTTGATCCACTTACTGTCGTAATCCACCACCCGGTCGACCAGCAGGAACGGATAGCGATGGGGCAGGGCGCGCAGAATATGTTCGACGTCGACCGTTTTGCTGTTGTCGGTACTCACTTTGCTTTTTTCTCCAGTTTCGCCACCCGCTTGGCCAGATCATCCAGATTTCTGAGCCGGGCAACGTTGCGCCGCCACGCGGCAGCCGATTGAAAGGGGATACCCGAGGAGTAGGTGCCTCCCGGTTCTTTTACGTCGTGGGTCACCATCGTCATGGCGGTGACCGTGACCCCGTCCGCGACCTCGATATGACCGGCGAAGCCGGCGCGGCCGCCGATGAGGCAGTTTTTTCCAATGCGCGCGCTGCCGGCGACGGCGACGCAGCCCACCATCAGGGTATGGGCGCCGATGTGCGCGTTGTGGCCGATCTGAATCTGATTGTCCAGCCGCACGTCCTGTTCCAGCACCGTGTCGTCCAGAGCGCCGCAGTCGATGGTGGTATTGCAGCCAATCTCGCAGTCATCACCAATCTGCACGCCCCCCAGCTGCGGCACCTTGACCCAGCCCTCGGGGCCCCGGGCAAGGCCAAAACCATCCGCGCCCAGTACGGCGCCGGGGTGAATCAGCACGCGCTGTCCCAGCTCCACGCGGCCGATGAGGCTCACCCGGGCCACCAGTCGGCTGCCATCGCCAAGGACCGACCGCTCACCCACCAGGCAGCCTGGCCCCACGTACACGCCGGCGCCGACCGTGACGCGGTCCTCGATGACCGTGTGGGGCCCGATGTAGCTTGTCTCGTCCACCACCACGTTGTCTCCGAGCACGGCGCTTGGGTGCACCCCGGGCGCAAAGTCGCCGCGGGGGTCAAACAGCGCTGCGGCGCGGGCGTAGTCCAGATACGGGTCGGGGCTCAGGATGTGCGGGCCGGGACAGGCGGCTGCGTCTTCCGGCGAGAGGATCACAATGCCGGCCTGGCACTGCTCAAGATCACCGCGGTAGCGGGCGTTGGCGAGAAAGCTCAGGTCGCTGGTGCCGGCCCGGCGCAGGGTGCCGCAGCCGGTCACCCGGGTGTTTTCGTCACCACAAGACTCGCGCTGCAGCCAGGCCGCCAGTTCGCCCAGCGTTTTTCCACCCCCGGTCATGGTCAGTTCCCTGTTGGTGTGGCGTCGTGCGCTTTGTTGAGTTCTTCCAGCAGACGCTCGGTCAGATCGATGGATTCGGAGTAGTAAAGCGCTGGCGAGGCCAGGATCAGGTCGTAGTCGTTCAGCTTCGCCCAGCGTTCGACCACCTGATAAATCTCGTCCGTCAGCTTCGTCAGCTCCTCGTTGCGCGCAAACTCCATTTCCTCCAGCAGGTCTTCCTTGTCCCGCTGCACCTGCCGTCGCAGGGTTCGTACCTGCCGCTCCAGCGCTTCCCGCCGGGCTTCCCCCATGATGGCCGCGTCCCGCACGAGCCGGTCTTCCAGCTCCGCCAGTTCCCGTTCGTTTTCCTGGTTGGCCAGGGCCCGGCTCTCGAAGCGCCGGGTTAACGTGTCGAGGCGCGCCGCCCGCTGCGGGGAGTTTTCCAGGAGTTGGTCAAAATTGACGTAGCCAATGCGGCCCTGGGCGACGACGTCTCCCCCGGCCAGCACCAGCAAGCCGGCCAGAATGAATCTCGCCGGCACACGAAAATTTGCGCACATCGTCACGGTGTCTCAGGGCGTTTGCCGCCGCGGCAGCTCCGCCCGCATCACTTTTCCGCCATGCTAGCAAAATCGAACCGGTGGCGGCGTAGATTCGGTCGCCGTTTCAAACCCCGGGCAAACTACTGTCAAATCAGAAAAAGTTGCCGAAAGCGAACTGCAGTGTCTCGGTTTCGTCCCCGGGCTCGTCGTTCAACGGTGCCACAAGGTTGATGATCACCGGTCCTACCGGCGCCTGCCACTGCAGCGACAGTCCCGTGGTGTAGCGAATCTGGCCCGCGTCGAAGGCATCGAGGTCGGTATAGACCTGACCAAAGTCCACAAACCACGACAGGCGCGTGGTGGTGCTTTGTTTGGCAAAGGGAATCGGGAAAAACAGTTCCGCCGAGCCGGTCACCTTCAGGTCCCCGCCGATGGGACGGGGGTTATTTTCCAGGATCGGCTCGCCGGTATCCGGGTCGGTGCCTAGCACCCGCTGCACCCGGGGGCCCAGCGTGTTGTCGTCAAAACCCCGCACCGAGCGCACGCCGCCGGCAAAAAAGTGTTCGAAGAAGGGCAAGCCGAAGGGGGCGTCGGAGTCGTTCCCGTAGGTATCGCCGTAGCCCAGGTCGCCGCTCAGGGCGAAGGTGAAGTGACGATTGAGCGGGAAGTACTTGCGCGCGTTGTAGGTGACTTTGTAGTACTCGATGGTGCTGCCCGGCACGGCAATCTCAAGACCCGCCCGCTGCACGCTGCCGCGCGTCGGGCTGAAAAAGCGGTTGCGGGAGTCCCGCGACCAGAGGAGTTCCGCCCGCACCGTCAGGGCGTTGTCGATGGTGCGGTAACCGGTCTGATCCGGCGGCGTATCTGGATTGATATCCGCCGCCCGCAGACAGTTGGGGTCGATCGGAGAGTTGGTGTCCGGGTCGACGCTCAGGTCGCAGAACTCACCCAGGTCGTAGAACACCAGTTCCTCAAAAATATCCCGGCCCACACCCAGAAACGGCGTGATGGCGGTATCTTCCAATCCAATCAGCAGCCGCACCCGATCCACCTCAGTGATCGGGATGCCGAAGCTCGTTGAAAGGGCCTTGGTGTCGGCGAGGTAGCTGGCGATATTGGCCTCGCCCTGGTCCAGCTCCCGGATGCTTAGGTTCCAGCCCTGGCTGATGCCGTCCTCGGTGAGGTACGGGTTGACGTAGGACAGGTCAAAGCGGGAGAAGAACCGGGAGTTCTGCAGGCTGATGCCCGCCTGCTTGCCGGAGCCCAGAAAGTTCTCCTGGTTGACCGACAGGCTGCCGAGAATGCCGGTCACCTGCGAGAAGCCCAGGCCAAAGGTAAAGGAGCCGGCGGTGCGCTCTTTGACCACCACGTTGACGTCCACCTGGTCTTCGGAAACCCGGGGCGTCTCGATGTTGACCTCCTCCACGTAGCTCAGGCGCTGCAGCCGCAGCCGCGAGCGGTCCACCATAAACTGGGAAAAAACCGCCCCTTCAAACTGGCGAAACTCCCGTCGCAGCACCTCATCTTTGGTTTTGGAGTTGCCGGAAAAGTTAATCCGCCGGACGTAGACCCGCTGGCCCGGATCCACCAGGAGGGTGATCTTGACCGTTTTGCTTTCCTTATCGATATCCGGAATCGGATTGACATTGGCAAACGCGTAGCCCACGCCGGACAGACGCTGAGTGATGTTCTCGGTGCTGGCCTCAAGTAGCCGCCGGGAAAAGGTCTGGCCTTCGCCGAGCACCACAAAGCGCCGCAGGTCCTCCTCCGTCAGCACCAGGTCGCCGGTGAGCTGGATCTCTGAGACCTGAAACAGGTCCCCCTCGCGGACGTTGGCGGTGATGTAGATGTCTTTCTTGTCGGGACTGATGGAAACCTGCGTGGATTCGATTTCAAAATCGATATAGCCCCGGTCCATGTAGTAGCTCTGCAGCGCTTCCAGGTCGCCCTGCAGCTTTTCCTGCGAATACTGGTCGTCGCGGGAGTACCAGGACAGCCAGTTGGAGGTGCTGGAGTCAAAATCCTCCAGAATCTCCTCGTCGGTAAACACGGTGTTACCCACGATGTTGATGTGCTTGATGGTGGCCGCATCACCTTCGGTAATGTCGATGTTGATGCGCACCCGGTTGCGCTGCAGCTCGTTGACCGAGGTGCCCACGTTAACGTTGTACTTGCCGCGGTTGTAGTATTCCTTGGTGAGCGACTGCTGCACGCGTTCCAGCGTCCGCCGCTCGAAAACGTCCCCCTCCGACAGGCCAAAATCCGACAGGGCGCGCATCAGGTCTTCGGTCTTGATGTCCTTGTTGCCCTCGAGGCTGATCTCAGCGATGGCGGGCCGTTCGGAAACCCGCACCACGAGGATATTGCCTTCGCGATCAAACTCGATGTCGCTGAAAAATCCGGTGCGAAACAGCGCCTGCATGGCATCGGCGATCCGCTCCTCGGTGAGCGTGTCGCCCACTTCTACGGGCAGATAGTTGAAGACGCTGCCGGCGGAGATACGCTCCAGCCCCTCAACGCGTATGTCGGAGATCTGGAAGGCTTGGGCGGAGATGCCGCAGGAGAAAAAAAGCGTCAGCAGAAAAGCCAGCCCTGCAGGAGCTCGGCGCGAACGGGAATCCATCATGTAAATATGCCGGTTAACTGTCGCGGTGCGTTCGAAGCGCCGCATTTTAGCCTGAATCAGGCGGCGCGTGGTGACCCAGCCTGATGCCATCTCGGTGAACCCCCAAGCGGTCGTCGTTGGGGCGTCACGGAGTACCCGGCGCTGAGGCTACGACACAAGTCGTAAAATATCGTTATAGAACGTTAAGGTCATCAGGGCGAACAGAATGCTGATGCCCACGTACTGTCCTACCAC
>JBCCVP010000083.1:0-20222 GCA_039195135.1 Pseudomonadota bacterium | reverse complement strand
AGTCCGGCAATCGATCGACGTTGAGCTCGGCGTCTAATCGCAGAAGATCATTCGCCGTATCCGCGGCGTGACAGTAGAGATCTGTGCCGTCCAGATGTAATCGAAGCTGATAGCGCCAAAGCGGATGCGCACATTCCTGAAGCACAGTGAGCTCGCGACCATCCCGGAAAGGCACCAGCTCCTGATCAAAGAAAATCTGCTGCTGTCCGTTTTGCAGAGAAAATGCCCACCGCGCAGCGAGCGACTTGGCTTGCCCCTGATCCAACCGCCAAAGATAGGCGCGCCACTGGTCGTTTTCATATTGGCTGAAAGCCAGCGTTTGCTCATCGGCCCAGTGAACCCCGTAGACGGGCGCCGACAGCGCGACATCGTGCACAAAAGCACCCTCGCCCAGGTCGTACACCAAGATTCCGGTGTTGGTACTGGCCAGAAGTTGGCGGTCGTCCGCGGACCAGGCCAGGTCGTGAAATCGCCGACCTAAGTCCGGCGGCTTGATGGCAAGCAAGCTACCTTCGGAGAGATTCTTGACCCAGATCTGGCTCTCGCCGCTTCGCTTGGAAATGAATGCCAGCGCATCACCGCTGTGGGACAGGGATGGAAGATAGTCCATCACAGCGGAGTTGATGGACTCCGTCGGAACGCCGGCAAGCTCGATATCCCGGTTGTACAGGTAGGAGGTGAATAGATAGTCGCCGCTTGCCTTGTGCCCATCGTTGATCCGTCTTGGGGTGCTGATCCGGCGGCTGTCCGACACGATTACGCGGCTTGTCTCGTCCGCCAGAGATGACTCCAGCAGTTGATAGGAGGGATGCCGCGATGGATGGACAACATGATCCTCCCGGTGACTCCAGATGGCGCTGTCCAGCCCGTAGTCGAAGGCACGACGGAGCGCAAAGCTCCCCGCCGCCGGGTCGAGCTCAAACACCGAGGTCTTTCCCGGCGCGTGATCGCTGAGCAGCAGCAGGACGCCGCGCTCGGGGTGCACGTCGACATAGTGGTTGCCGTAACCCCGAGGCACCGGCTGCGATGGCCGCTGCTTCGTTTGCCGCGCAAGATCCAAGGCGTAAACGGCATAAGGCGAATAGGGTGATGCGCGTTCCAGGAAATACAAGGTCGCGTTGTCGCGCGATAGCGACAGCTCGGAGTAGCTGCCGGGCAGGCACTGATAGAGGACGTCGGCCCTGCGGGCGGAAAACTGGCCAGGCTCAATCCGATGAAACTCGCAGCGGTCACCGTCCATAAACTGGTAAACAACAAACTCGTCGCCGTGGGCCCAGGTGGCAAAATTGGCGTGTCCTCCTGGAGCGCTGATCGGCACCGGCTCGGCACCGGCTTCAGCGATGAGATAGACCACGTCAAAGGTGCCGTCGTTGGCGGTGTAGACCAGGCGCTGGCCGTCGCTGGCGAGATGGCCATTGGTCTGGGTGACCGCCAGCCGGGAAAGGGGGACAACAGCCCGATCGGTGTCAGGGATTGGCGCAGGGTCCCGGTTGGTGAGGAACAAGGCAACGAACAGGCCGAGCAATACGCCTCCCCCGATGAGGCCCTGGCGTAGTGCAAACCTGCGAATCGGTTCATGGCTTACCGCCCGCTGGTTTGCCGGCGGCTTTTCGATTCCCGAGACATCGGCGATCAGCCGATACCCCAACTTCGGAATGGTGCTGATGTAACGGCGCGTTTTGTCGTCGTCCCGCAGCGCCTTGCGCAACAGCACGATGACGCGGCTGATGGAGTTGTCCGAGACAATCTGCCCGTGCCAGACCGCACTCAGCAGTTCGTCGCGTCCGATGCTGCGGCCGGGGTTTTGGCAGAAGTAGGCCAGCAAAGCGGAAGGTTTGGGCTCAAGCAGTACGTCACGGCCCTCGCCCCGCAGCCGATGGTTGTTGGCGTCGAAGTGGAAGTTACCCACCTTCCAGCGCGTGATCTCTGCCTCGCCAGGTACCGGCATGATGCGTGAGCGGAAGCCCTTGTCACTTGTTGGTTGGATACCGGCTAGAAGCTTAGCAAAATTGTGGTCTGCCTCGACGGGGTCGAAAGCTTACTCGGTCGGGCGGGCAGAACCCTTCGGGACAGGTCCAGCCAGTGCTTCGAGCATGACCATTGGTATATTTTCTTTACAGAACGTCCTGTATAGTTATTCCCATGACCCGTCCCCCGAAAGCAAAGCTGGCCGTGCTGGAAGCGGCCCGCCGCATCGTGAGCAGCAAAGGTACCGGCAGTCTCACGTTTGAGACCCTGGTGGCCGAGAGCGGCATCACCCGCGGCGGTATTACTTACCACTTCCCCACCAAGGAGGCGCTGCTCTACGCGCTTATCGAACACGACCTTGCGCAGTGGAATGCGCTGGAAGCTGCCCAGCGACCCGACTGCGACTGCCCTCAGGCCGCCGATTTGATCGCCCACGTTCGCGCACACACCGGGCAAGGGACTGACAAGCGGCGATTTGTTGCGGGCATGCTCAGCGCCGCCACCCTGGACCCCACGCTACTGGACCCGGTGCGGGGACATTTTCGCGAGGTCTACGCCGACACGGACTGGAACGACGCAGAACTCAAACGCCATATCCTCCGGCTGGCCGCGGAAGGCCTTTTCTGGTCGGAAATTTTTGAATGTTTTGAACTGCCTGCGGCCGCGCGGGCCCGGCTGGTGAAGATGCTCGAGGAGCTCGCCCAATCCTGGGCTGACCAGCCACTCCCTCAACCGAATGAGTAATTACGTGATGCATACCAAGCGTTTTGGCTTCCCGCTTGTATCCGCCCTGGCCCTGCTGCTCACCGCCTGCAGCGGTGGAGACGGCGGCCCACCCGATGGCGCTGTGCCGCCGGCCCAGGTAAACGCCGCGCAGGTGGTGTCGCGCTCGATCGTCGACTGGGACGAATTTACCGGCCGCATCGAGGCGATCGACGACATCGAAATCCGGCCCCGGGTCTCCGGCTATCTGTCCGCGGTGCATTTTGAAGAAGGCGCCGCGGTGAGCAAGGGGGATCTGCTGTTCACTATCGATCCGCGCGAGTATCAGGCGGAGGTGAACAGCGCGCACGCTCAGCTGGCGCGGGTCGACACCCGCATCGGCCTGGCGCGCAGCGCTGTGGCTCGCGTGGAGAAGCTGGTGGCTGCCCGCGCCGCCTCCACAGAGGAGCTTGAGCAAGCCGAAGCGGACCTGGAGCAGGCCCTGGCGGACCGCCAGGCCGCCCAGGCCGACCTGGAGAGGATGGAGCTGGACCTTGAGTTTGCCAGCATCCACTCGCCCATTGACGGTCGCATCGGCGCGGCGCTGATCAAGCCGGGTAATCTGGTGCAGGCGGACCTGAGCCTGCTCACCACCGTGGTGTCCGTTGATCCCGTCTACGTGAGTTTTCGCGGCGACGAGCAGATTTACCTTAAGTACCTCGGGCTGGATCGGGCCGGGGAACGCCAGAGCTCCCGCGATGCACCGAATCCGGTCTTGGTCGGCCTGGCGATTGATAATGACTTTCCCTATCGGGGAGAAATGGTGTTTGTCGACAATGAGGTCGACCCGGATACCGGCACCATCCAGGGAAAAGCCGTGCTCGCCAATCCCGACGGCCTCTTCACCCCCGGCCTGTTCGCGCGCGTGCGGCTGCTGGGCAGCGGCGAATACAACGCGCTGCTGATTCATGATCGGGCGGTGCTCACCGATCAGGATCGCAAATACGTGTACGTGGTGGGCGAAAACAGCGAAGCGGTGCGGAAAGACGTGGTGCTGGGCCGCTCCTATGAGGGGCTGCGCGTGGTGCTGGAAGGCCTGACCGAAGCCGACCTGGTGGTCGTCAACGGGGTGCGCAAAATCTTCTTTCCCGGCGCGCCGCTGGCGCCGGAGGTGGTCCCGATGGATCAACCTCAGGGGACCTTGGTGGCACCGGCGGCAGCCGCCGGCGGCGAAGACGGAGCCTGACCGTGGACCTTTCCAAGGTATTTATTGACCGACCGATCCTCGCCACGGTGCTTTCGCTGTCAATTCTGGTCGCCGGCCTGATCTCGATACCTAACCTGCCGGTGAGTGAGTATCCCGACGTGGTCCCGCCATCGGTGCAGGTGCTCGCGGCCTATCCCGGTGCAAATCCCACGACCATTTCGGAAACCGTGGCGGCGCCGCTGGAAGAAGCGATCAACGGCGTGGAAAACATGATCTACATGAAATCCGCCGCCGGCTCCGACGGAACCATGAACCTGACCGTCACCTTTGCGATCGGCACAGACATTGATCTGGCGTCCATGCAGGTGCAAAACCGCGTTTCCCAGGCGCTGCCTCGACTGCCGGAAGCAGTGCGGGCCCTTGGCGTGACCACCGCAAAGTCATCCCCCAATCTCACCATGGTGGTGCACTTAAGCTCGCCGGACGGTTCCTACGACAGCCTGTATCTCTCTAACTACATGACGCTGCGCATCACCGACGAGATCTCTCGCCTGCCGGGCGTTGGTCAAGCCGTATTGTTTGGCGCCGGCAACTACGCAATGCGCGTGTGGATCGATCCGGACGCCGCAGCGGCACGCAATCTGACGGCCGGCGACATCGTCAACGCGATCCGTGAACAAAACATCCAGGTATCCGCTGGCGTCATCGGCGGACCGCCCACGGCCGGGTCGGACCTGCAGATGTCTATCAACGTTGAGGGACGACTGAAAACGGTTGAAGAATTTGGCGCCATCGTCGTCAACATCGGTGAAGGCGGCGCGGTGACCGAGCTGCGCGACGTGGCCCGCATCGAGCTGGGGGCTCAGCTCTACTCCCTGCGGGCCCAGCTGAATAACCAGGATGCGGCGGCGCTGGTGATATTCGAATCGCCCGGCGCTAACTCCATCGCCCTCTCTGACGCGGTGCGCGCCAAGATGGCGGAGCTTGAAGAAGCATTTCCCGAGGGTATGCGCTGGGACGTGATGTACGACCCCACCGTGTTCGTGCGCTCGTCCATCAAGTCGGTGGTGAGCACGCTGCTGGAGGCGGTGCTGCTCGTGGTGCTGGTGGTGGTGGTGTTTCTCCAGACTTGGCGCGCCTCCATCATTCCCCTGCTGGCGGTGCCGGTTTCGATTGTCGGCACCTTCGCGGTGCTTTGGCTGCTCGGCTATTCCATCAACGTACTGACACTGTTCGGGCTGGTGCTGGCAATTGGCATCGTGGTGGACGACGCCATCGTGGTGGTGGAAAACGTTGAGCGGCACATTGAAGACGGCGCCAACCCTCGCCGCGCGGCACACCTTGCTATGGAAGAGGTATCCGGCCCCATCGTTGCCATCTCCCTGGTGCTGGCCGCGGTGTTTGTGCCGCTTGCCTTCCTCGGCGGCGTCACCGGTCAGTTTTACCGACAGTTTGCCGTGACCATTGCGGTGTCGGTGCTCATTTCCGGCTTCAACAGCCTGACGCTATCGCCGGCGTTGTCGGCCATTTTGCTTAAACCGAAAGACGCGCCAAAAGACTGGCTCGGACGCGCCATCGACGGCGGCCTGGGCTGGTTTTTCCGCCCGTTCAATCGCGTGTTCGGCCGCGCGAGCGAAAAATACTCAACGGGCATCAGCACAACGATCCGGCGAAGCAAACGGCTGCTGGTGCTGTATGCCGGCCTGATTGCGCTGGCGGTGTTCGCGTTTCGCTCTGTTCCGCCGGGATTCATTCCCACGCAGGACAAGCAGTACCTTTTCGCGGTGCTTCTGATGCCGGAAGGCGCCAGCATTGATCGGACGGATGAAACGATGCGCACGATGGCGCAGCTGGCGGCCGAGACCCCCGGCGTAGAGGCGGCGGTGCAGTTTCCGGGCTTAAACGGTGTCCACTTCATCAACACGCCCAACATCGGCACCATGTTCCTAGGCCTCTCCGCCGCTGACGAACTGCCGATGCCGGCTAACGAAATTGCGGCCCTTCTGTCACAGAAATTCTCCACCATCAAAGAGGGTCTGGCCTTTGCGCTGATGCCGCCACCGGTGCTCGGGCTCGGCAACTCTTCCGGCGTGGAGTTTTACGTTCAGGACCGGGCGAGCCTGGGCTTTGGCGAACTCAACGCCCAGGTGCAGGCGTTAAGCGGCGCCATGCGCCAGACGCCGGGCTTCGACCCGTACTCAATTCTCAGTTCCTACCAGGCCAACGTGCCGCAGCTGGAGGCGGCGGTGGACCGGCGCAAAACCAAGGAGCAGGGTCTGGCGCTGACCGACGTATTCGAGACGCTCCAGGTGTACCTCGGATCGGCCTACATCAATGACTTTGCGCTGTTTGGGCGCATCTACAGCGTCTACGCCCAGGCCGAATCCCGCTACCGCGACGAGATTGCCGACATCGGCCGCCTGCGGGTGCGCAATGCTGACGGCGAGATGATTCCCCTGGCAACAGTAGTAGACGTAAAACAGGGCTTTGGCCCGGACCCGGTGGTTCGCTACAACGGTTATCCGGCGGCGGATCTCTCTGGCGGTATCAATCCGGCAGCCCTATCCTCCACCGAGGCTGTCAGTGCCGTGCGGGAGCTGGCCAGCCAGGTGCTGCCGCGGGGCATGGATGTCGAGTGGACCGGTCTGACCTACCAGGAGGTCACCCAGGGCAATACGTCACTGCTGGTGTTCCCCCTGTGTGTGCTGCTCGTTTACATGGTGCTCGCCGCGCTCTACGAAAGCTGGTCTTTGCCGCTGGCGGTGATCCTGATTGTGCCCATGTGTCTGCTGTCGGCTGTGGGCGGAATCTGGCTGCTCAATTTTGCCGAGGGCACCTGGTTCGGCATGAAAATTGGCTTCGGCTGGATTCCGCCGCCGCCCCTGTCGGTACCGCCGACCGCCATCGACAACAACATCTTCACCCAGATTGGCCTGGTGGTACTGATGGGGCTGGCGTGCAAAAACGCCATCCTGATCGTGGAGTTTGCCCGGGAGCTGGAACAGCGCGGCATGGCCACTTTCGAAGCCGCGGTGGAAGCCTGCAGGCTGCGGCTGCGGCCCATCCTGATGACCAGTTTTGCCTTTATTGCCGGCGTGCTGCCACTGGTTTTTGCCTCCGGCGCGGGGGCCGAGGTGCGCCATGTGATGGGCGTCACGGTGTTTGCCGGAATGCTTGGGGTCACCCTGTTCGGGCTGTTTTTTACGCCCGTGTTTTACTGCCTGATCAGAAAACTGTCGGGCGTTTCCCTGGCGCAGCCGCGGGAGGTTGCCCATGAAAGCTGAGCACCTGCTGCTGGCCGCTGCGTCCGCGCTGCTGCTGAACGGCTGCAACGTAGGGCCGGACTACGTACGCCCTGATCCGCCGGTGGATCTTCCCGAAGGGTTTTCCCAGGCCCAGGGATTTTCCGAAGCGCCCGTTCCAACCCGCCTGTGGGAGAGCTTCAACGATCCGGTGCTGGCGGAACTCATTGCCCGGGCGCTGGCGGAAAACCGCTCCATCGCCCAGGCGCAGTCGCGGCTGGCGGAAACCCGGGCGCTGAGCGGACTGACCGTCTACAGCCTGTTTCCCACGGTCACGGCGGAGTCGGACGCGGAGCGCAGCAAGTTTGCCAATGCCGATCCGTTTGTGTTTCCCGGATTGGGCATCACCGAGGTTTACCGGGCGGGGTTTGACGTGGCCTGGGAGATTGACCTTTTTGGCAGCCTGCGGCGTCAGGCCCAGGCGATTCGGCAGCGCGTGGAAGCGGACGCGGCGACCATGGCGTCGGTGCAGCTTAGCGTTGTGGCCGAGGTGACTCAGGCCTACTTCACCTTGCTTGGCAATCAGCACCGAGCTGAAGTGCTGGCTGGCAACGTAGAACGCCAGCAGCGCGCCGTAGAAATTCTGGAAAACGCAGAAGCGGCCGGCCGCGGGTCTCTGCTGGACGTGACCCGGGCCCAGGTCCTGGCCCGCACCGTGGCCGCCCAGCTGCCGCAGGCCCGGGCCGGCGCGGCGCGGGCGGAACAGCGGCTTGCGGTACTGACCGCCTGGCCAGCAGAAGAGGTTCAGCGGCGGGTGGGGGCCAACGCGCGGCTGCCCGCGGTCCCCGCCCTGATTGCCGTTGGCGGTCCGGAGGAGTGGCTCAAGCGTCGCCCCGACGTTGCCGCGGCGGAGCGCCAGCTGGCGGCGGCCACCTCCGACGTCGGGGTCGAGACGGCGGAGCTGTTTCCCAAACTGAATCTGACCGGCAGCTTCGGCTGGACCGCGGCGGACCTGGGCGGCCTGGGTGAATCGGCCGCGGAGCGGTGGACGGCAGGTCCCGCCATCAGCTGGCAGTTTCTCAACATCGGTCGCGTGCGCCAGCGCGTTATGGCGGCGGAGGCCCGGGCCGCCGAAGCGCTGGCGGCCTACGAGGAAACGCTGCTGCTGGCGCTTGAAGAAACCGAATCCGCGCTGGCAACGTACCGGGCGGCGAGTGAAACCGAAGCCGAACTCAGCGCGGCGCTGGAACGAGGGTCCGAGTCAACGCGCCTCGCCCAGATCCGGTTCGATGCCGGCGCCGAAAACTACCTGACGGTGCTGGACGCGGAGCGCACCCGGCTGGACCTGGAAGATCAATGGATCGTCGCCAACCTGGACCGGATGACCGCGCTGGCAGCGCTGTACAAGGCCCTGGCTGGGGATTTTGCGGCAGCGCCCTAGGGCCGCTCAGCGCCCGGCGCCTTCAATCGCCGTCTGCTACGGCTTGTCGGCGCTGGCCTTTTGCGCTTCCATCCGGGCAATTTTTTCCGGGTCCGCCGGCAGCTGATATTTGTCTTTCCACTCGCCGTAGGGCATCCCGTACACCCGCTCCCGGGCTTCGTCCATGCTGATGGACAAACCCGCCTCTGTGGCGGCGTGGTGATACCACTTGCCGAGGCAGTTGCGGCAGAAATCGGCCAGCAGCATCAGATCGATGTTCTGCACATCGGTGCGCTTCTGCAGATGGTCAACCAGCCGCCGGAATACGGCCGCTTCGATATCGGTGGTGGATGGTGCTTCGGGCATGGGTTTTCTCAGGAAAGTGTATCGACGGACTTATAATCTCGCGCATGCTGCTCCCGATGCAATTGCCCAACGGTCGAAACAGGCCACGCCGCCGTTTGCCGCTGCTTACCTGGGGCCGGCGCATGGCCTGCGCCCTTGTGGCTTGGGTCGCAGCGGCTGCAATGGCCGCCGAAGATCCGGAACCGTTGCTGGATGAGCTGCGCTGGAAATCCCGCGTCCTGCTGATCTTCTCACCCGAGGCGGACGATGCGCGATCAACCGCGTTTCGCCAGGCGGTCAGCGACGCCGCATGTGCGATGGAGGCGCGGGATCTGGTGCTGGGTCAGGTCACTTCAGGGGGCGACAGTTTTCTGGCCAGCAAGCAAATCTCGCCTGCATCGTCGGCCGCGCTGCGGCGCAAGTTTGGCATCGCCGAGGAGACTTTTCGGGTGCTGTTGATCGGTAAAGACGGCGGCGTGAAAGCCAGCTACAGCAAAGCTCCTGCTTTGGCTGAGGTATTTGCCCTGATCGACGGCATGCCGATGCGGCGTCAGGAGATGCGGGAACAGGCAGAGCCCTGCGTCGAGTAGCAGCGCTACGGTAAAAAAAACGGCCTCAGAAGCTGAGGCCGTTTTCCTGTTGCTTTGGCTTACCTAAGACTTAGAACGCTGCACGGAGCCCCAGAATGAAGTTTCGCCCGGGCAGCGGGGCCCGATCGACCACAAACGAGGTGTGGTTCCGCGCTTCTTCGTCATCCAGGTTGCGACCTCGCAGGTAGAACTGCCAGTCCAGACCCGCAGCGCCACCCAGGTTGTACACCACGTCCGCGTTGAGCATGGTGTAGCTGTCGGTGGGGCGCTCAAACTGCGCCACATCGTCCTGGTTGTCGTAGCGAATCGCGTCGAAGCTGAACTGCCACTGGTTCCAGTCCCAGTCGAGGCCGACCCCAAATCGGGTGGGCGGCGTCCTCGGCAGGTTGTCACCGTCGTCGAGCTCCGCGGTTACCGAGTCGAAAAAGACGTTCGCCCGCAGACCGTCATTGATCTGTAGCGAAGCTTCGCCCTCAACCCCGGAAATGTCCGCGTCGTCCTGCACCCAGACCTGCACCGGCAGACCGTCTTCGATGAGACCGGTGTTGGACAGATAGATGAAGTCGTCGTAGTTGTACTGGTAGAAAGACAGGCTGCCGGTCAGCGGACCTGTGGTCCGCGCCACCGTCAACTCGAAGCTGGTGTTGCGCTCTTCTTCCAGGTTCGGATCACCAATCTCAAAGGTTGACGTAGCCAGGTGCGGTCCATCGGCAAACAGTTCTTCTTCCGCCGGTGCCCGCTCCGCCCGGGCGACGTTCAGCATCAGCTGATAATCGTCGCTGAAGCGCCAGACCGTACCTGCTGAGATGCTGAAGGGGTCGTGGTCAGCACTCAGGCCGGTGACCGCATCAACGTCCTGGCTTTCCAGCCGCAGACCCACCTCAAAGCGGAAGTCGCCAACCGTTTTTTCCTCCACAATAAACAGCGCCTGCTGTTCGGTGGTGTTGGGAGGCACAAACGCTTCTTCGCCAACCGCGGCAAAGTCCCGATCCTGGTAATGGATGCCCACGGTACCGCGCCACCCGCCGATAGGAGCGTGGGTCAGCATGATCCGGGTTTCGAGCGTATCCGCATCAAACTGGGTGCCGATCTCGTCACCTTCGAGCTCCACGTGCTCGTAGTCATTGTCGGAAATGATCCACTCGATCTGCTCGACGCCGTCGAAAGGATTGAGAAAAGCCAGGCGACCATCAATTTTGGTCTGTTCCATATCGATGGATACTTCTTCGCCGCCACCCTTGCGGATATAGCGCGACTTGCCCTCTTCGTCTTCTTCCTCTTCTTCCTCACCGGCAGGAATACCGTACAGCGTGTCGAAGGTGCTCACAGAAAGGCCAGCGGTAAACCGATCACCGAGGTAGCTGATACCCGCGGCAAAACCCTCGGTCTCCACGCCGCTGTTAGGCTGCGTGCCGAACGCTTCCTCTTCTTCCTCTTCGCCTTCCTCTTCAAAACCTTCGCGCTCGGCAAAACCAGGAATATCGTAGTCGTCGGAATCGCGGTAGAACGCGTCGAAGTGGAAGCCGATGTTGCCGCTTTGGCCGTTGATTTCACCGCCGCCAAAGATCGTATCGGCGACGCTGTCACCCTGCACCGTGAAAGAACCGGTGACACCATCCTGGCCAAGGCCTTCGGGAATGCGATTGGTACGCACGTTGACTACTCCACCGATGGTGTCGGAGCCATAAAGCAGCACCGCCGGCCCGCGCAGGACTTCCACCTGCTGCGCCAGAAACGGCTCGATGGACACGGCGTGGTCCGCGCTGACGTTGGAAACGTCGTTACTGGTGATGTTGTTTTCCAGCACCGCAATGCGGGCGCCGTCCTGGCCGCGGATGATCGGGCGTCCAACACCGGCTCCAAAGAAGTTGCTGTGGATGCCGGGGATGTTGTTGATGGTCTCACCGATGCTGTTGGACAGGCGTTCCTTCAGCTCGTCGCCGGTCAGCACCGTGATGGCCACCGTGCTGTCCTGCACGGCGGTTTGCAACGGCGATGCCGTCACAATAATCTCCTCAAGTTCTTCCTCGCTGTCCTGAGCCCACGCGACGGGCGCGACGGCACAGGCAATAGCCAGGCTTAACAAAGTCCTGTTCATGATTAACTCCAGATGTGATTCCCCGGAAAAGGGGAGGTCAGCCGAGCCGCCCACGGGCAGCCCGAAACTCCCGTCGTTGGACGGGAATTCAAGGGGGTCTAGCAGATTTTAGGGACGCTGGGGCGGTCCACGGCTCGGATGGCCATTGCGGCGAGAAGCCGAGCGCACCCGGTCCAGCAGAACCCACGCCTGGGCTTCGTCCACAAACGAAGTCGGGACGACCGTCGGGGGCTCCGGCAGCAGCGAATCGACGCAGAGCAGCAGAGCGCAGACCTGGCAATCAGACTCGTCGTGGTGCGGCTCAACGCTGTGTTCTGCCTCGATTGCCTGGGCAAACAGCAGCGACAGCGTGAGCCCAATGGCGCGCAACATAGCCATAGGCGCGCAGATTGCGCCTATTCGGCCGCCGATTCAAGTGACCTTTGTACCGGCAACCGCCGGTGGGAAGGGGCAAAACCTGTCTTCTCCGGCCTCAAACCTGGACAAAAGCACCAGCCTAAACTTCCCAGGCTCCCATCGCGCGACTATCGGGTGCCCGAAATCACAAAATTCTGCAGGGCCTGAGACCAGCTGACCTCCGAAACCGCGCCAGGGGCGGGAAATCCCGGCAGGCGATAAACGCCTTCCAGCCCCACGGCAAACTCCTCGCCGATATGACCCACGTCAAACGATCGAACCGCGACGCTCATGCCGTCAAGATACAACACGATGCGATGGCGACCGATATTCAGCTGGTTGAAGTTGAAAGGCAGCACAAAGCCGTTCGCCGAAGCGCCATGGCAAACGGCGGCCGTGTCGGTTCGGGGCAGGCCCGAGACGGCACTGCGCAGGGGACCATCATCGATCCGGATGGATACCGTATGCGCATCACACGCCCATCCATGAACGCTGCCGACCCCGCTGACCTGGCCGCTGCGTCGCGGAGACTCCAGGGCAAATCGAGCACCCCGCTTCTCAACCGCCGTTTTGGGGGCGACTGGCCCACCCCCTGCGATCAGAAAGTTCTGATTCGCCTCCGACCATTCGATCCGAGTGGTGTCATCAGCCTGCGGAAATCCCGCCAGCTCGTAGGCTCCCGAAGCGTCGCGAAGGAACTCCGTGCCAAAGCCGGCGGTGCTGAATTCCACCGTTCTAAAAACCTGTCCATCAATGCGGACGTCCATCCGGTGAGGTCCCGCCGGCAGCAGGTTCCAGTTATAGACAAGGCCATAGCCGTTGTTGGCATCAGCGCAGATCGCCCCCGTGTCCTTCCGCTCAAATCCATAACCCAGGGGGATGGGCTGGCCGCCGTCGATGTGGATCGTCACTTCACCCGCCTCGCAGGCCCAGCCGCTGATCACGCCGATGCCGCTGACCTTCGCGTCCTGTGCCGGACTTTCATGATTGGCAAGCGGACGCCCGTTAATTTTCCAGAGCTGGCCGCTGGCGGCAAAAAGCGCATCGCCTCGATAATGAATGAACCGGGAAGCGCGGTCCGGGTGGACCGCTTCGATACTGGCCGCGGTGCCGTCGGTGCGCCACAGCTGCCCGCAGTGGTTGAAGTAGACCCAGCCTGCGTAAACGCCGACGCCGGTGTCGGGATTGCAGCCCCGCTCTCCAGGATTATCGATCAGCCGCCGGGTTCCGTCCGGCGTTCCGTCCGTCACCCAGATGTCGTGCTGTGGTTTGTCGACACTCAGGTTGATGACGGACCGCCCGTCAAAGTCCGCCGCGATGACGGAGATGTAGGTGTCCAGCGGCTCAGCGATCGCAAACGTCCCCGATCGCGTTCCGTCGGTACGCCACAGGCGCCGCAGGGGCGTGGCCGTGGCGCCCTCACGCCCAATAAAGTACTGCAACCCACCGCCCTGCCAGCTTGCTCGTTCCCATTCAACCTGCCGAGGCAGGAAACTGGCGGCCCGCACCCGGACGCCGTCGGTTTCAAACCAGCCGTCGGTCGTGCTGAAGTAAAACAAGCCGTTGAGCGCGAAGGAGACGCCAACCGCCCAGCCCGCCAGAAATCTCACCTGGCCGAGCTCGTTCATGCCCAATAGCGCTCTTTCTCCGGTCGCATCGGGAGCCGTAAGCAGGCGGTTTCCGCCATTCAGCTGAGCCGCCCGCAGCGCCGCCGGAGCGCCGAGGACGCTGCGCGTTTCGACCCCGTCGAATCGGAGCAGAGGAGCTCCCTGGCGAAAATACAGTGCGCCACCCGCAACCGCCGGCACCGCACCATCCTCAACAAACAACCGGGCGGAGTTTGTTGCCGGATCGAATTCCCAGAGGTTTCGCTTCCCAAAGGAGCTGAGGAAATCGATGCCTCGGGTGCCGTAGTAAAAACGGTTGTTGAAAGGGATCAGCGGGCCTGCGCTGTAGCCGTCGGGAAGGGGAACCACCGCGCTGCCGGCAGCGGTGCCGTCGGTGCGGTAAATCGCCAGCCCTTTGGCGTCGGTCCCCATCCAGAACAGTTCCTTCCCGCGTCGGACCGCCGCGTAGGCGCCCTCCGGGGCGCCAGGTCGACTGCCGGGAACAAAGGGACTTACGTCGGTCAGCAAAATCCCGGTTCCTTCCGCGGTCCCATCGGTGCTGATGAGGTCCCGCCCGTCGTGATAGACCAGCGCCCCATTGAAGATGGCGACCGGCCCCCGAGGCATCGGGATATCCAAGGGTTCAATCTCGGCCCCCTGGCCTACCGGGACACCGATCAGCAGACACAGGTACAACAGACTTCGCATCATGGGAGAATACTGGAGTGGCGATTCTGAATCGCCCATGAACGCGCGGCGTTTAGCGCGAGGATCGTGAATTTTCGCATCCCGAGGCCCACCGACTGACGTTTTGCGCACAGACCCTCGGAGAGTTAGAACCTGAAGGCATGACCCATTTGACCACCGACATCCTGGTCGCCGGCGGCGGCATTGCCGGCCTGAGCGCCAGCTGCGCATTCGGCGCGGCCGGATTCCGCGTGACCTGCGTCGATCCGGCGCCGCCGATCACCAATCGAGACGCCCCCGGCGCAGACCTGCGATCAACCGCCTTCCTAAAACCTGCCCGGGATTTTCTTGCTGAAGCCGGCCTTTGGGAGCGCATGGCGACAACGGCAACGGCGCTCAACGTAATGCGCATTCTGGACGCCGGGGGCGCGCAGCCCGTGGCGCGCCTGAAGCGGGACTTTGTCGCCAGCGACATCGGCGAAGCGCAGTTCGGCTACAACGTCGCAAACACCGAGATTCGCCGGGCATTGCTGGAACGGATCGACGAACTCGAGGGCGTCGATTTTTGCCCCGGCATTTCGGTGAAGGGCGTAAAGCCCGCTACCGACCACGCGACGGTGCAGCTTAGCGATGGGCAGCGGCGGACGGCACGCCTGCTCGTTGCCGCCGACGGTCGCAGTTCCTTCCTTCGCGAGGCCCTGGGCATCGGCGTACAGCACCACGCCTTTGGCCAGTCGGCCCTGGCCTTTGCCGTGAGCCACAACAAACCCCACCGGCATATTTCCACCGAAGTTCACCGCTCCGGCGGACCCTTCACCCTGGTGCCCCTGCCCGACCATCAGGGCGAACCTTCAAGCGCGGTGGTATGGATGGAAGAAGACGCCCGGGTCAGGCAGCTGCTGGAACTGGACGAGGAGGCCTTCAGCGCCGCCGCTACCGAGCGGAGCGCGGGTGCCCAGGGCACTCTGCGTCTGATTACCCGGCGCACCGCCTGGCCCATCATCAGTCAGCTGGCCAACCACTTTGACGGACCGCGGACCGCGCTGGTGGCCGAGGCTGCCCACGTTATGCCGCCGATTGGCGCACAGGGCCTCAATACTTCGCTAAAGGACCTGAAGGCGCTCCTCGATCTGGCCAGACAGGCGCCGGAGGCGATTGGTGAACCCACCATGCTTCGGCGGTACCACTGGCAGCGGTTTCCGGATGTGGCCGTGCGCGTAGCGGGCATTGCCGCGCTGAACCAGATATCCCGGGCCGCACCCCGACCGCTGCGGGACGCGCGGGCCGCCGGCCTGATGGCGCTGCACGGCGTTGCGCCGGTCCGTAAATTCCTGATGCGGCTGGGCCTCGGTGGGCATGGTGATGTTGGTTAATCCCAGCCAGCCGCCGATTCCTGGCACCGAAAACGCCGCCGGCTACCGAGATTTTACGTTTCACGCCATGAAGTCGCTGAATGGTGTGGTGCTTGGCGCTCCCTTCGCGCTCGCAGCGGCCGGCATCGCCTGGGACGCGGCGCTTCTGCGCTGAGTAGCGCGCCGTCAGCCGCGCTCGTCGTTAGCCCCATCGGTGGCCTGCTGATGCTCGGCCAGCGCCCGTTCCCGTACCTGGGCGAGGTAGATCGTCGCCCGCGTCACCAGGACTCCCGAAAGCAGGTAGATCGAGGCCGCCCACAGGCCGAAGTTGATGGTGAGAGCAAGCCCCACCAGCGGCGCGAAGGCGGCACCGAAGATCCACGCCAGGTTGTGATCCAGCGCGCTGGCGGAATAGGCGTACTTTTTCTTGTAGCGCCCGGCATCCGTAACGCCGGCCTGCCCCTGGGCAAAACCCAGCAGCAAAAAGCCAAAAATAATGTAGACCCAGGGATGCGACTCCAACGTGCCGATGGTCAGGCACAGCGCGATGATCATCGTGGTGCTGACGGTCAGCACCCAGCGACGCCCCAGGCGATCGGCCAGGACGCCGGAAAGAATCACCGTTGCCACCGCAAACGCGCCACCGATCAGCTGCAGCATCAGAGTTTCGGAAATCGGCCGGTCTGAATAAAGGATCGCGTAGCCCAGCGGGAACACGGTCACCATGTGGAACAGGGCGTAGCTGGCCAGCGGAGTGAACGTGGACAGGGCAATTGGTCGCCACTGGGAGCGCAGCATTTTCAGAAACGGGCTGGACTGGGTGAGCACCTCGTCGGCGCCGAAATCCGTATTGAGCAGCCGCAGGCGGGCGAAAAGCGAAACCAGATTGACTGCCATGACGGCAAAAAACGCAAAGCGCCAGCCGTAGTTGATGAACTCCTCGTCCGTCAGGAAGCCGGTCAGGACGTAGAACAGCGACGCGGCGACACAGAAGCCGATCGGGCCGCCAAGCTGCGGCACCATGGCGTAAAGGCCCTCGCGCCCCTTCGGCGCCGCGTTTTGCAGCTGTAACGTAATGCCGTCCCAGGACCCGCCCAGGCCAAGTCCCTGGGCGATGCGAAGCGCCGCCAGCAGGGCCGGCGCCAACCAGCCGATCTCCTCGTAGCCCGGCAGCAGTCCGATCGCCACGGTGGAGGTGCCGAGGATCATGGTCGCGAGCGTGATCTTGCCGGTTTTTCCGATCTTCCGCTGCACGTGGCGCGCGATCAGACTGGCAAACGGCCGGGCCAGGAAAGCTAGCGCGAACACGGCAAAGGACAGCAGCGTTCCCGTGGGCCGATCAAAGTTGGGGAAAAACAGGCGGGGAAACACCAGCGCCGAGGCGATGGCGTAGACAAAAAAGCCAAAAAAGTCCGTCACCCGGGACATGACCACCGTGGTGATCACCTCGTCGATGGTGGCAACTTCGCGATTTTCAAACGTCGTTTCGTTCACATCGCCTAGTTTGGACTTCGCCACGCTAAATTCAAGCCATGCGCTCCGGGGACCGATGAGTACAATTCAGCTTAGTTGTCAAAATTTTCATCCAAAAAGTCGCACCGTTTTCACCCAATCAGGGGTATCGGCCGCTTTAAAATAACGGCTATGGATCGCATATCTCTCCTCAGCTCAACGACTATCCGTGCCCGGTCTGTGAAAGCACTAAAATCTGCCGCCATCGCCGCCGCCCTGCTGCTTCTTGCCGGGTGTGAGATGGTGGTACTCGATCCAGCTGGCGACGTGGCAAAGCAGCAGGGCCAGCTCATCGTTTACGCCACCGTGCTGATGCTGATCGTGATCCTGCCCGTGATGGCATTGACGGTGTTTTTTGCGCTTCACTACCGAGCCTCCAACAAAAAGGCCAACTACGCGCCGGAGTGGGATCACTCCATCAGCCTGGAGATTGTCGTCTGGTCCGTACCCCTGGCCATCATCATTTGCCTGGCCGGGCTGACCTGGGTGGCCACCCACCGCCTGGAACCGTATGACGACCTCACGCGCATCGCCGAGGACGTGCCGGTGGACCCGGCGGTCAAACCGCTGACCGTTCAGGTGGTGGCGCTGGACTGGAAGTGGCTGTTTATTTACCCCGAACAGGGCATCGCCAGCGTGAACGAGGTGGCGGCGGTGGTGGATCGACCGGTCGAGTTTCGGCTGACTTCCGAAACCGTGATGAACTCCTTCTACATTCCCGCCCTCGCAGGGCAGATCTACGCCATGGCCGGGATGGAAACGGAGCTGAATGCGGTGATCAACGAACCGGGGCAATACGAAGGTTTCTCCGCCAACTACAGCGGCAATGGCTTTTCCCAGATGCGGTTCGAGTTTCACGGCCTGAGCGCAGACGAGTTTGACCGCTGGGTAGACTCGGTGCGCGCCGCGCCGCAGCGGCTTGACCGGCTGAGCTACCTGAAACTCGCGGAACGCTCGATCAGCCACCCGGTGCAGCACTTTGGCAGCGCCGATCCCGAGCTGTGGGACCGGATCATCAACCTGTGCGTTGACCGCGGCACCCTGTGCGTCGACGACATGATGATGGTGGATGCGCTCGGCGGCGGCGGCCTGGCCGGCCTGACCGACCGCGAGCGCTTCGCCGACATTTGCTCGTCAGATGACCCAACCTCGCTTTATCGGCTGATCCGGGGGGAACCCCTGCCCGCGCAATCGGTCATGTCTCCGCTCGTCAGCCTGCCTTCGCCGGCTGAACTGTCGCTCCGAGACCCGGTGACCGACGATGGCTGAAGCAGGCGCTCTGGAACGCGGCACCATGGGGGCCGCGGTCGCCGACCCGCTGTGGGGCAAGCTCAACGGGGATATCTTTCCGTTTTACGATCCGCTGCTGCTCGCCACCTTCGTCGGCACGGTGATCGTAAGCCTCGGGGGCGCTGCGCTGATCACCCGCTATCGCCTCTGGGGCTACCTCTGGCACGAGTGGTTCACGTCCATCGACCACAAAAAGATCGGCATCATGTATATGGTGCTCGGCGTGGTGATGCTGCTGCGGGGCTTTTCTGACGCGCTGCTGATGCGGGCACACCAGGCGCTGGCTTCGGCGGGCTTTGTCGGTTTCCTGCCGGCCTACCACTACGACCAGATCTTCACCGCCCACGGCGTGATCATGATCTTCTTCGTCGCCATGCCGTTTGTCACCGGTTTCATGAACTACGTGATGCCGCTGCAGATCGGCGCCCGGGATGTGGCCTTTCCTTTTCTGAATAACCTGAGCTTCTGGCTCACGGTCTCCGGCGCGATGCTCCTGATGATCTCCCTGTTTGTCGGGGAGTTTGCCGCGGTCGGCTGGCTGGCCTATCCGCCCCTGTCGGGGCTGAACTTCAGTCCCGGCGTCGGCATGGACTACTACCTCTGGGCGCTGAACATTGCCGGCATCGGCACCACGCTTTCCGGCATCAACCTCATTGTCACCCTGGTGAAAATGCGCGCGCCGGGCATGACGTGGATGAAGCTGCCGGTATTCAGCTGGACCACGCTCTGCACCAACGTGCTGATTGTGGCCACCTTCCCGGTGCTCACCGCCACGCTGGCGCTGCTCACCGCGGACCGCTACCTGGGCACCAACTTCTTCACCAACGACCTCGGCGGCAATCCGATGATGTACGTGAACCTCATCTGGATCTGGGGTCATCCGGAGGTGTACATCCTTACGCTACCGGTGTTCGGCATTTTTTCTGAGGTGGTGCCCACCTTCAGCGGCAAGCGACTGTTTGGCTATACCTCGATGGTTTACGCCACCTGCGTGATTATGGTGCTGAGCTACATCGTCTGGCTGCACCACTTTTTTACGATGGGCGCCGGCGCGGACGTCAACTCGTTTTTCGGCATCACCACCATGATCATCTCGATCCCCACGGGGGCCAAGCTGTTTAACTGGCTGTTCACCATGTACAAGGGCCGGATTCGCTTTGAGGTGCCCATGCTCTGGGTGATCGGCTTTATGCTCACGTTTGTGATCGGGGGCATGACCGGCGTCCTGCTCGCCGTTCCGCCGGCGGACTACGTCCTGCACAACAGCCTCTTTCTGGTGGCCCACTTTCATAACGTCATCATCGGCGCCGTCGTCTTCGGCATTTTTGCCGGGATCAACTTCTGGTGGCCGAAGGCGTTTGGTTTCCGGCTGGATCCGTTCTGGGGCAAGGTCAGCTTCTGGGGCTGGTTTGTCGGCTTCTACCTCGCCTTCATGCCGCTCTACGTGCTCGGCCTGATGGGTGTGACCCGCCGCCTCAGCCAGTTTGAAGACACGATCTACGCCGGCTATTTTGTCACCGCGGCGCTGGGCGCCGTGCTGGTGGCGGTGGGAGTAGCGGCCTTCGTGATCCAGATCATTGTGTCTATCCGCAACCGCGAGGCCCTGCGCGACGTGACCGGCGACCCCTGGGGCGGGCGCACCCTGGAATGGTCCACCTCAAGCCCGCCGCCCTACTACAACTTTGCGTTTACCCCGCGGGTCTACGCGCTGGACGCCTGGGATCATATGAAGCGCAACGGGTACCAGCGGCTCACGCAAGGTTATGCGCCCATTCATATGCCTCGGCACACCGCCACCGGCGTGGT
>JBCCVP010000082.1:0-20582 GCA_039195135.1 Pseudomonadota bacterium | reverse complement strand
GCACCAGCACAACCCGCGCGCTCTGCTCCCCCGCCTTGCGCCGTCCCACCCCAGCTCACAATGGGCGCGCTCAGGTCAACAATCCGATAGCCCTCCCTTTCGTAAATCTGAAAGGTCTGCGCATGTGCCATAGCAAGCGGCGTTGCTCCCTGAGGTTGCCCGCTTTGTCTCTCACCGAGGTCATCCGACGCGGGACGGCCACAGGCGGCGATCAGGATCAGCGTTAGCGTCGACGCAAACCCGCCCGTAACAATTCTGAGAGCTTTGGTGATTGCATTTGATCGGGTCATGGCCAGGTCGGAAGGCTCCGTTGGTGAAATCGCAAAATGTTATGTTATAACGTTATAATACGAAGCGTAAGGTACCTCTCCACGACGCGCCTGGTGGCGCTGAGTACCTTGCCTTGGCATCACACCCGATTAGGAGCGTAAAGATGAGATCGACTCAGCTTTCAGCGGGCTGCGCCGCGGTTCTGTCTGTTTTGCTATTTGCCGAGCCGCTCGCGGCTCAGCCACGGGGCAATGACAGAAACGACAACGTCGAAGAAATTGTCGTGACCGCCACACGCGGTGAAAAACCGCTGCTGCAAGTCCCCGCCTCCGTTTCGGTGCAGAGCACCGAGGATCTGCGAGCCCGGGGATTTAATTATGGTACCGATGAGTTTCGCGGCGTACCCGGCGTTTTTTTTCGCCGGGGAGAAGGAGACGGTGAGGAATTTCCCTTCATATCAATTCGCGGGGTGACGGGTAACCACGGCAACGATACGTTTCTGGCGCTGATCGACGGTATCCCGTTTGTCGGCCCCGACGAGGAGGTCCTGCTCTACGAGGTGCCCTACACCGTAGTCGACAACATCGAAATTGTCCGCGGCCCGGTTTCGGCCCTCTACGGCCGTGGGGCCCTCGCCGGCGCAGTCAACTATCGTACGCGGGCCCTGGAAACAGATCGCACCGACCTCTCCCTCAGCGTCGGCACCGACGATTTTCTTCGCGCCGGGGCGCTCTGGGAACGACATTTCGACAATGGCGCGGGCCTGCTGGTCAGCGCCGTGCACGAAGATTTTGAGGGTTGGCGTGACAACAGCCAGCGGCAGCTGACCAGTCTGTTTATCAAAGGAGATATGCCCGTAGGCGAGCGCTCCAGCTTGACCGGCTGGTTTTCCTACTTCGACCGAGAGGCGGAGATACCAAGCGTCATTCCCACGCTGGGGGATGGCACCGTGATTGATGTGATTCGCGGCAATGAGTCGTTCCTGGGCTTTCTGCCTACTCAAAATGACGTTGAAGGTGTGATTGCCGCGGGGCGTTTTGCTACGGAAGTGGCGAGCGGCGTCGAACTGTCTTTCACGGGGCAGGCCCGCCAGTTCGATTCGAATGCCAGGCTGAATTTCTACGATTTTTTTGAGTTTGATCCGGCCAACAACATCATGGGCGTTAATGGCTTTGCCACAGAAAACGAAGCCAGCATCTACTTCGGCGAGGCAACCGCCAAGTGGAGCTGGGGCCGTCACTCCTTCGTCGCCGGCCTCAGCGCAGAGCGCGCGGAGCTGGACGAACAGGATCGGTGGTCCGGGGAAATTGACCCGTTTTTCACCGGTGAATGCGGTTTCCGTTTCTACGCCATCCTGATCGACTACACCACGGGTCAGGTGCTAAACGACTCGCCGGATAACCCCTGTTTTGTCCGGGATCAGCTCCGCACATCCGCGGACACCACCAACACCTTCTACGGGGCGTTTATTCAGGATGAAATCGCCCTGACCGATCGCCTGAGCCTCACGCTGGGTCTGCGCTACGACCAGTTTGACCGGGAAGTAGACTTTGATGTGGTCGGCACATTCCCGGTGGACCAGCGAGCCACGGGTGATGCGGACGCAGCGGCGCCAAAACTGACCCTGAGCTATCAGGGCGACAACGCCTTGTATTACTTCAGCTACGGCCGGGGCTTTAACTCCAACTTTGGGCCGGTGTTCCAATGGGAGCCGGACCGGTTTGCTCGGGATGAGAGGCCAACCACTATCGATAGTTTTGAGATCGGCTGGAAGGGCCGGGGGCTCGATGGTCGACTGGAGTGGGAAGCCGCGCTGTTTTATCTCGAACAGGATGACCGGCGCATTTTTGTTGCCAATCCGGACCCGACCGGGCCTCCCACGTTGGCCACCACGGGCCAGAAGTACTCAAGCCGTGGACTTGAAGCGGCGCTGCGCTTCAGGGCCACGGACCGCACTCGTGCTACGGTCACCTATACCTATCTCGATCCCGAATGGGACCAGCTGATCATTGCCGGCTCGTTCGGCGCTCCCGATCAGGATTTTTCTGGGCTGACGCCGCAGGGTGTTCCTGAAAACATGTTCTACGGCGAAGTGGAGCACGAATTCACCAACTGGTTCACAGGGCGGGTCACTTACGAGTGGTACGACGACTATTTCGTTGATCTGTCCAACAGTGTTTCCGACGGCGGCTACGATCAGGTTGGCCTGTCCGCCTCTTTCAGCCTGCCAGGGAACGACGGCGTTACGCTGGATGTGGCGGTGACCAACGCCTTCGATGAAGACTACTTCTTTTACTTTGCCGGATCGCGCACCATGGCCACCAACGTATCGCCGGGAGTGCCCCGCCTCGCGCGCGCCACGCTGCGGTGGCGCTTTTAGTCCTTAATACGACACTAGCGGGCTATGGACGTTAGCCTGGATTATTCATGAACCCGCGACCGAAATTAGGAATTTCCTGTCCAGGCGACGAGTTAGCTCACTTTTTAGACCGATTGGGGAAAACCGTGTGTTCGCTGCCGCCTTGTCACCCGCCGTGGTGGCACATCTCGCCCGATCCTGGGCCAACCCTAGCGGTGCTAGGGTTTGGCCCACGATCGACCGACCTGCACTCACCACGACGACCGACAAGCCGGCGTTCATGAGTAATCCAGGCTAGGGGTCTGAATCTGGCGATACGGCAACCAGCCCTGACTCGCTAGCCAGCTCGTTGTACCGACCCAGGTCCTCGTCGAGGAGGGCAGCCAGGCGCTCAAGCTGTACCGACACCTCAGCCCAAAGCGCGTCCCGCACCTGCGTCATCGCGGCGGTTGGCGGGTTGTCGCCCAGGTTGGCCAGGGACATCACGCCGGCCAGCTTGTCATTGAGCTTGATGGGAAAGTTGAGCGGATCCTGACGGCTTTCCATGCGTGTCTCATAGAGGGCTTTCTCGACCGTCGTCAGTTCTTCCGACAGCGCATCGCCAGCTTCCTTGAGCTCGGCGAAGCCGGGAGCGTCTCCCACCCGCTTGTTGATTGCCTTGATCTGGGAACGAACCGCGCGGATCTCGCGGATCGATCCGTGGATTTGCGTGATCTTGTCGCGCAGGTCGCGGGCAAACTCAAACTGGTTCCGGTAGTCGTCAGCCGTCGCCGGCGAACGCGGATCTGCCCGCACCGTGAAGTCGACCGTCTGCTTGGCATCCCCCACGCTCAGGCTGGCGCGGTACATCCCCGGGGTCGCCCGGGGTCCCGAGAGCTGCCGATTCCATAGCACCATCTTTTCGAACGTCTCGGCGCCGGGATAGCGAAGGTCCCAGACAAACTGGTTGAGACCAGACTTGGCTTCGAGCACGCGATCGTCGTTGTATTTGTTTTTCGGCTTGTTCTTTTTCTTCTGCTCGTCGTTTTCCGGCTTGCGCGTGAAGCGGCGAATCAGCTCACCCTCAGCCGTCTCGATGTCGAGCGTAAGTGCAACGTCAGCTTCCGGCACCTGGCCTAGCAGGTAGTGAAACACCACGCCGGACGGCGGGTTCTGTCCCATGTGGAGCGGCTCATTGCGGCTGCCGTTTTGCAGCCGCCAGCCGTCCCGCGGCGGGAACAGATGTGCGGACTTCTCCAACACCTCATCGTCCAGATTTCGTAGCAGGGAGATGTCGTCAAGAATCCAGTAGCCCCGGCCCTGCGTGGCGGCAATCAGGTCACCGTCTTTGATCGCCAGATCGGTGATGGGGGAAACGGGCAGATTGCGCTGAAACGCCAGCCAGTCGTCGCCGTTGTTGAACGAGGCGTAAAGCCCGCTCTCGGTGCCGGCAAACAGCAGGCCCTCGCGTTCCGCGTCCGCGCGAATCACCCGGGTGAAGTGATCCCGGGCAATACCGTCGGTGATCTTCTTCCACCGGCGGCCATAGTCTTCCGTGCGGTAAAGGTAAGGCCGGAAGTCGTCACTCTTGTATCCCGTTGCCGCCAGATACAGCCCCCCGGCCAGCATCGGGTGGGGCTCGATGCTGTTGATCTGGATCTCCCGAGGCAGGCCAGACGGGGTCACGTCCTGCCAGTTTTCCCCGCCGTCGCGGCTGACATGGACCATTCCGTCGTCGGAGCCGGTCCAGAGAACGCCCGGCTCCACCAGAGACTCGGCCATGGCAAAAATGGTGCCGTAGTACTCCACCGAGGTGTTGTCTTTGGTGATCGGACCGCCGGAGGGACCCTGCCGCTCTTTGATGTTGCGGGTAAGATCCGGGCTCAGTGCCCGCCAGGTCTGGCCCTCATCTTCGGTGACGAACAGTACATTGGCGGCCGCGTAAAGGCGGTTGGGATCGTGGGGCGAAAACTGCAGCGGAAAATTCCAGTTAAACCGGTATCTCAGTTCCGCCGCGCCCCAGCCCATGGGGTTGTCCGGCCAGACGTTGACCGCTCGTCGGTTACCGGTGCGATGGTCCATGCGGATCAGATACCCGCCGTAGGAACCGCCGTAGACGATATCCGGGTCGTCCGGCTTGGCCACGATATGACCACTCTCACCGCCGGCGGTGGGCTCCCAGTCGCGCACGCTGATAGCGGAACCAAACGCGGATTCGGAGCGAATGCGCACAGCGCTGTTGTCCTGCTGGCCCCCAAGCAGACGATAGGGGAACGCGTTGTCCACCGAAACCCGGTACATCTGGGATGTCGGCTGGTTGCTCTGGGTGGTCCAGTTCAGGCCGCCGTCGAAACTTACGTTGGCACCGCCATCATTGGCCTGCACCATGCGGGCCGGATCCGCGGGGTCAATCCACAGGTCGTGATTGTCGCCGTGCGGTGTGGGCACCTGTTCAAAGGTTTTGCCCCCATCCCGGGAGCGATGAAAACGAACGTTCAGCACGTAGACGGTGTCTTCGTTACCCGGGTCAGCGTTGATGCGGGTGTAGTACCAGGCTCGCTGCCGGAGTTTGCGCTCTTTGTTGACCCGCGCCCAGGTTTTGCCCGCGTCGCGGGAACGAAACACGCCGCCCTCTTCGGCTTCGATAATGGCGTACACATTGTCGGGATTGCTGGCGGAAACCGACACGCCGATGATGCCGATGGGCCCTTCCGGGAGACCTTCAGAATCCATCAGATTTTCCCAGGTATCGCCGCCGTCCGTGGACTTCCACAGCGCGGACCCCGCCCCGCCACTTTCCAGACTGTAGGGGGTGCGCAAAATCCGCCAGGTGCTCGCGTACAGAATGCGGGGGTTGGTGGGGTCCATCACCAGATCCACCGCCCCCACCTCATCGTTGACGTACAGCACCTTCTCCCAGGACTCGCCACCATCCCGGCTGCGAAACACGCCGCGCTGTTCATTGGGACCAAACAGATGCCCAAGCGCCGCGGCGTAGACCAGCTCTGGATTGCGGGGGTGAATCTGGACCCGCGGAATGTGGCGCGAGTCTTCCAGCCCGATCTGGGACCAGGTGCGACCGGCATCCGTGGACTTCCACATGCCGTTGCCGTGGGAAACATTGCCCCGCACCGTCTTTTCTCCGGTACCTACGTATATGACGTTGGGGTCCCAGGCGGATACCGCGACGGCACCGATAGAGCCGCCGAAGAACCCGTCCGAAACGTTATCCCAGGTTAATCCTGCGTCACGGCTTTTCCAGACGCCGCCGCCGGTGCCGCCGAAATAGTAGGTCTGCCGGTCCTGAGGAATGCCGGCGACGGCGGCGGACCGTCCGCCGCGGTAGGGGCCTACTTCACGCCACATAAGCCCTTCGAGCTGGTCGTCCGGAAGTTGGGTAACCTCGGCCTGGATGGGAGAAAAAACAAGGCAAGCCAATGCGGCGATCAGCGCCGTGCGGAGAGTTCTCATAACAGCCCCTTAAAAGATGAGGGGCGAAGAATAGCGCGCGGGCTCCGTAACGAAAACAACGGCCCCGGGACAAAGCCTTGTCTCCAGATCATCTCATCGCGACGGCCAGCACCGGTCCCTGGGCAAAAATGCGAAGCGGTCGTCTAAACGCTGGGAGCAATCCTCTCGTCAAATGTGCTTCTGAGCTGTGAATGAACCGGGGTGCGAGATGCCGATAGGCCCACGAATACTCCAAATTGTGCTGGCGGTTCTTTTGTTGCCGTCGTGGACCGTCGCCGCACCGTTTCAGTGGGCGTTGGTTGAGCCCGCAGAAGTCGCCCTGGATCCGGCCCCGCTAACCGCGCTGGCCAAACGCATCCGGGAAAACCCGGCGATCAATACACACAGCGTGCTGATTGTGCGAGACGGCAAGCTGGCGTTTGAAGAGTACTTTTCGGGATCGGATCAGGATTGGGGCGAAGATCTGGGCGTCATCCAGTTCAACCGGGAGAGGCTGCATGATCTGCGCTCGGTGACCAAGAGCGTGACTTCCGCAGTGGTGGGGATTGCGATCGCCGAGGGTCGCCTCCCCGGCGTGGACAGCAATGCCCACGAGCTGTTTCCCAGCTACCGGCAACAGCTTGCGCCCGACAAGACAGCCCTCCGGCTGCACCACATGCTGTCGATGAGCGCGGGACTGGACTGGTTCGAGCCGCCAGACTACGGCAATCCGGGCAACGACGAGATTCGCATGATCTCCAGCCCAGATCCCATTGCGTTCACGCTGGGTCGGTCGCTGCGAACACCGCCCGGTGAGGTGTTTGAGTACAACGGTGGGCTCACCACCCTGCTGGGCTATCTGCTGGAGCAGGCCTATGGGCAGCCCGGGGACACGGTGTTTGCGCAGAAGTTGTTTGCCCCCCTCGGGATCAGCGACTACGAATTCAATCGCAATGAGAATGGGCTTTTCGCCTATGCTTCGGGCCTTCGTCTTAAGCCTCGCGATATGGCGAGGATCGGACTGCTATATCTGAACGATGGGCGCTGGGAGGGTGAGCAGCTGCTTCCCGCAGGCTGGGTGGAGTCCACCTTCAAGCCCTACCTGCCGTCTTCCTGGACGCCGGGCTACGGCTACCAATGGTGGCTCATGAAGTTTGCCAGGGGGGACGAGGAATTCTGGGTGCCGGCCGCCATCGGCAACGGCCACCAGCGGATTTTCATCATTCAATCGTTAAACATGGTGGTGGTGATCACCGCCGGCCACTACAACGAAGGACGCATCGCCTTCGACGGCATCGATTTGCTGATTGAACACGTTTTTCCCGCCTCTGGCATGACCGACGTCCGGTTTGTCCCGCGAGCCCGAGACTAGTCAGGGCAGACTGACCACGAGCAGCAGCACAATTTATTCATAACAACTCCCTGGGCGACGTTGGCCATTCCAGGCCAGCCACCTGAACAGATGATTAACCCTGATCGGGACTACCGGCCGCGGGCGCGCAGGGAGAAAAATTTGCTGCCATAATCGCCGGGCTGTCTTCTCAACCGGAGCTCCTATGTCCATCCGCCTGTTTATTCTGTTGGTGCCCGCCCTATTGATTCCCGCCCTGAGTGCCGCTGAGCCCTTTTCGGCGGAACACCTCGTCCGCATTGACCGGGTTGGAGCGCCCGTCGCATCCCCGGCCGGCGATCTCGTAGCGTTCACGCTGCGCAAAACCGACATGGAGGCCGACAAGGGGCGGGTTGATGTCTGGCTTACGGATCTGACCGGGGGTGCGCCAAGACAGCTCACTTCGCACGAAGCCAACGACTCGTCTCCCGCCTGGTCTCCGGACGGCAATAGCGTGCTGTTCCTGTCCTCCCGCGGCGGCTCGTCCCAGGTCTGGCGCATTGCGGTGGATGGCGGCGAAGCTCTGCCGGTTACTGATCTGCCGCTGGACGTGGCTACCTTCAAGCTCTCGCCCGGCGGAGACCAGCTGGTGGTTTCTCTCTCGGTCTATCTCGACTGTGACAACCTTCAGTGCACCGCGGATCGAGACCAGAAACGCGCAGATTCGAAAGTCACCGGGCAGGCCTACGACGAGCTTTTCATGCGGCACTGGGACCACTGGCTCGACGATAAACGCTCGCAGCTGTTCGCGCTGGCGGTGAATGCAAACGGCACCGCCGGCGGCACGCCGGTGCGCGTCAGCACCGTCGACGCGGACGTGCCTTCCCGCATCTGGGGAGGCAGCGAAGAGTACGTGATCTCTCCGGACGGGCGGACCGTATATTTCGCCGCCCGCCTGCGCAATGCCGAGGAACCCACCTCAACCAATTTTGATATCTACTCGGCGCCGATGAACGGCGACGGCGCAGCCCAGAACCTGACCGAGCAGAACGAGGCCTGGGATACGCTGCCAACGCTCAGCCCGGACGGCAAGTCGCTGGCCTATCTGGCCATGGCCCGGCCCGGCTTCGAAGCGGACCAGTTCAACGTACGGCTGCGGGATCTGAGCGGCGGCGCAACCCGAACACTCACCGGAAACTGGGACCGATCCCCATCCTCGATGGCATTCAGTGCCGACGGCGAGTCGCTGATTATGAATGCGCAAGATGTCGGGCAGAAAACGCTGTGGAAGCTGGACGTGACCAGTGGGAAAATTGAGCGGTTCAGCGAAGAAACCTACGTCAGCGCCTTCGACATTGCCGGAGACCAGGTGGTCTACGCCCAGGACACACTCACCTCTCCCAGTGAGCTTTACGCAACCCGCGTTGGCGGCTCGCCGACCCAGCTCACCCGTTTTGGTGAAACCTCGCTGGAAGGCGTCGAAATGGGTGACTACGAGCAGTTCTCTTTTTCCGGAGCCGGCGGGGATACGGTTTACGGATTTGTCGTAAAACCCGTGGGCTTCAACGCCCGGCGGGCGTACCCGGTCGCGTTCCTAATACACGGCGGCCCCCAGGGCAGCTTTTCCAACCACTTCCACTACCGCTGGAACCCACAGACCTACGCCGGCGCCGGCTATGCCGTGGTCATGATCGATTTTCACGGCTCCACCGGCTACGGCCAGGCGTTTACCGACAGCATCTCCGGCGACTGGGGCGGCAAACCGCTGGAGGATCTGAAGCTGGGTCTGGCCGCCGCCACCGACCACTATGAGTTTCTGGATGGCGACCGCGTCTGCGCCCTGGGCGCCTCCTACGGTGGCTACATGATCAACTGGATCGCCGGCAACTGGCCCGACCGGTTCGACTGTCTGGTCAACCACGACGGCGTGTTCGACACCCGGTCGATGTACTACACCACGGAAGAGCTGTGGTTTGTGGAATGGGAAAACGGCGGCCCGTACTTCCAGCGGACGGACGCGTTTGAAAAACACAACCCGGCCCGGTTTGTCGACCGCTGGCAAACGCCAATGCTGGTGATTCACGGGCAGCTGGATTACCGCGTTCCGGTCGGCCAGGGCATTGGCGCTTTCACCGCGCTGCAGCGGCGCGGGATCGATAGCCGGTTCCTGTACTTTCCCGACGAAAACCACTGGGTGCTGAAACCGCACAACTCCATCCGCTGGCACCAGGAGGTCAATGGCTGGCTGGCCAAGTACCTCCGCTAGCCCTGGGAATTCAAACAGATTGACACCCGTGATCCGAATCAAACTGGCTGCCGTTCCGCAGGCATATGTACCGGGTCCGCCACACCAAGCTCCTGAAGTCCGGCGTGATGCTGGCCTGTATGCTCGCGGCCGGGGGTGCCATGTCCGTCAAGGGGCGCCGACAGCCGATGAAATAGCCCCCCAGCACTGCGCTGGCAGCGGCCCGACGCCTGCGCTACATTGCTGCCAACTGGCGTTCGGGCTTCATAACAATGAACCGCGGTTCTGACTCTCTTTTCTGGCCAGTTCGTCTCAGCCTGATCGCCTTGTGTTTCACCCTCGGCGCCTGCAGTGAGGCGCCGGCACCCGAAACAGCTGAGCCGACCGGGCAAGCCCCTGTATCCGACACCTCAACCGCAACAACTCAGACGGTGGAGTGGCCGCTGCACGGCAACGATCGCGGCGAACAGCGCTTCTCTTCGCTGGATCTGATCAACCGAGGTAACGTCGACCGGCTCGGGCTGGCCTTCGAGTTGCCGCTCGATTCGCGACGCGGTGTGGAAGCCACGCCGATCATGGTCGACGGCACGCTGTACCTCACCAGCACCTGGTCCCGGGTGCTGGCGGTGGATGCGGTCAGCGGCGAGGTGCGCTGGCGCTACGATCCGCAGGTACCCCGATCATGGGCCCGCCGCCTGTGCTGCGACGTGGTGAATCGCGGCGTGGCGGTGTGGGAGGATCGGGTGCTCTTCGGCACGCTGGATGGGCGCCTGATCGCCCTCGATCGTGCCTCGGGCACCCCGGTCTGGGAGGTGGACACGCTCATCGATCGCAGCCGCTGGTACTCCATCACCGGCGCTCCGCGGATCGTGAAAGACAAGGTGATCATCGGCAACGGCGGGGCGGAGTTTGGCGTTCGCGGTTACGTCAGCGCCTATCGCATCAGCAATGGCCAGCTCGCCTGGCGCTTCTACACCGTGCCGGGCGACCCAGAACAGCCGTTTGAGCACCCGGAACTCCGGCAGGCCGCGGCAACGTGGAAAGGCGTGGAGGACTGGAGCGGCTTAGGCGGCACGGCGTGGGACTCCATGGCTTACGACGCGGAGGAAAACCTGCTCTATGTCGGCACCGGCAACGGCTCGCCGTGGTCCCGGGACAAGCGCAGCGGCGGAGGCGGCGACAATCTGTTTCTTGCCACGATCCTGGCCCTCAATCCGGACACCGGAGAGCTGCGCTGGCACTACCAGACCACGCCCGGCGACAACTGGGACTTCACCGCGACGCAGCAGATCACGCTGGCGGAACTGACGATCAACGGCGAGCCGCGCAAGGTACTGATGCAGGCGCCGAAGAACGGCTTTTTCTACGTGCTGGATCGGATCACCGGTGAGCTGATCTCCGCCGAGCCGTTTGTGCACGTGAACTGGGCCAGCCATATCGACCCGGAAAGCGGCCGACCGGTGGAAACCGGCCTTGGCGAATACAACGAAGAACGCGACGCCTACGTGTTCCCCTCTCCGGCCGGCGGCCACAACTGGCAGCCCATGTCCTACAGCCCGGCCACCGGCCTGGTGTACATACCCAGCCGGGATATCGGCTGGGTGTTTACCCCGGAAGACGACAAGTGGTTTACCTACGGGGTCGACAATCTGGAGGAGCTTGTCGGCGACGCAAAAGTGCCGGACACGCAGGGCCACATCAAAGCCTGGGATCCGGTCCGCCAGCAGCTGGTGTGGCAGAAACCATCGCTCCTGATCTGGAACGGCGGCGTTTTATCCACCGCCGGAGGGCTCGTGTTTTACGGCACGGCGGCCGGGGAACTGCTGGTGCTGGATGACCGCAGCGGCGACACGCTCAATGCTATTCCAACCGGCACGGGGATCATCGCTCCGCCGATCACCTACGCCATCGATGGGGAGCAGTATGTGGCGCTGGCGGCCGGCTGGGGCGGCCCGGCGTTTAACACCATGCAGGGCACCGAAGCGGCGATGACGTATGTAAACAGTGGCCGGCTGCTGGTGTTCAAGCTCGACGGCGGCCCCGTGCCGATGCCGGCGAAGCGTCCTCCACCCTTACCGTTCTATGCACCCGAGTTGGCTTGGTCGGGAGGGGAATTCCTGGCGCAGGGTAAGAGTCTTTACAACATCAACTGTGGTGCTTGCCACGGATTTTACGGCAGCACCCCGCTCTTGCCGGATCTTCGGCGCCTAACGGAGGCCAAACATCAGCTGTTCGGCGAGATTGTGCTTGGCGGCATCCTCGAGCCCAACGGTATGCCGAGCTTCGCCGACACTCTGAGCGACCCGGATGTAAAGGCTATTCAGGCCTATGTGGCCAGCCTTGCTCGGCAAGCCCTGGCAGGCAGTCCAGTACCTCCCGTCGATTGACCTGATCCACCGCCGCTAGCGGACCGCCGCTAAGCACCCCCCGGGGAAGCACCACATTGCCTTGCATCCAGGGTCGGTGGCCCACCTTCAGTCTGAGTTCGCTCATGGTTTTCTCCATATGTTTGTTCGGAGATGCACGCAGGAACCATGCCACTCACGCAAGTCATTGAATTTCCGTTAGCGCCGCACGGATCCCGGCGCGAGTCGCGCGAAAATTTGGCGGAACTCGAAAATTGCGGCGGAGAAAATCGGCGCAGCTGCGCACGTTTTGGGCCAACTACTCATGCGGTAGGTAGACGGCACAGTTACCCGACGATTCGCCTGCGTCTCGACCGGCTGATCGACAAGATCAACCTCATTGAAAGCGCGGATGCGTCGGGGTTTGAGCAGACCCTGCGCGCTGGCTTTGCCGACGGGCGGCTTGACCGTGATCTGTTTGACACGCTGCTGGCCGCCTATCGCGCCGAACAGGAGAAACGCTCATGAAATGGACCTTGCCTCCATGGTTTTGCCTGACAATTGCCGCACTGCCGACAGCTGGCCAGGAGCTCGCGTGGGACAGCGATGATTCGAGGGTTGCCCGGCATGCCGACGGAGCGATCACCGTCACCGTGTATCTGGCGCCCAACAGCACCCTGACCCTGGCGGCGCCGGAATTGCGCCGAGCCGACTCATTTGGCGGCCTTGGGGTGCCGGCGATGATGCCTGGTGGAGCGACGCGGAGCTGGGCCTCTGGGGTGGCATCGCCGGCGTCGCCGTGGGCCTCTTTGGGGCACTGTTAGGCGTTCTGTGCAGCCGCGGCATGGCCCGCTCGTTTGTCCTGGCAAGCTGTTGGGCGCTGGCAGGTTTTGGCATCGCCGCCATCGCGGTTGGCCTGGTGGCCACCAACCAGCAGCAGGGCTACAACGTGACCTATACGCTGCTGCTGGGTGGCACCGGCCTGTTTGTCATCTTTGCCTGGCTGCGCCGCGTCGCGGCGCGCGCCTACGAGCAGCGCGAGCTCCAGCGGATGAGCGCGCGGGATCGCTGACTCAGCTGGCGGTTGGTTCCGCGGACGTCTCGGAGGCGGTCTTTGCATCGGTAATCCGATCCAGCCGGCGCAGGGCCGGCGCCAGCGCGTAGCCCGCTACGACCACGCCGATGGCCATCACACCTCCCAGCGTCACGGTGGCCACCGGCCCGATCAGCGCAGCGACGGCACCAGCGCGAAAATCGCCGACGTCGTTCGATGTTGAAATGAACAGGGAGTTGACGGAGTTCACCCGACCCCGCAGATCGTCCGGCGTGGCAAGCTGAATCGTCGTAAGACGGACGTTGACGCTGACCATGTCCGATGCGCCGTAGACAAACAACGCGGCAAGGCTCAGCCAGAGGCTGCCGGACAGAGCAAAAACAATAATCGACATGGCGAATATCGCGAGGGACACAAACAACAGCGTGCCGGTGGAGCGCACCGGCGGCAGCCGCGTCAGCACAATGCCGGCGAGGAGGGCACCGACGGCGGGCATGGCCCGCATCAGGCCCAGCGCCTCGGGCCCCAGGTTGAGCACGTCCGAGGCGTAGATCGGCAGCAGGGCAACCACGCTGCCGACGAGCACAATCAGCAGGTCCAGGGAAATGGCGGGCAGCACCAGGGGATTGCGCCAGACATAGCGAACCCCCTCCAGCAGCTGCGCCATACCGCGACCGCTGGGCCGGCGAACGGTAAGCGCCGGCAGGAACGCAAAGAGCACGCCGGCGGTTCCGGTCAGCAGCGCCAGAAGCCAGTAGATATGCGTGTCCAGCCAGGCCACCAGAAAGCCCGCTACAAAGGGGCCGGCGGTGCCGCCGGCGGTCCAGACGGTACTACTGATGGCCACCGCCCGGGACAGATATTCCTGCGACACGATGCCGGGGAGTACGGACTGGGACGCGGGCATCTGAAAAGCCCGCGCCACGCCGTTCAGAAACAGCAGACCAAAAACCTGCACTGGGCTGAACTCATCGCTACCGAGGCTGACGGCCAGCCCCACCAGCACCACGCTCTGCAGCGCCACGCAGGCGATGAGGATGTACTTGCGCTGGAGGTTGTCCACCACCCAGCCCGACACGATAAACAGGCCGGCGATGGGCAGGATTTGCATCAGGCCAACGAGGGCCAGGTCAAAAGGATCGCCCGTAGCCTGATAAATATGCCAGCCCACCGCTACCGACAGCATGGTGGAGGCCAGCGTCGCCAGCACCTGCGACGCGAGGTATAGAAGAAAGGCTCTGTTCAAAACGTAGTACCGGGACGCGCACAACCCCGGCGGGGACGGCCGCCAAAGCGGGTTCGGTTGAAAGCAGCGCGCAGCATACCTGCCGGTCGCACGTCTGACGACCGGCTCGGCGGTGCAGGGATTGGGGGTGATAAGCTCAAACGATGGCCCAGGACCCCATTTTCTTCTCCATCGTCCTGATTTTTGCCGGTGCCGCGGTGCTGGCTACGGCCGCCATATACCTTCGCCAGTCGCTGCTGGTTGCCTACATTGCCCTCGGGGTTTTGCTCGGACCCTGGGGCGCGGATGCCGTCGCGGACCCGGCCCTGTTCGCCAAGATGGCGCATATCGGGGTTGTGTTCCTGCTGTTTCTGCTCGGCCTGGATCTTCACCCGCAGGAACTGGTGCGCCGCCTGGGCGAGGTGACGGTGGTGACGTTTCTGTCGTCAGCAATCTTCGCGGCGCTTGGATTTGTCGCCGCGCTGGCGCTGGGGCTTCCCACCGGCGAGAGTCTGCTGGTAGGCGCGGCCATGATGTTTTCCAGCACGGTGATCGGGGTCAAGCTGCTGCCCACGACGCAGCTGCACCACCGCCACAAAGGCAAGATGATCATCAGCATTCTGCTGCTGCAGGATATCCTGGCGGTGCTGGTGCTCCTGGTGCTTGAGAGCTATGGACGGGGTACCAACCTCGGGCTGGAGCTGGGTCGCACGCTGCTGACGCTGCCGCTATTGGCCGGCGCCGTGCTCGCCGGGGAGCGCTGGCTGCTGCGGCCCCTGATGGTGCGCTTTGACAGCATTCACGAGTATCTTTTTCTGGTGGCCCTCGGCTGGTGCCTGGGGATCGCCCACCTCGCTCATATGATCGGCTTCTCCCACGAGATCGGCGCGTTTGTCGCCGGCGTTGCGCTGGCGCAAAGTCCGGCGGCACTATTTATCGTGCAAAACCTGAAACCGGTGCGCGATTTTTTTCTGATTGTTTTCTTTTTTTCCGTCGGCGCCGGGCTCGACCTTAAGGGCGCGGCCGATATTGCGCTGCCGGCGCTGCTGCTGGCCTCGATCCTGCTGCTCGCCAAGCCTACGGTGTTTCGTTTTCTACTCAAGCGTCAGGGCGAGGACGCAAAACTGGCCGGGGAGGTGGGCACTCGCCTGGGCCAGGCCAGCGAATTTGCCCTGCTGATTGCCGTGCTCGCCTTGGAAACGAACTTTATCGGCGAGCAGGCCGCGAATCTGATTCAGATCACCGTGCTGATCACGTTTGTCGCGTCTTCCACCTGGATCGGCGCCCGGCTCCCCTCGCCGCTCGCGTCGAACGCCCGACTGCGGCGCGACTAACCTGCGCCCGCACCGGCGCTAGTTCGGCGAGACGATCAACCAGGCCTGGGTCACCGCACCGTCAACAAGGCGTTTGCGCTGGCGGGGGTCGGGCTGATTGCCCCAGACCACCATGGACCCTTCAATCAGAGCGGCCAGGAGATTCGCTCGGATCTCAAGGTCACTTTCCGCAGCACCGGGATCCAGGGCCCGGATGTGTCTTTTGAGCTGATCGATGTCGTAGTGATAGAACTTGCGTAGCAGCGGACCATCGTCTGCATCCAGCCGGTCCAACAGCGCCCAGAGCTGGAGAAAAAAGTGCCGCGTTTCGGGCTCGCAGATATTGCTGAAGTTCAGCCGCAGCACCGCCTCCATGCGCTTTCGGGGGCAGTCCGACACCTGCGCCAGCGCCGTTTTGTATAGCGTTTCGTATTCATCCGCAACCGCCGCAAACAGCGCGCGAACCAGATCTTCCCGCTGGGGAAAGTAGTACTGAACGTTGGCGAGGCGAACCCCCGCCGCGTCCGCCACCGCCCGCAGAGAAAACCCGGCGGAGCCTTTGTGGCGCAGTACTTCCCGGGCGGCGGCCACGATCAGTTCAGCTTTTCGCTGGCCGCCCCGCCGGGTGGCTGTTCCGGTGCGGGTTTTGAGTTCGGTCTGAGCCATGGCTTCGGTCTGATCTGGTTACTTGGGCAATTTATTTGGTCATTCGACCAAAAATAAATATACTGGCCCCTCGAAACGCTGTCCAGGGGAACCCGCCATGGCTGACAAGCCGAGCAAAAAAGAGTCCCGGGCCTTGGGCCTGGATGCCAACATTACTCGCCGCGACTTTGTCGGCAGCTCCCTGCTGGGCGCCGGCGGTGCGCTCCTGGGGGCCCACGCCCCGGCCATGGCCCAGGGCGGCCCCGGTGGCCCCGGTGGCCCCGGTGGCCCCGGTGGCAGTGACGCCTTCAAACTCGGCCGCACCATGCCGCTGCCGCTGAACGCGCTGGACGAGCGCTGGACCGGCCCGGGCGGCGTGGGGGACTACGCGGGCGCCAACGGCAACACCCACGTCGACGCTAACGTGGCCCATACCGTGCGCAACGGCGACTTTGGTAAGCGCGTCGCCGCGGCGACGGAGACGGGCGAGACCTACGATCTCGTGGTGGTGGGCGCCGGCTTTGCCGGCCTGGCCGCGGCGCTTCGATTCCACAAGGAACAGCCCAACGCCAAGATCCTGATTCTGGAGATGCATGCCATCTTCGGCGGCGAGGCAAAGCAGAACGAGTTTGAGGTGGACGGCTATCGCCTCTGGGGGCCCCAGGGCTCCAACGGCAATGTCTATCCCATACAGGAGGCCATCGACGCCGGGTTTGGTGCGCCGCTCTGGCGGGAACTGGGCCTGCCGGAGCAGTTTGAATGGCAGGACCCGGAGGGCATGGCCAAAGCGCTGCGCATTCCGGAGGACGTGTATGGCCCCATGCATATCCAGTGGGAAAAGGCGGATCTGGCCTACTACTACGAAAACCACGGGTTTGTGCACAACCCCTGGCAGTCGCGGTTTAAAGACGCGCCGATTCCAGATCAGCAGAAATTCGACATGATCTGGATGGAGACGTTTCGCCAGCCGCCGCGCCGGGACGACTGGGAACAGTGGCTGGATTCCATCACCTACCAGAAGTTTCTAAGCGAAGTGATGGACATCCACAGCGATGTCGCCACCTATCTCAACCCGCAGATGGCGGCGATGGGCTGCGGCCTGGGTACCGACGTGGCCTCCGCCTACTCCGCCTACCGGTTCCTCCAGCCCGGCGTTAACGCCTACGACCGGTATATGGGCCTGGGTGACGTCACCGACGACGTCTGGCTTGCCAGCTGGCCCGGCGGCAATACCGGGCAGCTTCGCTATATCGTGAAGAATCTGATTCCCGGCGCCATCCGCGGAGGCATGAAACTGAACGACGTGCTGTTTGAGCCGGTGCAGTTCGACAAGCTCGACCAGTCCACCCACAACGTTCGCATGCGCCTTTCATCCATGGTGGTGGATATCCACCACGACGGCCCGGCGGACTCGGCCGACCAGGTGCTGCTGACCTACCACAAAGACGGTCAGCTCAGCCGGGTGCGGGGCAAAAAGGTGGTGCTCGCGGGCCAGCAGCACTCGAACAAGCGGATCCTGAGTGATCTACCCACCCACATGCGGTCAGCGATGGACACGTTTATGCACGCGCCGATCTGCACCGTGAACGTGGCGCTTCGCAACTGGAAGTTCCTGGAAAAGCTGGGCGCCAGCGCCGTGCGCTGGTTTGAGGGTTTCGGCTGGTTCTTCTCGCTGCGCCGGCAGATGATCATCGATGGCAAGGAACCGATGCCGCTGGATCCGTCCAAGCCCATTGTGCTCACCATGTACAACTCCTTCTGCCTGCCCGGCCTGCCGGTGGAACAGCAGACCGTCGCGGCTCGCATGAGCCTGTTCAATATGAGCTTCAACGAAATTGAAACCGCCGTGCGCACCCAGTTCACTAAGATGTTTGCCGACTACGGCTTTGATGCCAAACGGGATATCGCAGGGCTCGTGGCCAATCGCTGGGGCCATGCCTACGTGGTTTGCCCCCCAAACTTCTTTTTCGGCACCGACGGCAAGCCGGCGCCTCGGGATGTTATTCGGGAAGGCTACGGCCGAATTCGTTTTGCCCACGCAGAGCTGGAGGGTGCGCAGATGTGGGAAGGCGCCACCGCCGAAGGGGAGCGGGCTGCCGCCCAGCTGCTGGAAATCTGACCATGGAGGCCAGGATGAAGAAGATCACTTTGTTGGGAACCGCTATTGCCTTGCTGGTGCTGCTGCCGACGCTGGCGTCCGCGTCGGAGCTGGACGACTTTAAGGCGGCCATCAAGGAACGCTACGACCTTAAGGTGCGTGCGTTTGCCGAAGACAATCCGGATCTGGTCGTGGATGAGTTCTACGCACCGGACGTATTCTCCGTGGACAACGAAGGCAAGCCCCACGCCGGCCGGGAAGCGCTTAGGCCGATCTACCACGAGGTGGTGCCGGGCAGCGAGGTGCGCATCGAGTCGAAACGGACCCACGTGGAAGGCAACACCGGCTGGGACTGGGCCAACTTCTACGTGACGCCGGACGATCCCGAGGCAGAGCCCTTCAGCTTTGCGATTCTGTTTCTGTGGGAACGTCGGGACGGTCGCTGGTGGTGCGTCGGCGACATGTATAACCTCGGAAAGCTTTAACCCGGAGGCCAATGGCGATCTACGCCGACGGACGGTTGTTGCAACCTGCCCGCTCAGGCGTCATACCACCGATCGTCCGGGTCGCCGGGGTAAACCCCCAGAAACCGACCGTGGGCCTGGTAGCCCATCAGCCGCCGCACATGTTCCGGATAGCTGTCGGCGACCGCCCGAGGCGCCGCAAGGTATTGATTTTCTTCCTGACGCAGCCACCCCAGCGCGTAGGTATTGATCAGCCCCGCCCGCGGGACCGCAGACCGGTTGGGGCCGCCGCCGTGTAGCGTGGAGCCAAAGTAGATCAGCGCAGAGCCCCGGTTCATCACCGCCTGCGCAGGCTCCCGGGATGCATCCCCGGCGTGTTTCCCGGTCCAGTGGCTGCCGCAGATCAGGCGGGTTGCGCCATTTTCCCGGGTGAATGGATCCAGCGCCCACATCACACCTACCTGATACTCCAGTCCGGGAATACGAGTGGGATAAAACTCGTCGTCCTGGTGAAGTTCCTGCGCAGCCTCGCCCGGGAGAATCTCGATAGCCGTGGCACTGCCCAGCCGATAGCAGTGGCAGTGCGGACTCAGCACGGCGTCGACGACGTTTAAAACCGTCGGTTCGGCGATCAGCTCTGCCGCGTTCCGCGACAGGGCCAGCAGGGCGCTCAGGCGCCGCGTGAGATAACCGTTGAAGTCATTCTGGAAACGGTTACCCTCGCGTTCGAAATGCGGCGCGAGATCTGCCTTCACCGCATCCAGCAGGGTATCGGCAAGCACTTCATCCAGGATCACTCCACCGTCGCGCCGCAGCACCGACACCACTTCGGCGAGCGGCGTCGTCGGCGCAAGGACCTCAAGCGGCCGCGGAGTGGTGTCTGATTCCACCGGCGATGAGTCGCGGGCTAGCCATTGTCAGGCTGCGGATTCTGGTTGGCCTTTTCAGCGAACCAGACCAGCACAAACCCGATCAGCGCGGGCAGTCCCTGCGTAAACAAGATGCTGGTTTTCGCCGTCAGGCCACCGAAGATGCCGGCCACCACCACGCAGCCGAGAAAAAACAGCTTCACGTCTCGACGCCCGGCCAGCAGCCCCCAAAGCAGGCCCGCCGCCAGAAAGCCGTTATACAGGCCCTGGTTGGCAGCCAGGGTAGCGGAGGCCGCCGACACCTCTTCCGTCATCTGGAAAATCCGGCGTCCCACCGGGTGGTCCCAGAAAAACATCTCCAGCACCAGGATGCCGACATGGCTCAGGGCAACAAATCCGGTCACGATATTGGCAAGGGTTTTCATGGCTCCGGCGGCTCCCTTCTCGGCGAGTTCTGAGTCTTTTTGACCGCGGATCCAAGCATACCCAATGGCTGGGCCTCCGTCGCGGAGGAAACAAATGCAGCCATTGTCGAAGCACCCGCAGCGATGCGCACAAGAAATCGGCGTTTTGAAGCACGCGACGAACGCGCATAATGTGGCCGTTCACTTCTGCAAGGTGCCTATCCATGCCCTACGACGCTCCGATTGACGACATGTTGTTCACGCTGGAAGCGGTGGCCGATTACGGCGAAATCGCGGCCATGCCCGGCAACGAGGAGTTCGACGCAAGCGTCGCGGAAGCGGTCCTCGAGGAGGCGGCCCGGCTGGCCCGGGAAAGCCTCACGCCGCTGAATACGGTGGGCGACCAGCAGGGCGCCGTGCTGAAAGACGGCAAGGTTGTGACGCCGCCGGGCTGGCATGAGGCCCATCAGCTGCTGGCCGAAGGTGGCTGGGTGGGGCTGGCCAAATCCCCGGAGTTCGGCGGGCAGGGGTT